>JAKFEZ010000125.1:0-80545 GCA_036675435.1 Ramlibacter sp. | reverse complement strand
CTCGCCCACCATGTACGCCGACTACCGCTTCGCCACCGTCGGCGGCAAGGCCGTCAAGGACCTGATCAACGACCAGGTGTGGAACGCCGACGTGTTCCTGCCGACGGTGGGCAAGCGCGGCGCTGCGATCATCGAGGCGCGCGGCCTGTCGTCAGCCGCTTCCGCGGCCAACGCCGCCATCGACCATATGCGCGACTGGGCCCTGGGCACCAACGGCAAGTGGGTGACGATGGGCGTGCCTTCCGATGGCGACTATGGCATTCCCAAGGACGTGATGTTCGGCTTCCCGGTCACCACGAAGGATGGCAAGTACGAGATCGTCAAGGGCCTGGAGATCGACGCTTTCAGCCAGGAACGTATCAACAAGACGCTCAAGGAACTGCAGGAAGAGCAGGCGGGCGTGGCCCACCTGCTGTGACCAGCCACCCTCGGGACATCCTGCTCGGCGCCCAGGCGCAGACCGGCTTTTTGCCGGTCTGCGACCACTACAGCGGCGTCGAGGCCCGAATGCGCAAGAGCCTGCAGTTGCAGGCCGAGATGACCGAGGAATTCGGCGCCTGCGTCTTCGACGTGACGCTCGATTGCGAAGACGGAGCGCCGGTGGGCGGAGAGGCAGAGCATGCTGCGCTGGTCGTGGCCCTGGCCACACTCGCGGGCGAGAAGGCCCGCGTGGCCGTGCGGGTCCATCCCGTGGATCATCCCGCCTTCGACCAGGACATCGCCATCGTGGCCGGGAAGGCCGGCAAGAAGCTGTGCCACATCATGCTGCCCAAGGTCGAATCCGTGCAGGACGTGGCGCGCGCCTGTGAAGCCCTGGAGGCGGCCGGCGCGGGCGGGCTGCCGCTCCAGGTGCTGATCGAGTCGCCCGGCGCCGTGCACCGGGCGTTCGACATCGCCGCGCATCCTCGGGTGCAGTCGCTCAGCTTCGGCCTGATGGATTTCGTTTCCGCCCATGGCGGCGCCATCCCGTCGCAGGGCATGGGCATCGAAGGGCAGTTCACGCACCCGCTGGTGGTGCGCGCCAAGCTCGAAATTTCCTCGGCCTGCCATGCCAACGGCAAGGTGCCGTCGCATGGCGTGGTGACCGAGTTCAAAGACACGCAGGCATTGGGGCGGGCGGCTCGCCGGGCGGCTCGCGAACTGGGCTTCACCCGCATGTGGAGCATCCACCCGGACCAGATCCGGCCGATCCTGGAGGCGTTCGCCCCGAGCATCCACGAGATCGAAAGTGCTACAAAAATAATAGCTGCTGCGGCCCGCGCTGACTGGGCCCCGATCAGCTTCGAAGGCAAGCTGGAGGACAGGGCAAGCTACCGCTACTACTGGCAGGTGCTGGAGAGGGCGCACCAGACCGGAAGGCAGCTGCCGCAAGAAGTGCTCGGCTGGTTCCAGCCCAGCGTCAATTAAAAATCCCCGGAGACAATTTTCAAGATGAAGAACTTTCTCGCCTTCCTGCTCATCGCCGGCTCGCCCGCACTGGTGCTGGCCCAGGCTTCCGCGCCCGCCAAGGCGGCCACCCCATCGGCCGACAAGCCTGCCGCCAAGCCAACCGTCAAAGCCAAAAGCAAGGCCAAGCTGGCGCCGTCGGCGGCCAAGGCCGTGGAGGAAAACACGCCCATCGACGACGACATTTCGATCCAGTTCAGCGAAGCCGACATTGCAGTGGCGCGGAAAGTCCACGTCGGGGACATTCCGTGCGAACTCGGCGCGAGCGTCAAGGTCACCCCCATGAAGCGGGAGGGCATGTTCATGATCACCACCAAGGGCCATCGCTTTCGCATGCACCCGGTGGAAAGCCGCACGGGCGCCATCCGCCTGGAAGACCCGAAACGCGGCGCCATGTGGCTGCAGCTGGGCAACAAATCCATGTTGATGAGCCAGAAGCTCGGCCAGCGGCTGGCCGATGAATGCCAGAGTCCCGACCAGCTCACCTACGCCGAAGCGCTGAAGGCCAATCCGCTGCCGAGCATTCTCGAGCCGCTGCCCACGGGTCCCCATTCGACCACCACGTCGCCCAGCCCCAAATAAGAAATAGCACCTACGAAAGAGAGCCATGTTGCAAGCCTATGTTGACCACGTTGCCGAACGCGCCGCGCTCGGCATTCCGCCGCTGCCCCTGTCGGCCCGGCAGACGTCCGAGCTGATCGAGCTGCTGAAGAAGCCGTCCACGGCCGAGGCCGACTTCCTGCTGAACCTGATCACCCATCGGGTGCCTGCCGGCGTGGACGACGCGGCCAAGGTCAAGGCCAGCTACCTGGCCGCCGTGGCGCACGGCACCGAGAAGAGCCAGATCATCGGCCGTGAGCGGGCCACGCAGCTGCTGGGCACCATGCTGGGCGGCTACAACATCGGGCCGCTGATCGATCTGCTGGACGACGCCGAGGTGGGCGTCATCGCCGCCGAGGGCCTGAAGAAGACGCTCCTGATGTTCGACCAGTTCCACGACGTCAAGGACAAGGCCGACAAGGGCAACGCCAACGCCCGCGCCGTACTGCAAAGCTGGGCCGACGGCGAGTGGTTCACCAGCCGCCCGGAAGTGCCCCAGAGCATCACCGTCAGCATCTTCAAGGTGTCCGGCGAGATCAACACCGACGACCTGTCGCCCGCGCCCGATGCCTGGAGCCGCCCCGACATTCCGCTGCACGCGCTGGCCATGCACAAGAACCCGCGGCCCGGCATCACGCCCGAGGAAGAAGGCAAGCGCGGCCCGGTCAAGTTCATCGAGCAGCTGCGTGCCAAGGGACACCTGGTGGCGTACGTCGGCGACGTGGTCGGCACTGGCTCCTCGCGCAAGTCCGCGACCAACTCGGTGCTCTGGTTCACCGGAGAAGACATTCCGTTCGTGCCGAACAAGCGCTTTGGCGGCGTCTGCCTGGGCGGCAAGATCGCGCCGATCTTCTACAACACCATGGAAGACTCGGGCGCACTGCCGATCGAGCTCGACGTGAGCAAGATGGAGATGGGCGACGTGGTGGAACTGCGTCCCTACGAGGGCACGGCCCTGAAGAACGGCGAGGTGATCGCGCAGTTCAAGCTCAAGAGCGACGTGCTGTTCGACGAGGTGCGTGCCGGCGGCCGCATTCCGTTGATCATCGGCCGCGGCCTGACCACCAAGGCGCGCGAGGCGCTGGGCTTGCCGCCTTCCACGCTGTTCCGCCTGCCGACGGCGCCCTTCGACACCAAGAAGGGCTACACGCTGGCACAGAAGATGGTGGGCCGTGCCTGCGGCCTGCCTGAGGGCCAGGGCGTGCGCCCCGGCACCTACTGCGAACCCAAGATGACCTCGGTGGGCTCGCAAGACACCACCGGCCCGATGACCCGCGACGAGTTGAAAGACCTCGCGTGCCTGGGCTTCAGCGCCGACCTGGTGATGCAGAGCTTCTGCCACACCGCGGCCTATCCGAAGCCGGTGGACGTGAAGATGCACCACGAGTTGCCTGACTTCATCAGCAACCGCGGCGGCATCAGCCTGCGTCCGGGCGACGGCATCATCCATTCATGGCTCAACCGCATGCTGCTGCCCGACACCGTCGGCACCGGCGGCGACAGCCACACCCGTTTCCCCATCGGCATCAGCTTCCCCGCCGGCTCCGGCCTGGTGGCTTTCGGCGCGGCCACCGGCGTGATGCCGCTGGACATGCCCGAGAGCGTGCTGGTGCGCTTCAAGGGCGAGATGCAACCGGGCGTCACCCTGCGCGACCTGGTCAACGCGATTCCCTTGTATGCCATCAAGGCCGGCCTGCTGACCGTGGCCAAGCAAGGCAAGAAAAACATCTTCTCGGGCCGCATCCTGGAGATCGAAGGGCTGCCGAACCTGAAGGTGGAGCAGGCTTTCGAGCTGAGCGACGCTTCGGCCGAGCGTTCGGCCGGCGGCTGCGCGGTGCACCTCAACAAGGAACCGATCATCGAGTACATCCAGAGCAATATCACCATGCTCAAGTGGATGATCGCGACCGGCTATTCCGACGTGCGCACCATCACCCGCCGCATCAAGGCCATGGAGGCCTGGCTCGCCAACCCGGTGCTGATGAAGGCCGATGCCGACGCCGAATATGCCGCGGTGATCGAGATCGACCTGGCCGACGTGCACGAGCCCATCGTGGCCTGCCCGAACGATCCGGACGACGTCAAGACGCTCGCCGATGTCGCCGGCGCGAAGATCGACGAAGTGTTCATCGGCTCCTGCATGACCAACATCGGCCACTTCCGCGCGGCCTCCAAGCTGCTCGAAGGCAAGCGCGACATTCCGGTGAAGCTGTGGGTCGCACCCCCCACCAAGATGGATGCCAAGCAGCTCACCGAGGAAGGCCACTATGGCGTGCTCGGCACCGCCGGCGCGCGCATGGAAATGCCGGGTTGTTCGCTGTGCATGGGCAACCAGGCGCAGGTGAGGGAGGGCGCCACCGTGTTCTCCACCTCCACCCGCAACTTCCCGAACCGCCTGGGCAAGAACAGCAACGTCTACCTGGGCAGCGCCGAGCTGGCGTCGATCTGCTCCAAGCTCGGGCGCATTCCCACGAAAGAGGAGTACATGGTCGACATGGGCGTGCTCACGGCCGCCAGCGACCAGGTTTACCAGTACATGAACTTCGACCGGATCAAGGACTTCAAGGACGCGGCAGACACGGTCACGGCCTGAGGCTTTCCGCCGGCACCAAAAGAAGCGGCTTCGGCCGCTTTTTTTATGGACGGCCGATGCTCGCCTGCCGCCGCGCCCGGTGGGACCCGGCTAACATCCCGGCACTGAACCCGAGCAAGGCGTTTCCCATGTTTCGTTCGTTTTTCCTGTCGCGCCGCTGGCTGCACTGGTCGCTCCTGGGCACCGCGCTGATTCTTTTCGCGACCTGGTACCGCGTCCAGCTGGATGTGCAAATCAATGAATGGTTCGGCACGTTCTACGACCTCATCCAACGGGCGCTGGGCAAACCCGGCTCGATCACCGCCGCCGACTACTGGGGCCAAGTCGCCACCTTCCTGCGCATCGCCATGGTCTACGTGACCATCGCCGTGGTGCTGGACTTCTTCGTCAAGCACTACATCTTCCGCTGGCGCCAGGCCATGAACGAGTACTACATGGCGCACTGGCACAAGCTGCGCCACATCGAAGGGGCGGCCCAGCGCGTGCAGGAGGACACCATGCGGTTCGCCAGCATCATGGAGGGCCTGGGCGTGGACTTCATGCGCAGCGTGATGGTCCTGGCGGCCTTTCTGCCCATCCTGGCGGCGCTCTCGTCGAAGGTCACCGAGCTGCCCTTCATAGGGGCGATTCCCTATTCGCTGGTCTGGGTGGCGATCGCCTTCGCGCTGGCCGGCACCGTGCTGCTCGCCATCGTCGGCATCAAGCTGCCCGGCCTGCAGTTTCAGAACCAGCGGGTGGAGGCGGCATATCGCAAGGAACTTGTGTACGGCGAGGACGATGCCAGCCGCGCCTCGGCGCCGGTGGCCGACAAGCTGTTCGCCGATGTGCGCTTCAATTACTTCCGCCTGTTTTTCCACTACCTGTATTTCGACGTGGCGAAATGGTCCTACATCCAGTTCGGCGCGATGGTGCCCTACATCGCCCTCGGTCCGACGCTGGTCGGCGGGGTGGTGACGCTGGGGGTGATGCAGCAGATCGTGCGCGCGTTCGGGCGCGTGGAAAGCGCGTTCCAGTTTCTGGTCCTCAGCTGGAGCACGGTGATCGAACTGATCTCCGTGTACAAGCGGCTGCGCGCCTTCGAGCGGCAGATCGACGCGGGTGACGCCGCCCCACTGGCCGTGGAAGGCGCCTGATCGGGCTGGGCAGGAGCAGAACCGTTTGCTCACTCTCCCGCTGGGAAAGCGCTGGGGTGAGGGCGCTGCGTGGGCCGTCACCCCCGCGGCATCAGCTGGCGCAGCACGTCGCCGGTTGCCGCGTCGGCAGGAAAGAAGGTCTCCAGCGCCAGTTCCTGCAGGGTCACGTCCACCGGCGTTCCGAACACCGTGGTGGTGCTGATTAAGCTGAGCACGCCGTAGGGGCTCTGGAACTTGAAGGGCATCGCCACACCCAGCAGTTCGCCGTCCAGGTGAGCGCCAGCGGCGCCCTCAGGCACCGGATAGCCGCGCAATTCTTCCAGCAGTTCGGCCAGCACAGCGTCGCCGGTCGCCTGGATCTGCTGGCGCAGGCGCTCGAACAAGTGGTTGCGCCATTGGCCCAGGTTCAGGATCTGCCGGGCGAGCCCCTGGGGGTGCAGGCTCAGCCGAAGCACGTTGACGCGCCCTTGCAGCAGGGCTGGGTCAGCGCCGGCCATCAGGTGCGGCAGCATCGCGTTGCCGGCCAGGAGGTTCCAGTGCCGATCCACGGCCAGCGCAGGATAAGGCTCGTGGCTTTTCAGGATCAGTTCGACCGCCTGCCGGGCGGCGGCCAGGGCCGGGTCGTCTAGCGGGCGTTCGCGGTACATAGGGGCGTAGCCGGCGGCCACCAGCAATGCGTTTCGCTCGCGCAGCGGCACGTTCAGCCGCTCGGCCAGCCGCAGCACCATCTCGCGGCTGGGCGCGGAGCGGCCGGTCTCGACGAAACTGAGGTGGCGGGTGGAAATGTCGGCCTCTTGCGCCAGGTCCAGCTGGGACAGGCGGCGATGCTGGCGCCAGTGGCGCAGGTGCTCGCCGAAGGGCCGGGGCGCAGGGCGATGGGCGGGTGGCGTCGCGGTATTCATGTCGACATCGTAGTGCCGCGGGGCCGAACTCCCATTACCTGGCGCGTAATCGACCAGCGGCGCCGGCGCGGAAAAGATCGAGGCTTGTTCAACCCGAAAGGAGCCTCGCCATGTCGATCTTTGCCTCTCCCCATTTTCTGCGCCGCGTGCTGTGGGCCGACGCTGCGGCCGGCGCCGGCAGCGGCCTGCTGCACCTGCTGGCCGCGGGCCTGCTGGCCGATCTGCTGGGCCTGCCGCGTGGCGTGATCGCGATGAGCGGGGCCGCGCTGCTGGTCTACGTCGCGGCGGCGGCCTACCTGGCTGCCTGCGACCCGATCCCGCGCCGCGGCGTTGGCATGCTGATTGCCGCCAACTGGGCGTGGGTCGGCGGTTGCGCCGTCGTCTTCATGCTGCACGCCCAGGCCATGACGGCCCTGGGGCAAGCCTACCTGCTGATGCACGCCTTCGCAGTCGCCGCGCTGGCCGAGCTCGAGTGGATCGGCTTGCGCCGCGCACCTCGCGTCGGCTGGGTGTAGTTGCTCTGGGGCAGCGAAGCGTGGGGGCTTCGTTGCCGCCGGGCCGCCCCAAGGCAACGATGGCCCCCTCGGGGGGCAGCGAAGCGTGGGGGCTTCGTTGCCGCCGGGCCGCCCCAAGGCAACGATGGCCCCCTCGGGGGGCAGCGAAGCGTGGGGGCAATTCCTTCTCTTGTATGCTGTGCAACTTTGGCGCTAGTGCTGCGCCAACGCCGGTTTTTCCATCCCCAGCCAAGAGAGAGAAGCTCCATGACACGCGTATTCAATTTCAGCCCCGGCCCCGCCACCCTGCCCGAACCCGTGCTGCGCCAGGCAGCCGAGGAGATGCTTGACTGGCACGGAAGCGGCATGTCGGTGATGGAGATGAGCCACCGCGGCAAGGAGTTCATCTCCATCCACGCCGAGGCCGAGAGCCTGCTGCGTGAACTGCTGGGCGTGCCGGCCAACTACAAGGTGCTGTTCATGCAGGGCGGCGCCATCGGCGAGAACGCCATCGTGCCGATGAACCTGATCGGCAGAAGCGGCAAGGCCGACTACATCAGCACCGGCGACTGGTCGAAGAAGTCGATCAAGGAAGCGAAGAACTACGGCAAGGTGAACGTCGCGGCCTCGGGCGAAGCCAGCGGCTTCACGGCCATCCCCGCGCAGGCCGAATGGAAGCTCGACCCCGAGGCCTCGTATGTGCATATCTGCTCCAACGAAACCATCGGCGGCGTCGAGTACCACTGGACGCCCGACACGGGCGCCGTACCGCTGGTGGCCGACATGTCGTCCAACATCCTGTCGCGCCCGATCGATGTCAGCAAGTACGGCCTGATCTATGCGGGCGCCCAGAAGAACATGGGGCCGTCGGGCGTGACGGTGGTCATCGTGCGCGATGACCTGCTCGGCCATGCGCTGCCGGTCACGCCTTCGGCGTTCAACTACCAGCTGCAGGCCGAGAACGACTCGATGTACAACACGCCGCCCACCTACGCGATCTACATCCTCGGGCTGGTCTGCAAGTACGTGAAGGCGCAGGGCGGCCTGGCCGCGATGGCGGCGCACAACCAGGCGAAGGCGGCCGTCCTGTACGACTACCTGGACGCCAGCGCCTTCTACCGCAGCCCCGTCGCCAAAGCGGACCGATCCCTGATGAACGTGCCGTTCAAGCTGAAAGACGAAGCGCTGGACGAGGCGTTCCTGAAGGGCGCCCAGGCCAAGGGCATGATCCAGCTCAAGGGCCATCGCTCCGTCGGCGGCATGCGCGCCTCCATCTACAACGCCATGCCGATCGAAGGCGTCAAGGCCCTGGTGGCCTACATGAAGGAATTCGAGGCGCAGCATGGCTGACAGGCTGTTCAAGGTGCTGGTGCTGAACCAGATCTCACCCAACGGCCTCAAACGCTTCCCCGCCGAGCGCTACTCCACGGGCAAGGACGTCGCCGACCCCGATGCAGTGCTGGTGCGTTCGGCAGACCTGCACGGCATCGACATTGCCGCCAGCGTGAAGGCCATCGGCCGGGCCGGCGCCGGGACCAACAACATCCCGGTCAAGGCCATGAGCACGCGTGGGGTGCCCGTGTTCAACGCGCCGGGCGCCAACGCCAACGCAGTCAAGGAGCTGGTGCTGGCCGGCATGCTGATCGCGGCGCGCAACCTGGCCCCTGCCCAGCGCTTCGTGGAAAAACTCGACGCCGGCTCGCCTGACCTCGACAAGACCGTGGAAGACGGCAAGAAGAGTTTCGCCGGCTACGAGCTGGCGGGGCAGACGCTGGGCATCATCGGTCTGGGCAAGATCGGCTGCCTGGTCGCCGATGCGGCGATCAAGCTGGGCATGAACGTGCTGGGTTACGACCCGGACATCACGGTCGATGCCGCCTGGAGCCTGCCCGCGCAGGTGAAGAAGGCGACCAGCGTGGCCGATGTGCTCAAGAACGCCAACTTCATCAGCCTGCATGTGCCGCTGGTGGAGGCCACGCGCGACCTGGTCAATGACAAGAACGTCGGCCTGGCCAAGCCCGGCACGGTGCTGCTGAACTTCTCGCGCGAAGGCGTCGTGAGCGACACCGCCGTGCTGGCGGCGCTCGACAGCGGCCAGCTCGGCTGGTACATCTGCGACTTTCCCAGTGGCAAGATCCTGCGTCATCCCAAGGTGGTGGCGCTGCCCCACCTGGGCGCTTCCACGCGCGAAGCCGAAGAAAACTGCGCCATCATGGTGGCCGACCAGCTGCGCGACTACCTGGAGAACGGCAACATCGCCAACGCGGTGAACTTTCCCAGCGTCAGCATGGCGCGCGAATCGCGTTTTCGCGTGGCGATAGCCAACGCCAACGTGCCCAACATGCTGGGCCAGATCTCCACCGCCATGGCCCAGGCCGGGTTGAACATCCACAACATGGTCAACAAGTCGCGCGGCGACATGGCCTATACCCTGGTGGACGTGGACAGCCCGGCAGGGGACGGTGTGATGTCGGCGCTCAAGGCGATCGAAGGGGTGCTTGCGGTGCGCTACCTGCCGCAGGCGGATTAAGCACGGCCCGGGGGATGGAGCAGGCTCGGAAGTGGCTGTGCAATGCCAGCACCCGACAAATGGTCGGCGTCTGGCTGCAAAATGAGGGCAAGACCAATAACGCCCGAGGTTGAGATGCCCCACGCTTTCGCCAACACACTCAAGACATTCAAGGCCGGCCCGGGCAAGACCGGCAAGTTCTTTTCGCTGCCGGCCCTGGCTGAGCAGTTTCCCAGGATCACGCGCCTGCCGGTGTCCATGCGCATCGTGCTGGAATCGGTGCTGCGCAACTGCGACGGCAACAAGGTGACGCCCGAGCACGTGCGGCAGGTCGCCAACTGGTTCGCGCAGGCAGACCGCACCGACGAGATTCCATTCGTGGTGGCGCGGGTGGTGCTGCAGGATTTCACCGGCGTGCCCCTGCTGGCTGACCTGGCCGCAATGCGCAGCGTCGCCGCCCGGATGGGAAAAAGGGTCGGTGCCGTCGAGCCGCTGGTGCCAGTCGACCTGGTGGTGGACCATTCGATCATGGTCGACCATTACGGCAGCCGCGATGCGCTCGACCTGAACATGAAGCTGGAATTCCAGCGCAACCGCGAACGCTACGAATTCATGAAGTGGGGCATGCAGGCGTTCAAGACCTTCGGCGTGGTCCCGCCCGGATTCGGCATCGTCCACCAGGTCAACCTGGAGTACCTGGCGCGTGGCGTGCACAGCAACGCCGACGGCGTGCACTACCCCGACACGCTGGTCGGCACCGACAGCCACACCACCATGATCAATGGCATCGGCGTGGTGGGCTGGGGCGTGGGCGGCATCGAAGCCGAGGCGGCGATGCTGGGCCAGCCGGTCTACATGCTCACGCCCGACGTGGTCGGCTTCGAGTTGACGGGCCGGTTGCGCGAAGGCTGCACCTCGACTGACCTGGTGCTCACCGTCACCGAGATCCTGCGCCGCGAAAAAGTGGTGGGCAAGTTCGTCGAGTTCTTCGGCGAAGGCACCCGCACCCTGGCCGTGCCGGACCGCGCCACCATCGGCAACATGGCGCCGGAGTACGGCGCGACCATGGGTTTTTTCCCGGTGGACGAGAAGACGCTCGACTACTACCGTGGCACCGGCCGCACCAAGGAGCAGATCGCCGCGTTCGAGAACTATTTCCGCGCGCAGGGCCTGTTTGGCGTGCCGCTGGCCGGCGAGATCGACTACACCCAGGTGGTGCGGCTGGACCTCGGCACGGTGACGCCCAGCCTGGCCGGCCCCAAGCGCCCGCAGGACCGCATCGAGCTGGGCAAGGTAGCCGCCAACTTCGCCTCGCTGTTCAGCAAGCCAAACAGCGAGAACGGCTTCAACCAGCCGGCCGGAATGCTGCAGACGCGGCACCTGGTGAGCAATTCGGGCGAGGAGCCCAACCCGAAGGTGCCGGCCAACCCGCCCACGCCGCCGGCCGCGCCGCGCTTCGAGATGGAGATGGAAGCCAACAAGCCCACGCTGGCTTCGGCCCAGTCGGAAGCGCCGTCCGAGCAGCCGGTGCCGGCGCAGGACGTGACGATCGGCAATGGCGACGTGTTGATTGCGGCCATCACGAGTTGCACCAACACGTCGAATCCCGGTGTGCTGCTGACGGCCGGCCTGCTGGCCAAGAAGGCAGTGGAAGCGGGTTTGCGGGTCAAGCCGCACATCAAGACCTCGCTGGCGCCGGGTTCGAGGATCGTCACCGAGTACTTCCAGAAAAGCGGGCTGTTGCCGTACCTGGAGCAGCTGGGCTTCTCCGTCGTGGGCTATGGGTGCACCACCTGCATCGGCAACTCGGGCGACCTCACGCCGGAGATCAACGAAGCCATCACCAAGAGCGACCTGGTCTGTGCGGCGGTGCTCTCTGGCAACCGCAATTTCGAGGCCCGCATCCACCCGAACATCAAGGCCAACTTCCTGGCGAGCCCGCCGCTGGTGGTGGCCTACGCCATCGCCGGCACCGTGCTGCGTGACTTGATGACCGAGCCGGTCGGCCAGGGGCACGGTGGCAAGGACGTCTATCTCGGCGACATCTGGCCGACCAGCGACGAGGTCCACAAGCTGATGAAGTTCGCGCTCGACGGCAAGGCCTATCGCGAGAACTACGCCAAGGTCAAGACGGATCCGGGCGCGCTCTGGCAGGATATCCGCGGCGCGGGCGGCGAGACCTACGTCTGGCCGACCAGCACCTACATCGCGGAGCCGCCGTTCTTCAAGGATTTCGTGCTGGAGCCGCTTGCGCAAACCACCCACGGCGTGGGGGATCCCGGCGCCGCCACGGCCATTTCGGTGCAAGGCGCCCGCATCATGGCCTTGTTCGGCGATTCGATCACCACCGACCACATCTCGCCGGCCGGCTCCATCAAGGAAAGCTCGCCGGCGGGCCAATGGCTGCTGGCCCATGGCGTGGCCAAGCCCGACTTCAACAGCTACGGGTCGCGCCGTGGCAACCACGAGGTGATGATGCGCGGCACGTTCGCCAATGTGCGCATCAAGAACCTGATGATTCCCGCCGGGCCGGACGGCTCACGCGAGGAGGGCGGCGTCACCCTGTACCGCGATGGCAGCGGCGAGCCGCGCAAGATGTTCATCTTCGACGCGGCCATGAAATACATCGAAGCGGGCCGGCCCACCGTGATCTTCGCCGGCGAGGAATACGGCACCGGCTCGTCGCGAGACTGGGCAGCCAAGGGCACCCAGCTGCTCGGCATCCGCGCGGTGATCGCCAAGAGCTTCGAGCGCATTCACCGCAGCAACCTGGTGGGCATGGGCGTGCTGCCGCTGCAGTTCAGGGGCAGCGACACCTGGCAGTCACTGCGATTGAGCGGCGAGGAGCTGATCGACGTGATACCCGATCCCGACTTGCGCCCGCAAAGCGATGCGCTGCTGGTCGTCACCCGCGCCGACGGAAGCCGCGAGGAGCGCACGGTCACCCTGCGCATCGACACGCCGATCGAGGTCGACTACTACCGGCACGGCGGAATTTTGCCTTTCGTGCTCAGGCAACTGCTGGCCGCGTAAGGGCGAGGTGCGAGGCTGGCGCCCGCGGCAGGACTGGCTCGGCAGGTCCTGCCGAGCCAGTCCTGCCGAGCTGGCTTTTTGACCAGCCGGTCACGCGGTCTACACTTGGCTTGTGCAGGCCTTTTTGAAGGGTGCTTGAACAGGTCCGGGTATGAGCCGCGCCGTCCATTGGCTGTTCGCATGGGCCTTGCTGACCCTGGGGCTGGGTGTTGCCGGCGCGTCGACAGGCACCAGTGCGGCGGCGGCCCCGACAGCGCCCGTCATCGTGCTGCGGGTCGATGGGGCCATCGGTCCGGCCACCTGGGACTACCTGCGTCGGGGCATCGCGCTGGCCGTGAAACAGCGGGCCCAACTGCTGGTCGTGGCCATGGATACCCCTGGCGGGCTGGACGCCTCGATGCGCAGCATCATCAAGGACATCCTTGCATCGCCGGTGCCCGTCGCATCCTACGTCTCCCCGGATGGCGCGCGCGCGGCCAGTGCCGGCACCTACATCCTGTACGCCAGCCACGTCGCCGCCATGGCGCCGGCCAGCAACCTGGGGGCGGCCACGCCGGTCGCCATCGGCATGCCCGGTGGAAGCCAACCGGCCAATCCGCTTCCTCCGGCCAAGCCTGCTTCAGGTGCCAGCGCCCCGAGGCCACCGGCCGCCCTGGACAGCGCCGATGCAATGAGCGCCAAGCGCATCGGCGACGCGGTAGCCTACATGCGCAGCCTGGCCCAGCTGCGCGGGCGCAATGCCGACTGGGCGGAAAAAGCAGTGCGCGAGGCCGTCAGCATTCCGGCCGGGGAGGCGCTCGAGCTCAAAGTAGTGGATCTGATCGCCCGGGATGTGCCCGATCTGCTGCGCCAGCTCGATGGCCGGGAGCTGAGAACCACCGCCGGGCTGCAGCGGTTGGCAACGCGTAACGCACCGCAAGTGGCGTTCGACGAGGATTGGCGCAGCCGGCTGCTGTCGGTCATCACCAATCCCTCCCTGGCCCTGCTGCTGCTGATGATCGGCGTCTACGGCCTGATGTTCGAGTTCATGAATCCGGGCTTCGTCCTGCCCGGCGTCGTTGGCGCCATCTGCCTCCTGCTGGCGCTGTTCGCACTGCAGATGCTGCCGGTGAACTACGCGGGGCTGGCCCTCATGGTGCTGGGCCTCGCCTTTTTGGTCGCAGAGGCTTTTTTGCCCAGCTTCGGAGCGCTGGGGCTGGGCGGGCTCATCGCTTTTGTGTTCGGCGCGGTGATGCTGATCGACAGCGACTCGCCGGGCTACGGCATCCCGCTGCCGCTGATTGGATTGCTGGCTCTCGTGTCCGCAGCCTTCATCCTGTTGGTGGCCGGCCTGGCCGCCCGGGCGCAGCGGCGGCCGGTGGTAACTGGCCGGCAGACTTTGTTGGGTGAGAGCGGCGAGCTCGTCGAATATTCCGGCGGCGCCGGCTGGGCGCTGGTGCAAGGCGAGCACTGGAAGGTGCGGGGGCCGTCGCAATTGCGTGCCGGGGACCGGGTGCGGGTGACGGCCGTGCGGGGCGCCACGCTTGAGGTGGCCGCCGAGGCCTGACCATTGCTACACAAGGAGATCGCCATGCTCTTCGGCGCATTCGGCCTCGGGTTCGTGTTGATCCTGCTGCTGGTCCTGCTCGTTGCCGCGCTGCGCGTCCTGCGCGAATACGAGCGGGGCGTGGTGTTCCAGTTGGGACGCTTCTGGAAAGTCAAGGGTCCGGGCCTGGTGATCCTGGTGCCGGGCATCCAGCAGATGGTCAGGGTCGACCTGCGCGTCGTGGTGATGGACATTCCGAGCCAGGACGTGATTTCCCGGGACAACGTCTCGGTGAAAGTCAGCGCGGTGCTGTATTTCAGGGTGGTCGACCCGGCCAAAGCCATCATCCAGGTGGAGCGCTATCTCGAAGCGACCAGCCAGCTCGCCCAGACCACCCTGCGCGCGGTGCTGGGAAAGCACGAACTCGACGATATGTTGTCCGAGCGCGAACGGCTGAACCTGGATGTTCAGAAGATCCTGGACGCGCAGACCGACACCTGGGGCATCAAGGTCACCAATGTCGAGATCAAGCATGTGGACCTGAATGACACCATGATCCGGGCCATCGCCCGCCAGGCCGAGGCGGAGCGCGAGCGGCGCGCCAAGGTGATTCACGCCGAAGGCGAGCTCCAGGCCTCGCACAAGCTGGCAGAAGCCGCGGAAATCCTGGCGCGCCAGCCCCAGGCGCTGCAGCTGCGGTATCTTGAAACGCTGACCATGATCGCGGCCGACAAGAGTTCCACGATCGTCTTTCCGCTGCCGCTGGACATCATCGGCCCCTTGATGCAGCGCTTCGTGCAGACGCCGCCGCGTGCCACGCAGGAGCCGCCATAGCCTTGTTGCGGCCCGCGCGCGCGCGGCGCGCCTGCCGTTGTGCACAATGAGCGGGCATGACAAGACAAGTCCTGATCGCCGGCGCGGGGATGGGCGGCCTGGCCGCCGCGATAGCGGGCGCCCGGGTAGGGTGGCTGCCCCGCGTGTTCGAACAGGCTATAGCTTTCAGCGAAACCGGTGCGGGCATCCAGCTCGGGCCCAACGCCACGCGCATCTTGCGATCGTGGGATCTGGATGCGGCCTTGGCCCGGGTGGCCGCGTGTCCGAAACGGCTTTGCGCCCGCAGTGCCGTCAATGGCCGTGAGCTCGGTGTCCTGGCGCTGGGGCCGTCGTTCAGCCGGCGCTATGGCGCACCGTACCTGACCGTGCATCGCGCCCACCTGCAAGGCTTGCTGGTGGACGCCGCCCGCGAGGCCGGCGTGGATCTCCATCTGTCGTCGCGCGTTTCGGCCGTGCTGCGGCCTGCCGACGCGGTGCTGCTGCGCATCAATGAAGGCTGCGAGGTGGAAGGTGACGCGTTGGTGGCCGCGGACGGCCTGTGGAGCCTGGTGCGCGACCAGGTGATGGGCGACGGCGCGCCGATGGCAACGGGACATGTGGCCTATCGTGCACTGGTGCCGCAGGACCACCTGCCCGCGGCGCTGCGCAGCCAGGATGTGACCGTGTGGCTTGGCCCGCGCATGCATTGCGTGTCCTATCCCGTAGGTGGGGGCGAGCAGCTCAATGTGGTCGCGATCGTCGAGGGCCGGTCGGCGGGCGCCTCGCAGGACTGGGACAGTGCCGGACTGGCCACCGAGCTGCAAAGCGCGGCCGGCCCGCTGTACCGGACGCTGCGCGACCTGGTGGCCGCCATACCCGCTTGGCGGGTCTGGGCCTTGCACGATCGCGCGCCGCTGCAAAGCGCCGACCAGATGGCGCGGGGGCGGGTGGCCTTGCTGGGCGATGCGGCGCATCCGATGCGGCCCTACCTGGCCCAAGGCGCCGCCATGGCGATCGAAGACGCGGCCGAATTGGCGCGCGTACTCGAGATGAGCGAAGCGGCCGCCATTGAAGTCGAGCTGGCGTTGCGGCGCTACGCCTTGAACCGCTGGCAACGCTGTGCCCGGGTGCAGGCCCGGTCGCAACGCAACGGCCGCATCTTCCATTCGACGGGCCTGGTGCAGTGGGGGCGCGATCTCTCGATGCGGCTGCTGGGCGAGAGGCTGCTCGACCAGCCGTGGCTCTACCGCTAGCCTGGCGTCATGGTGCGCGTGATGCGGCCTACAGGTCGGTGCGCAGCTTCCAGATCTCGGGGAACAGGACCACGTCCAGCATCTTGCGCAGGTAGCTCACGCCGCCGGTGCCACCGGTGCCGCGCTTGAAACCGATCACGCGCTCCACCGTGGTCACATGGCGAAAGCGCCACAGGCGGAAAGCGTCTTCCAGATCCGTGAGTTCTTCGCCCAGCTGGTACAAGTCCCAATGCTGCTTGGGATCGCGGTACACGGTCAGCCAGGCCTGCTCGACCTCATCGCTTTCCACGTAAGGCTGGGTCCAGTCCCGCTGGGTGTGCGATGCCGGCACAGCCAGCCCGCGGGCAGCCAGGAGCCGCAGCGCCTCGTCGTACAGCGACGGTGACTCGTACGCGGACTGCACCTGTGCCAGCAGATCCGGGCGGTGCGCGTGCGGCTTGAGCATGGCGGCGTTCTTGTTGCCCAGGGCGAACTCGATGCAGCGGTACTGGGCGCTCTGGAAACCGCTGGAGTTGCCCAGATAAGGGCGGATGGCGCTGTATTCGGGCGGCGTCATGGTGGCCAGCACATCCCAGGCGTGGACCAGCTGCTCCATGATGCGCGAGACCCGGGCCAGCATCTTGAAGGCGCTGCCCAACTCGTCGCGTGCCACCGCCGAGACAGCGGCGCGCAGCTCATGCAGCATCAGCTTCATCCACAGCTCGCTGGTCTGGTGCTGGATGATGAACAGCATCTCGTTGTGGTCGGGCGAGAGCGGCTTCTGCGCGCTGAGAATCGCGTCCAGTTGCAGATAGTCGGCGTAGCTCATGGAACGGCTGAAATCGAGCTGCGCGTTTTCCTCGCGCACGATGTCTTCGGGTTTTGCGCTCATGTCAGGTCACCGCATGCTTCTGGTTGAACTCGGGCCGCTGCCACTCGGCGCCTTCCAGCACCTGGAACAATTGCTCCACGGCGTGCCACACGTTTTCGTAGCCGATGTACAGCGGCGTGAAGCCGAACCGCAGGATGTCGGGGTGCCGGTCTCCGTCGCCGGCCCGATAGTCGCCGACGACGCCGCGCTGGATCAGGGCCTGCACGATGGCATAGGCGCCTTCGCTGCGGGTCAGGCAGACCTGGGAGCCGCGCCGGGCCGGCTCGCGCGGCGACACCAGCGCCAGCCCCTGGCCAGCGCAGCGTTTCTCCACCAGCGCGATGAAGAGGTCAGCGAGCGCCAGCGACTTGGCCCGCAGCGCTGGCATGCCGCCTAGCGGCTGCGCCGCCAGCACCGTGTCGATGCCGCACTCCAGCGCCGTCATGCTCAGGATCGGCTGGGTGCCGCACAGGTAGCTGGCAATGCCGGGCGCCGGCCGAAAGCCGGCCGAGAATTCGAACGGCGCGGCATGGCCCCACCAGCCGGACAGTGGCTGCTCGAAGCGGTCGCAGTGCCGTGGGCTCACCCACACGAAGGCCGGCGCGCCGGGCCCGCCATTGAGGTACTTGTAGCCGCAACCGACGGCGAAGTCGGCGCCCGCGCCCGCCAGGTCCACCGGCACCGCGCCGGCACTGTGCGCCAGGTCCCAGACGGTAAGCGCGCCGGCGGCATGGGCCGCGGCCGTCACGGCCGTCATATCGTGCATGGCGCCGGTGCGGTAGTTGACGTGGGTCAGCATCAGCACGGCCACTTCATCGGTCAGCGCCGCATCGATCTGCGCTTCATCGACCAGCTGCAGCGCATAGCCGCGCTCGCGGCAAACCGATTGGGCGATGTAGAGGTCGGTGGGAAAGTTCGACCGTTCGCTGACGACCACCTTGCGCCCCGGCGCATCCTGGGCTGCGATGCCGAGCGCCGCGCTCAGCACCTTGTACAGGTTGACCGAGGTGCTGTCGGTGGCGACCACCTCGCCGGGGCCCGCGCCGATCAGGAGCGCGATCTTGTCGCCCAGCCGCCGCGGCAGCTCGTACCAGCCCGCTGCGTTCCAGGAGCGGATCAGCCCCTGGCCCCATTCCTCGGTGACGGCCCGGGCCACTCGTGCGGGCGTGGCTTTCGGCAGCACGCCCAGCGAGTTGCCATCCAGGTAGATGACGCCCTCCGGCATCGTGAACAGTGCGCGCAAGTCGCGCAGCGGGTCCTGTGCGTCGAGCGCGCGGCAGTCTTGCAGGGTGGTCGTCGTCATAGTTCGCGCAGCACGGCGCGCACCGGGGATGCGTCGGCTGCCATCAGTTTCAGGGGGAGGGCGATCAGCTCGTAGTCGCCTTCGGGCACGCCGTCGAGCACCAGGTTTTCCAGCACCCGCAGGCCCAGCCGGCGTATCGCCTGGTGGCTGGGGAGATCCTTGCTCTCGGCCGGGTCGATGCTGGCGGTGTCGATTCCCACCAGTTTCACGCCCAGCGCGGCCAGCTTCTCGATGGTGTCGGGCGCGTACGCGGCGAGTCCAGCGTCCCAGCGGTCCACGGGCATGCGTTCATAGGTGCGCACGAGCACCCGTGCCGGCAGGTCGTGTGCGGCATGGGCAAGGTGCGCCCAGTGCACCAGCGGGCTGCACCCGATGGCATGGATCACGCGGCAGGGGCCGAGGTAGGGCGCCAGATCGAGCGACCCGATGGCGGCGCCCTCGGGGTCGTAGTGCAGCGGCGCGTCGGCATGGGCCCCGACGTGCGGCGACAAGGTGATTCGGCTTACGTTGACCGGGCAACCGGGCGCCAGGCTGGCCGACCACTCCTGCGCGTAGGGGGTGTCACCGGGAAATACCGGCGAGCCCGGACCCACCGGCGGGGAAATGTCCCAGAACGACTTCATGGCAAAAGTGTGCGCCGACCGCGCGGGCCGTGGTGTCGGTTAATTCCAACAACGGCCCAAATTAGTTGAAGCTTAAAGCAAGTGCCGGCGCCGGCCGCACGAAAGCGACGTCAACCCGCATCAGTGCAGCTGCGTTGGAGGGTAACTGTATACATGTACAGCTTCTCAATTCAGCTCAGGAGGATCCTATGGAACTGCAGACCGCGCACCAGATCATCGACACCCTGGCCCAGGGCATTCACCCCGTCACCGGCGCAGCCATGCCTGAAGACAGTCCTTACAACGCGCCTCCGGTGATCCGCGCCTTGTTCGCGGTGTCGCAGGCCTTGTTGCTCCAGTCGGCCCCGCCGGCCACCGTCAAGCCGCGTCGCGAGTTGCCGCCCAACGCCGGCAAAGCCTGGCCGCCCGAGGACGACAGGCGGCTCTCGCTGGCATTCGACGGCGGCACCGAGTTGAAGCAGCTCGCACTGGACCTGGGTCGCTCGCCCTTCGCGGTGGAGTCCCGCTTGATCAGGCTGGGCAAGCTGCCGGCGCGGGTGGGGCGCTTCGGCGCTGCCGCGGCGGCAAGCTGACGCTCAGGCGACCTTGCCCAGCAGGAGGTACTCCATCAGTGCCTTCTGCGCGTGCATCCGGTTCTCGGCCTCGTCCCATACGACCGACTGGGGGCCGTCGATCACCTCGGCTTCGACTTCCTCCCCCCGATGGGCGGGCAGGCAGTGCATGAACAGGGCGTCGGGCTTGGCCACCCGCATCATCTCGGTGTCGACGCACCAGTCGGCGAATGCCTTCTTGCGCTCTTCGTTTTCCGCTTCGTAGCCCATGCTGGTCCAGACGTCGGTGGTCACCAGGTCGGCGCCGCGGCAGGCCTCCATCGGGTTCTTGAACACCTTGTAGCTCTCGTTGCTGCGGATGCCGGCGACGGTCTGGTCCACCTCGTAACCGGTGGGCGTGCTCACATGCACCGTGAAGCCCAGCAGCTCAGCCGCCTGCAGCCAGGTATTGGCCATGTTGTTGCCGTCACCCACCCAGGCGACGATCTTGCCCTGCAGGGAAGCTGGGTCCAGCTTCCCTTGCGAATTCGTGCCGCGGTGCTCGAGAAAGGTGAAGATGTCCGCCAGGATCTGGCAAGGATGGAACTCGTTGGTCAAGCCGTTGATCACGGGCACGCGCGAGTGCTCGGCAAAGCGCTCGATCTTGTCTTGCCCGTA
Source organism: Ramlibacter sp. (assembly GCA_036675435.1). Classification (GTDB taxonomy): domain Bacteria; phylum Pseudomonadota; class Gammaproteobacteria; order Burkholderiales; family Burkholderiaceae_C; genus Ramlibacter. Next base: position 60,260 of record JAKFEZ010000125.1, on the reverse strand, counting down.
GGTGCGGATCATCACCAGGTCGACCATGCGGCTGATGACGCGCGCAGAGTCTTCGATCGGCTCGGCGCGTCCCAGCTGGCTGTCCCCCGTGGTGAGGTTCACCACGCTGCCGCCCAACTGGTACATGCCGGCTTCGAAACTCACCCGCGTGCGCGTCGAGGCCTTCTCGAAGATCATCGCCAGCGTGCGGTCGGCCAGCGTGTGGTGCTTTTCGTAGGCCTTGAATTTCTTCTTGATGACGGCGGCCCGCTCGAACAGCCAGGCGTATTCGTCGGCCGTGAGGTCGCTGAACTGGAGGTAGTGCTGCAGTTCCATGGGTTACTGGCCCAGAAACTCGCGCACCAGCGGCGCCAGGATCGCCACGATCTCGTCGGCTTCGGCTTCCGTCAGGATCAGCGGGGGCACCAACCGGATCACGTTGTCCGCCGTGACGCTGATGAGCAGCCCCTTCTCCGCCGCACGCTGGGTCAGCACGCCGCAGGGCCTGGCCAGTTCCACGCCCAGCATCAACCCCTGTCCGCGGATGTCGGTCACGCCCGGCAGTCCGCCCAGTTCACGCGCCAGCATGCCCTTCAGGTGTGCGCCCACGCGGGCCGCGTTGTCCAGCAGCCCTTCCTCTTCCATGATGCGGATGGTCTCTACCCCCGCGCGCATGGCCAGCGGATTGCCGCCGAAGGTCGTGCCGTGATTGCCCGGCTGGAAGATGTTGGCAGCCTTGGGCCCCGCTACCACGGCGCCGATCGGCACCCCGGAGCCCAGGCCCTTGGCCAGTGGCATCACGTCGGGCAGGATGCCGGCCCATTGATGGGCGAACCACTTGCCGGTGCGGCCCATGCCGCATTGCACTTCATCGATCATCAGCAGCCAGTCGCGCTGGTCGCACAGCTGGCGCACCTGCTGCAGGTATTCGATGCGCATCGGGTTGACGCCGCCTTCGCCCTGGATGGTCTCGAAGAATACCGCCACCACGTTCTTGTTGCCCTCGGTTGCGGCCTTCAGCGCCTCTATATCGTTGAGCGGCACGCGAACGAAACCCTCGACCAGGGGGCCGAAGCCCTGCTGCACTTTCTCGTTGCCGGTCGCCGACAGCGTCGCGATGCTGCGGCCGTGGAAGGCCTTCTCGTAGACCACGATCTCGGGCCGCTCGATGCCCTTGTCGTGGCCGAACTTGCGGGCCAGCTTCAGCGCCGCCTCGTTGGCCTCCAGCCCGGTGCAGCAGAAGAACACGTTGGTGAGGCCCGAGAGTTCCACCAGCTTGGCGGCCAGCTTCTCCTGGTTGGGCACGTGGTAGTAGTTCGACGAATGGATGATCTTGGCGATCTGCTCCTGCAGCGCGGGCACCAGCTTGGGGTGGTTGTGGCCCAGCGTGTTGACGGCAATGCCACCCAGCGCGTCCAGATACTGCTTGCCGTTGACGTCCCACACGCGCACGCCCTGGCCATGCGACAGCGCGATCGGCACCCGGCCGTAGGTGTTCATGGTGTGGGGCGACGAAGCCTCGATCAAAGCCATTGCGCAGTCTCCAGAGGGCAGGGCACACAAAAAGAATCGGCTCGACGAGCGAGCCGCTGAGGCCCAATTTTAGGCACACGGGCCGCGCGCGATGTTTGACAATTCCGCATCACAGCGATGCGCCGCCCGGCGCCCGGGAACCGAGTCGACAGTCTTATATAAGATATAATACTTGTGCGCCGCAACAAGGGGTGATCCCGGTCCGTGGCTCGCCCCAAATCCACCTCTACCGATGGTTTCGAGCAGCGCCAAAGAAGTCTTCATCCTGGGCCAGACCCGCACCGGCAAGACCTTCCGCCCCAGTGACTGGGCCGAACGGCTGGCCGGGGTGATGAGCTCGTTCCGGCCGGGCGGCGCGCAGCCCGACAGCCATCTCAGCTACTCGCCCTGGTGCATTCCCACGGTGGTCAATGGGGTCAAGGCGGTGGTGGTCAACAGCGAGCTTCGCAGCCTGGAGCCGATGGCCTGGGACTTCGTGCTCAATTTTGCCAAGGACAACGACCTGCAGCTGGCCGAGGCCTGCCTGCTGCCCGATGTGCCGCCGGCTTGAGGCGCGCGGCAGAACGTCAACCTCGAAAAGCAAAAAAGCCGTCTTGCGACGGCTTTTTTGCTTTTGCTGGCAGCGCACCCGTTTCAAACGGCGGGAATCTAACTGATCGAGATCCCCGGGCTGTTTGCCTGAAGCGTCAGGCGGCGGCGGTCGCCAGGGCTTTCACCTTGGCGGACAGGCGGCTCTTGTCGCGAGCGGCCTTGTTCTTGTGGAAGATCTGCTTGTCGGCCACGGTGTCGACGATGCTCTGGGCCCGGGCGAAGGCTTCGGTCGCCTTGGCCTTGTCGCCCGCAGCGACGGCCTTTTCGACGTTCTTCACCGCGGTGCGGTATTTGGAGCGCAGGGACGTGTTGGCTGCGTTGAGCTTGACGTCCTGGCGTACGCGTTTACGGCCCGACGCGAGGCGGGGGTTCTTTTTCTTGGGTTTGGCTGATGCCATGGTGTGAGGTCCTTGTGTCTGAGGATGATGCCAGCAAAGCCCACCATTATAGCCGGCGCGCATTCCCCCGCCCAATGCCACGGCAAGGGCGGCGGGGCCGCAGCCCTGCGCGCCTGGAAAAAGTCACGCTGGCAGCCCGGCAGGGCACTATAAACTCGGCTCCGACCGACGCCCTCAATGAGCCTGTTCAAAGCCGCCTCCACCGTTTCCCTGCTGACCCTGGCGTCGCGCATCACCGGCCTCGTACGCGACCTGCTGATGGCCGCGGTGTTCGGCGCCACCGGCCTGACCGACGCCTTCAACGTCGCCTTCCGCATTCCCAACCTGTTCCGCCGCCTGTTCGGCGAGGGCGCGTTCAGCCAGGCGTTCGTGCCGGCGCTCGCCCATTCCCGGGAAAGGGATGGCGCCGAGGCCACCCACCGGCTGATCAACAGCGTTGCCACGGTGCTGGCCTGGGCGCTGCTGGTCACCTGTGCGATCGGCGTAGCCGGCGCACCGTTGCTGGTTTGGGCGCTGGCCAGCGGCTTCAAGCAGGAGCCTGGCAGCTTCGAGGCCGCCGTGTTCATGACGCGCTGGATGTTTCCTTACATCGGCTTCATGTCGATGGTGGCGCTGTCGGCCGGCATTCTCAACACCTGGAAGCATTTCGCGGCGCCCGCGGCGACGCCGGTGCTGCTGAACCTGTCGATGATCGCCGCAGCCTGGCTGGGCGCGCCCTGGTTTGCCTCGATGGGCATCGAGCCGATCTACGCCATGGCCGGCGGCGTGATGGTGGGCGGTCTGCTGCAACTGCTGGTGCAGATTCCGGTATTGCATCGCCTGGGCCTGTTGCCACGCATCGGCGTGGGCTGGTCGCGGCTGCGCGAGGCCTGGAACGACCCCGGCACCCGCCATGTGGCCCGCATGATGGGGCCTGCCCTGCTGGGCGTGGGGGTGGCGCACATTTCCATCCTCATCAACACCCAGATCGCCTCGTGGCTCACGCCGGGCAGCGTCACCTGGCTGGGCTATGCCGATCGCCTGATGGAGTTTCCCACCGCCTTGCTGGGGGTGGCGCTGGGCGTGGTGCTGATGCCGCAATTGGCCGGCGCGCGGGCGAGCAACGATCCGGACCGGTACTCGGCGATGCTGGACTGGGGCTTGCGGCTGGTGGTGCTGCTCGCCGTACCCTCTTCGGTGGCGCTGCTGATCTTCGCGCAGCCGCTGGTGGCCACGCTGTTTCACTATGGCGCTTTCAAGGACAGCGACGTCACCCAGGTTGCGCTCGCCTTGACCGGCTACGGCGTCGGCCTGGTGGGCCTGGTGGCCATCAAGGTGCTGGCCCCCGGCTATTACGCCAGCCAGGACATCAAGACCCCCGTGCGTATCGCCATCGTCGTGCTGGTCATCACCCAGTTGCTGAATATCGCGCTGGTGCCGATGTTCAAGCATGCCGGGCTGGCCTTGTCCATCGCGTTCGGCGCCCTGGTCAACGCCGGCTGGCTGCTGGCCGGATTGCTCAAGCGCGGCAGCTATCGGCCGCAGCCGGGCTGGGGCGTGTTCGGCCTGCAGGTTTTCGCGGCTACCGCGCTGCTGGCAATTTTCCTCGTCTGGGCGGCCGGCAGCTTCCCCTGGATCGCCATGCGTGCCCAGGCAATGCAGAGGCTCGGGTTGATGGGCCTCGTGCTGGTCGGTTCGGCTGCTATCTATTTTGTAGCGATTTGGATCGCGGGCCTCAAACTGAGACAGTTTGTCACGCGTTGATACACGCGGCCCCGGCGCTGCTTGACGGCCGCTGGAGGCTCTATTACAAAGAACTCATGCTTCTGAATTTCACGGCTCCGACGCCGCTCGAGTACTTCGGGTCGCTCGCGCAAAGCGACGAGGAGTTTCCGTTGCTCGAAGCCGCTGCCAGCCTCGCCCAGGACGAGTACCCCGAACTCGACGTGCAGCAGGTGCTGGGCGACGTCGACCAGTTGCTGGCACGCCTGAAGCGCAGGTTGCCGGCCGATGCCGCACCCCTGCAGCGCCTGCGCGCGCTCAACCAGTTCTTCTTTCGTGACCTGAGCTTCGGCGGCAACGTCAACGACTACTGCGACCCCGACAACAGCTATCTCAACGTGGTGCTGCGCACGCGCCGCGGCAACCAGATCACCCTGGCCGTGCTGTGGATCGAGCTGGCCCAGGGTCTGGGCCTGCATGCCCGCGGCGTCTGTTTTCCGGGCCATTTCATGGTCAAGGTCAACTTGCCCAAGGGCCAGGTGGTGATCGACCCGTTCACCGGCCAGTCGCTGTCGCGCGAAGAGCTGGCGGAGCGGCTGGAGCCTTACAAGCGGCGCAGCGGGCTCGTCGACGAGTTCGAGGTGCCGCTGGGCCTGTACCTGCAGGCGGCGCCCGGCCGCGACATCATCGCCCGCATGTTGCGCAACCTGAAGGAGATCCACCACGCCCAGGAAGACTGGCAGCGTGTCATCGCCGTGCAGGACCGGCTGGTGATCCTGCTGCCCGATGCCTGGGCAGAGTACCGCGACCGCGGCCTGGCCCACGCGGAGCAGGGGCACACGGCGCTCGCCGTGGTCGATCTCGAGACTTACCTGGTTCATGCGCAGGACGCGCTCGACATCGACGTGATCGCCGACCGGGTCGCGGGGCTGCGCCGCGCCAAGAACTAGCCTGGGCGGCCCTTCTGAATTGCTCCCTCTCCCTCTGGGAGAGGGCGGGGGTGAGGGCACGCGGTCGGCCGAGCGGTCAGGCCACCGTCACGGCAGCGCCTTGCTCGCGCGCACCGATGACGCCGATCTCGTACACCGACTCGCCGGCATCGCGCAGCGTGGCAGCCGTGGCCTGGGCATTCGCCGCGTCGACCACCACCACCATGCCGATGCCGTTGTTGAAGGTGCGGTTCATCTCGTGGTCGTCGATGCCCGCGGTGCGCTGCAGCCACGCGAACAGTTCCGTTTGCGGCCAGCTGCCCTTCTTGAGGTGGGCCGCCGTGCCTTCGGGCAGCACCCGGGGGATGTTTTCAAGCAGGCCGCCGCCGGTGATGTGGGCCAGCGCCTTGATCGGGTGGCGGGCCAGCGCGGCCAGCACGTTCTTCACGTAAAGGCGTGTGGGCTCCATCAGGGCCTCGCGGAAAGGCTTGCCATCCAGCGTGGCCGGCAGATCGCCGCCCGCGCGCTCGATGCACTTGCGCACCAGCGAAAAACCGTTGGAGTGCACGCCGCTGGACGCGAGGCCCAGCACCACGTCGCCGGCGGCGACGCCGGCGCCGTTCAGGATCTTCGACTTCTCCACCGCGCCCACCGCGAAGCCCGCCAGGTCGTACTCGCCGGCCGGGTACATGCCTGGCATCTCCGCCGTTTCACCGCCGATCAGCGCGCAGCCGGAGAGTTCGCAGCCGCGCGCGATGCCGCCCACGACGGCGGCGGCGGTGTCCACGTCGAGCTTGCCGCAGGCGAAGTAATCCAGGAAGAACAGCGGCTCGGCGCCCTGCACCAGCACGTCGTTGACGCTCATCGCCACCAGGTCGATGCCCACGGTGTCGTGCATGTTCCACTCGAACGCCAGCTTGAGCTTGGTGCCCACGCCGTCGGTGCCGCTCACCAGCACCGGCTCCCGGTAGCGCTTGGGCACCTCGAACAGCGCGCCGAAGCCGCCGATGCCCGCCAGCACGCCCTCGCGCATGGTTTTTCTGGCCAGCGGCTTGATCCGTTCGACCAGGGCGTCGCCCGCGTCGATGTCGACGCCGGCGTCTTTGTAGGAGAGGGGAGAAGAGGTCATGGGATGGGGCTGCTGGGCCGTGCTGCGCTTGGCCCGATAGAATTTGCCTAATTTTAGCTTCGGCCCGCACCTGCACCGCTTCGGCGGCCCGCCTTGCGCTGAATCAGTCTCCCTATCGGCGCCCGTCCCTTCGCAATGCAATTCACGCCCACTCAAAAACACGCCGCGGCCTGGCTGCTGATCGCCGTACTGACGGCGCTGGCGCTGTGGCTGCTGGGGCGAGTCCTGACCCCCTTCGTGGTGGCCGGCGTGCTGGCCTACGCCCTCACGCCGCTGGTGGACCGGCTGGACGACCTCGGGCGGGGCCACATGCCGCGGGTCATCGCCGTGGCCATTGTCGAGATGCTGTTGATCCTGGTGCTGCTGGCGCTGGCCCTGATGGTGGTGCCCATCCTCGCCAAGGAGGTGCCGCTGATTCGCGAACAGCTGCCGTTCCTGTTCGACCGGCTCAACGCGGCGCTGGGCCCGTGGCTGGAGCAGCTGGGGGTCAACATCGCGCTGGACCTGGCGAGCCTCAAGGCACAGTTGCTGAAATACCTCAGCGCCAATTTCGAGGAGTCGATCGGATCGATCTTTTCCTCGCTGAAGGTGGGCGGCGGGGTGGCGCTGATCGTCATCGGCAACGCCCTGCTGATCCCCGTCGCGCTCTTCTACCTGCTGCTCGACTGGAAGCAGGTGGTTGCGCGGGTGCTCGACCTGGTGCCGCCGCGCGCCCGGCCGGGGTTCGACTCCTTCACCGACGAAGCCGACCAGGTGCTGGGCCAGTACCTGCGTGGCCAGCTGCTGGTGATGGTGACAATGGCGGTTTTCTACAGCACCGGGCTCGCCCTGTTCGGACTGGACCTGGCCCTGCCCATCGGCCTGTTCACCGGCCTCGCCATGTTCGTGCCGTATGTCGGCTTCGGCATCGGCCTGGTGCTGGCCATCCTGGCCGGCATCCTGCAGTTTGCCTCGATCAAGGCGCTGGTGATGGTGGCTGCCGTCTATGGCACCGGCCAGCTGATCGAGGGGTTCTACCTGACGCCGCGGCTGGTCGGCCAGCGCATCGGACTGCATCCGCTGGTGGTCATCTTTGCCCTGTTGGCGTTCGGCCAGCTGTTCGGGTTCGTGGGCGTGCTGGTGGCCTTGCCCGCGAGCGCCGTGCTGTTCGTCGCCGTGCGCCGCTTGCGGGCCGGCTACATTGGCAGCAAGCTCTATCTGGGATGAAACAGATCGCACTGGACATCGGCCTCGCCCGGGGCCCCACGCTGGCAAGCTACTGCGCGGGCCCGAACGAGGCCGCGCTCAGGCACCTGCAACTGTGGGGTGGCAGCCCCACCCGCTCGCCGGTGCCGACGTACCTGTGGGGGGCGGGCGGCAGCGGCAAGACCCACTTGCTCAAGGCCGTCGCGGAGTCCCTGCGCGAGCAGGGCGCCGCCGCTGGCTGGCTCGACGCCTCGGTGAGCGAACCGCCCGAATTCAGCGAGCGCTGGGCGGTGGTGCTGCTGGACGACGTGCACCTGTACACCGCGGTGCAGCAGCACGCGGCGTTCAACTGGTTCGTCAATGCGCAGTCGCTGCAGCGCGGCGTGCTGGCGGCGGGCGCACTGCCGCCGGCAGACCTGCGCCTGCGCGAAGATCTGCGCACCCGGCTAGGCTGGGGCCATGTGTTCCAGCTGCAGGTGCTGAGCGAGCCCGAGCGGCGGTCGGTGCTGCGCCAGGCGGCCGACGCGCGCGGAGTGTTTCTGGGCGACGAGGTGATGGATTACATGCTGACGCGCTTTTCGCGCGACCTCGGCAGCCTGATGCACCTGCTGGAACAGCTGGACGGCTACGCCCTGCAGACCAAGCGCGCCATCACCATTCCCCTGATCAAATCGATGCTGGAGAGCGAATGACCAAGCCGCGACTGGCGTTGTTCGACCTCGACCACACGCTGCTGCCGATCGACTCCGACTACGCCTGGGGCGTGTTCACGCAGGACATCGGCTGGACCGACCCGGCGGTGTTCAAGGAGCGCAACGACGCTTTCTATGAGCATTACAAGGCGGGCACGCTCGATGTCCACGACTACGTGCGCTTCGCCACCGAGGCGGTGCGGCTGCGCGGCCCGGCCGAGGCCGAGGCGGCGCACGCCCGGTTCATGGCCACCGTGATCGGCCCTGCGATCCGCGCCGAGGCGTTGTCGTTGCTGCAGCGGCACCGGGAGGCGGGGGAGGAGCTGGTCATCGTCACCGCCACCAACGACTTCGTCACCGGGCCGATCGCGCGCGCACTGGGGGTGCAGGAGCTGATCGCGGTGCAACTGGAACGCGGCGGCGACGGCTGGATCACCGGCGAGATCGCCGGCGTGCCGTCGGCGCGCGAGGGCAAGGTCGAGCGGATGCGCCAATGGCTGGCGGCGCGGGGCCTCGCCTGGGGCGATGTGGAGGCGACCTTCTATTCGGACTCGATCAACGACATCGCGCTGCTGGAGCAGGTGGACCACCCGGTCGCCACCAACCCGGACGCGCGCCTGCGGGCCGTGGCGGCCGAGCGCGGCTGGCGCATACTCGATCTCTTCAAGGAAAAATGATTAAAAAATTCATCGACAAGCTGCTGGGCAAGGCGCCCGGTGGCAAGGGCGGCAGGCCCAGCTTCGGCAAGCGCCAGGAAGTCGGACCCCAGGAGCACGGCATCGACCCTTCACTGGTCGACGACCGGGCACTGAACGTGGTGCACACCCTGAAAGAAGCCGGGTTCGAAGCGTACATCGTCGGCGGCGCCGTCCGCGACCTGCTGGTCGGCCTGCGGCCCAAGGATTTCGATGTGGCCACCAGCGCCACGCCCGAGCAGGTCAAGGGCCTGTTCCGGCGCGCCTTCATCATCGGCCGGCGCTTCCGGATCGTCCACGTGGTCTACGGCCGCGGGCGCGAACACGAAGTGATCGAGGTCTCCACGTTCCGGGCCTACATGGACAACGCGGCCGCCGAACAGGTGGCCGGCAACGAAAAGACCAGCAAGAGCGAGCTCGCCGGCATGAAGCACGCCGTCGACTCCACGGGTCGGGTGCTGCGCGACAACGTCTGGGGGCCGCAGGAAGAAGACGCGACCCGGCGCGACTTCACCATCAACGCCATGTACTACGACCCGGAGACGCAGACGGTGGTGGACTATCACGGCGGCATCAAGGACGCCAAGAAGCTCACCATCCGCATGATCGGCGACCCGCTGACGCGCTACCGCGAAGACCCGGTGCGCATCATCCGCGCGGTACGCTTCGCGGCCAAGCTCAATCCCCTCGGTTTCAAGCTCGAGCCCAAGACAGCCAAGCCGCTGGTCGAGTCGCAGGCGCTGCTGGCCGACGTGCCGCAAAGCCGGCTCTTCGACGAAATGCTCAAGCTGCTGCAGACGGGCCATTCGCTGGCCACCATCGAGCAGCTGAAGGCGCTGGGCATGGCGCGCGGCATCTACCCGCTGCTCGACCTGGTGGTGCAGCGGGCTGAGGAGCCTTTCGTCAAGGCGGCCTTGCAGGACACCGACCGCCGGGTCGGCGAGAGCAAGCCGGTGGCGCCCAGCTTCCTTCTGGCCTGCGTGCTGTGGTCCGACGTGCGCGACGGCTGGGCCGAGCGGCTGGGCCAGAAGCAGCACCCGTTCCCGGCCTTGCAGGACGCGATCGACGATGTCTTCAACGCGCGCATCGGCGATGTGTCCGGGCGCGGCAAGCTGGCCGCCGACATGCGGGAGATCTGGATGATGCAGCCGCGCTTCGACAAGCGCACCGGCAGCACGCCGTTCAGCCTGGTCGAGCAGCCTCGGTTCCGCGCGGCCTTCGACTTCATGCGCCTGCGCGCCGACACCGGCGAAGTCGATGTGGTGCTGGCCGACTGGTGGCAGGAGTTCAGCCTGGCCAGCGACGCGGGCCGCGAAGACCTGGTGGCGCAGTTGCGCGAAGAGCAGCACAAGGGCCAGCGCCGGGTGCGTGTGCCCAAGCCGGCGGAGCGGCCGCCGGAAGTCGGCGTGGCCGCGGCACAGGGGCAGGACGATAGCGATGGGCGTAGCCATCGCGGCGACGGCGGCGACAACGGCGATGGGCCCCAGTCCGAGTCCACCGAGGGCGGTGCTTCCGATGGGCCTCGCAAGCGCCGGCGCCGGCGGCGCAAGCCCACCGGCGAAGGCGGTGGCGCCCAGGCCGAGCCGGCGGCGCCGCAAGACTAGCTAGCGCCGGGGCAGGCACGGGTTTCCGATGCGCGACGCCGTCACCGCCTACATCGCGCTCGGCGCCAACCTGGGGCAGCCCGCCAAAGCCATCGCCGCGGCGCTGGCGCGCATCGGCGAGCTGCCGGTGACGGCGCTGGTGCGCCATTCCTCGCTGTACCGTACGGCGCCGATCGATTCGGCCGGCCCCGACTACATCAATGCCGTGGCCGAAGTGTCGACGCGCCTGTGCGCGCCCGAATTGCTGTCGTGTCTGCAGGCACTGGAGCGGGACGCCGGGCGGGAGCGGCCCTATCCCAATGCCCCGCGCACGCTCGACCTCGACCTGCTACTGTTCGGCGCCGCTCGCGTCGAAAGCGCACGCCTGCAGGTGCCGCATCCGCGAATGGGCGAACGGGCCTTTGTGCTGGTGCCGCTGGCCGAGATTGCACCGCATCGGGTGTCCAGCGACCGGCTGGCGGCGGTCGCCGATCAACCGATCGCGCGGCTCGTCTGAGATGGTGCCCCCACGCTCACTTCGTTCGCTGCCCCCCGAGGGGGCCCAGCCCACCTTGGGAGCGGCCCGGCGGTGGTCTGAGTTACCTCCAGGGTAATTGCCGCCATGACGCGGCCCTTCGATGATCGAGCCATCCAAGGTTCATCGACAAAACGGAGGTTTCCATGAGCGACACAGGCCTGATTGCGATTGCGTGCGGTTTGATCATCGGTTTCGGGGCGATCGGCGCCTGCCTGGGCATCGGCGTCATGGGCGGCCGGTTCATCGACGGCGCCGTGCGCCAGCCTGAAATGATGGAGCCGCTGCAGACCAAGATGTTCCTCTTGGCCGGCCTGATCGACGCCAACTTTCTCATCGGCGTTGGGGTGGCGATGATGTTCGTGTTCGCCAACCCGTTCGGCCGCTAGGCGGGCGCAGCAGGCGCTAGAACCAGTCGACCAGCCCGGACTGCTGGGCGTTCTGCGGATTCGAGCCGGCATCGCGGACGCGCTGGAGCGCCTCGCCGGTGTCCAGGCCCAGCGCCTTGAGCACGCAGGCCGCGGCACTGCCGGTGCGGCCCATGCCGGCGGCGCAGTGCAGCATCACCGCATCGCCCCGGCGCAGCGTCTGGGCAATCTGAGCCACCTCGCGGCGAAAAGCGGCGGGGTCTTCCGGCACGCCGTAATTGGGCACCGGCAAGTGGCTCCAGCGAAACGGCAGCTGGCCCCGCGTCACTGCCGCGTAATAGCGAGGCGACAGCTCGGCCATCTCGCTGCGCGGCGTGAGGCACACCACCAGTTGCAGGCCGCTTTGCCGGGCCTGTGCCTCGAACTCTCCCCAGCTTTCGAAGCGGCCCGGCATCGAGCCCAGCCAGAGCGAGCCGGGCACCCCGGTCGGGAGGGGAACAGGACGAAGTGCCATGGCGCGATTGTGCCCAGGCTCGCGCTCTATGACCCGCCGCTGGCGCGCTGCCGGCTCACGTCCAATTCGCTCACCGCCGGCGCGTGGTTGCCCCATGACCCGCGGATGTGGCTGAGCACGGCCGCCACGTCGGCATCGCTCAGCACGGTGGCAAAAGGCGGCATGCCGAACGGCCTCGGATTGCCCGTGGTAGCCGGTGGAAAGCCGCCGTACAGAACCACCTGGACCAGGTTGGCTGTGACCGGCAAGCTGATCGCGCGGTTGCCCGCCAGTGGCGGATAGGCGCCGGGCACGCCTTCGCCCTGCTCGCCGTGGCATTGCACGCACCGCTCGCCATAGAGCTTGGCGCCGCGCTCGGCCACACGGGCCCTCACCGGCGCGGCGGAGCCGTCCGTGCCTTGCCTTTTCAAAGCCTCGAAGAACGCGGTCACGCGCGCCATCATCGACGGCGCGGAGTCGGCCTGCGCCGGTGTCTGCGGCAGGGCCTTGAGGAAGACGGCCATCGCGCGCAGGTCGGCAGGGGAAAGGTGCTGGGTGCTTTGCAGCACGACCTCGGCCATGGGGCCCAGCACCGTGCCGCGCCGCGCCACGCCCGTGCCCATCAGCCGCTCGATGTCGGCCACCTCCCAATCGGCGACGCCGGCCTGCGCCGCGGACGTCAAGGAGGGCGCGTACCAGTTCTGCATGGGGATCAGTCCGCCGGACAGGGCCAGCATGTCGCCGCTGGCGCCCAGCACGTTGCGGGTGGTGTGGCAGGCACTGCAATGCCCGAGGCCGCCGACCAGGTAGGCGCCACGGTTCCACTCGGCGGACTGCGCGGGGTCGGCCCGGTACTCGCCGGGGTTGAAGTACAGGGCACGCCAGACGGCGAGTGCCGCCTGCGTGCTGAAGGGCCAGCGCAGGCCATGTGGCGTATTCGGCCGATCGGCCGGCGGCAGGCTGCGCAGGTAGTGGTACATGGCGTCCGCATCGGCGCGACTGACCCGCGTGTAGTTGGGATAGGGGAACGCCGGGTAGAGCAGGCGGCCGTCCCTGGAGCGCCCGTGGTGCAGCGCGAGCCAGAAGTGATCGGCCGACCAGTCACCGATGCCGGTGGCCTGGTGCGGCGTGAGGTTGCTGCCGTACACCGTCCCGAACGGCGTCTCGATCGCGCGGCCGCCGGCGAACGGCACGCCGCCGCGCTCGGTGTGGCAGGTCATGCAATTGCCGGTGCGCACCAGGTAGGCGCCGCGCGCCACGCTCTCGCCGGTGGGCGGCGTGAGCGGCGGCATGTCGTGGATCTCGCCTTGCCCGGTGAAACTCAAATAAAGCACCACGGCCATCAGCGCAAGCACGCCCAGCAGGATGGCGATCAGGCCGCGCTTCATGGCTGCTGCCTTCCCGCCGGCAGCACGGCGCTGCCGCAGGCGATAGCCGGCGGCTGGGGAAGCGAGCTGGCGGGCCTGGTGTCCGGTGGCAGCGGCTGGGCCGCGAGCCAGGCGGTGACCGCCGACAGATCCTCCGGTGCCAGCTGGCGGGCGATCTGCGCCATGCAATCCGGCGCATGCGCGCGGCGCTGGCCGGTCTTCCAGGCGCCCAGCTGCGCGTTGAGGTAGCCGCGCGGCAGGCCGAGCAATCCGGGCGTGTTGGGCTCGACGCCGGTCAGCGCCGCGCCATGGCATTGCACGCAGGCGGGAACCCTGGCAGCCGCGTCGCCCTTCTGCGCCAGCAGCTGCCCTCGCTGGAATACGGCGGCAGGCTCCCGAGGCGGCTGGGGCGCAGGGTAGGGCAGGTCGAGCGAGGCAAAGTGCTGCGCGATCTCCAGCAGATAGGCGTCGGACAACGGGTCCAGCAGGCGCGCCATCAGGCCGTAATGGCGGCGTCCGTCGCGGAAATTCAGCAGCTGGTTGTACAGATAGCCGGCCGGCTTGCCGGCGATGCGGGGGTAGTAGCCGTCCGGGCCGGCGCGGCCCTGCTCGCCATGGCATGCGGTGCACGCCAGCGTCCGCTGAGCCATGCTGTCCTCGAAGGGAGGAGCCGCGGCGGCGCGGGCGCAGGTCGTGGCCAGCGCGATCGACAGGCAGATGAAAAGTTTCACATGATCGACTATGCCACCGGACCAGCAGGCGCGGGGCAGTCCTACAAGCGCAGCCGTGTCCATCGCCTAGATTCAACTGAACGACCTGGGAGCACACGCCGATGAACACCCCACGCGCACCCGCAAACCCACCCGCCTCGCCAGACTCGCCGGGCGTGCCAAAGCCCGCTGCGGCAGAGCAGGAGCCGGGCACCAATGCCGTGGAGCACGAGCCCGATCCGTCGGCCGAGCCGTTGCCGGACGGGGGGCACAAGTACGTGCCACGCAGTCCCCACAGGCCTGGCAACACCTGATGGGCCGCCGCTGGGAGCACGAAGCGCGCAGTGAACAACCGAGGGCAGCGCGGCAAGGCGGCTGCGAGCCTTCGGCCGGGCTGGCTCGTGGCCCAGCATAATCAGCGCCTTCAGAATTTACGTTTTACTTCATGTCCAGCTATCAGGTCCGCCCTGCGGCGCAGGGCGACGCCGAACAGGTTGCCGCCGTCCACGCCGCTTCATCCCACGCAGCGTACGAAGCCGTCGCACCCGCCGGCCAGCAGGCCCTGCCCGTCGAGAAGCGGCGGGCGTTCTGGCGCGACGCCATCGAATACGGCGAGCCGCTCGTGCAGGTGGCGGTGGATGCTGCCCAAGTAGTGGGTTTCGTCGGCTACGACCGTTCGCGGGATCCCAAGTCGAAGAACACCACCGGCGAAATCTGGGCGCTCTATGTCGAGCCGTCCCATTGGGGGCGGGGCGCCGGCCTGGCCCTGTGGGACGCCGCCCGCGAAGGGTTGCTCGAAGAAGGCTGCACCGAGGTCACGCTGTGGATTCCGCTGTGCAACGACAGGGCTCTTCGCTTTGCCGAACTGGCGGGTTTCAAGCGTGAACTCAACACCGCCAGGACGGCCGTCATCGGCGGCGTCAAGCTCGAAGAGATCCGGCTGCGACGGCCACTGAACTGATTCGAACACCAGGAAAGAACACCATGGCATCGAGCCTGCTGGCACTGCTGGACGACATCGCGACGATTCTGGACGACGTGTCCATCCTCGCCAAGGTGGCGGCCAAGAAGACGGCAGGCGTGCTGGGCGACGACCTGGCCCTCAACGCGCAGCAGGTCGCCGGCGTCGCCGCCGAGCGCGAGCTGCCGGTAGTCTGGTCGGTGGCCAAGGGCTCGTTCATCAACAAGGCGATCCTGGTGCCCTCGGCCCTGGTCATCAGCGCGTTCGCCCCCTGGGCGGTGACGCCGCTGCTGATGGTGGGCGGCGCCTTCCTGTGTTTCGAGGGCGCCGAAAAACTGGCCCACAAGTTCCTGCACAGCCGAGCCGAGGACGAGGCTCATGAGGAAGAGCTTGCCAAGGCCTTGCTCAACCCGGCTGTCGACCTGCGTTTGATCGAGAAGGACAAGATCAAGGGCGCCGTGCGCACCGATTTCATTCTGTCGGCGGAGATCATCGCGATCACGCTGGGCACGGTGGCGCAGAGCGAATTCAGCGTCCAGGTCGGCGTGCTGGTCGGCATCGCCCTGCTGATGACCGTCGGCGTTTACGGGCTGGTGGCCGGGATCGTCAAGCTCGATGATTTCGGCCTGTACCTCAGCCGGCGCGCCACTGCATTCGCGCGCGGCGTGGGCGCCGCGATCCTGCGCGCCGCGCCCTGGCTGATGAGGGGCTTGTCGGTGGCGGGCACCGCCGCGATGTTCCTGGTCGGCGGCGGCATCCTCGAGCACGGCGTGCCACCTCTGCATCACTTCGTCGACCAACTCGCCCAGGATTCAGGCCGTGCCGCGCCGCTCGTGTCGCTGGCGCTCGACGGGCTGATCGGCCTGGTGGCGGGCGTCCTGGTGCTGGGCGTGGTGACGCTGGCGCAGCGAGTGGGGCGGCGGCGCAAGGCCGCAGCGTGAGCGATCCGGCCGTCGTCACCTGGACCGAAAGTGGAGGGCAGCACCAGGCCCGTTGGCGGTCCGAAGCCGGCGTCGCCCCGCCCAGGCGGGTACTTCCCGTCGACGACACCCTGAGCGCGGATGCAGCATATCGCTTCGCCAGCGAAGGCACGACGCTGCTGTGGCGCAGCGATTTCCAGAACGCCCGGCAACTCCTGCAGGCCATGGGGCGCCGCGCCGATCGCA
This sequence comes from Ramlibacter sp., assembly GCA_036675435.1. GTDB lineage: Bacteria > Pseudomonadota > Gammaproteobacteria > Burkholderiales > Burkholderiaceae_C > Ramlibacter. The sequence goes on along the minus strand of JAKFEZ010000125.1, from coordinate 44,245 downwards.
AGCCGCGCAGACCTCGCAAGCCCGCCGCGCCTGCCGCCTCGGCTGCCCCTGCCGGAGCGTTCCATCTGCACCGCCAGGCCCAGGGCCAACGCGCGCGCCTGCTGGGCAGCGTGCTGGTCACGCTGGAGGGCGACTACAGCATCGCATTGCCGCGGGCGCCCGACATGCGCGCTGCCTGCCAGGAAGCCTGGGGGCCGCCCGACGGCGACCCCTCGGTGGCCTCGCTGCGCGAGTTGCTGGGCCTGATAGGCGCGCATGAGTGGCGCAAGAAGGGCGTCGAGATCCCCGCGCTGGGGCCACCGCCCGGCAACCGCATTCACCCGCACTACGGCGTGTTCTCCCCGGTACGCGGCGAGTACCTCGATCTGGTGGCCGCCGCGCCGCTGCCCTCGCCGGACCTGGCGTTCGACATCGGCACCGGCACCGGCGTGGTGGCTGCCATCCTGGCACGCCGCGGGGTGAAGCGCATCGTCGCCACCGACCTGGACCCGCGGGCCCTGGCCTGCGCCGGCGACAACCTGCGCCGGCTTGGGCTGCAAGACCAGGTCGAGTTGCTGCAGGCCGATCTGTTCCCGCCGGGCCTGGCCTCGCTGGTGGTCTGCAATCCGCCCTGGCTGCCGGCCCGGCCGAGCTCGCCGCTGGAGCACGCCATCTACGACGAGGACAGCCGCATGCTGCGCGGATTCCTGCAGGGCCTGGCTGCGCATTTGGCGCCCGGCGGCGAAGGGTGGCTGCTCATGTCCGACCTGGCCGAGCACCTCGGATTGCGCGGGGCGGCCGAGTTGCAGGGGTGGATCGAGGCTGGCGGGTTGCGGGTGCTGGCGCGCCACGATATCCGTCCGCGCCACCCGAAAGCCGGCGACGCGGGCGACCCACTGCATGCCGCCCGCGCCAGGGAAGTCACCTCGCTGTGGCGCCTGGCAGCCAGGTGAGTCAGGGCCGTTTCCTACAGCGGGCCCCGGCCCCTTCCGGCGGCGCCGCGCGCTCGCGAGCCGATAAGGTCCATTCCCGAACATGGACATCTCCGCGGAATGGATCGATCTTCTTCAATGGCCCGCGATGGTCGCCACGGTGCTGGCGGCCTGGCTGGTGGCCTCGAGCCACAAGACCCGCCGCAACATCGGTTTCTGGGTCTTCCTCGCCAGCAACCTGCTGTGGGGCTTGTGGGGCTGGCATGACGGCGCCTACGCCCTCATGGCGCTGCAGCTGGCCCTGGCGGCGCTGAACATCCGCGGGGTCTCGAAGACCGAGCAAGCTCAGGAGTAGGCACGGTCCTACGCAGGATCGAGTCATCAGCGGATAGGGCCTTCTTGCTCTGCCGCGCCATGATGTGCCTGCACGCCGCTCAACCACGGAGGCCTCCATGAACAGCTCGCACCCGTCGCAAAACCCTCCCGCCGACGCACTGCCGCCTCCGGTAGCCTGGCCGGACGATGACCTGGCCCTGGGCTGCGAATGCGCCAACCCGGCCTTGCAGATCGAACGCTGGGGCCAGGAGTCGGCGCCGCAGCTGCAGGAGCTCCGTTGAGCAGCAACTGGTGACAGCGATGGTCCTACAGGCTGTGGCTGCAAACACCCACTTTTGCGCGCTCGGGTGGAATCGTAGGCTCTGAGCGAGCTGGCCCTTCTGCCGGCTCGTTTCAACCTATTCCCTACGGGGTTTCCATTTCAAGGAGCAAGACATGACCACAAGCAAGAAAACCCTGACGACCCTGGCTGCTGCGGCGGCCCTGGCTCTCGGCGGGTTCGCTGTTGCGCAGACCTCGGGCAGCGGTACCTCCGGCTCGAGCACCGCGGGTTCAGGCTCCTCCAGCACCGACACCACGACTTCGCCGAGCACCAGCGGCAGCACGGGCGGCACGACCGGCGCTAGCGGTACGAGCGGCGCGAGCGGTTCGACTGGCGCCGCGGGTTCCAGCGGCACGGCCGGTTCGAGCGGCAGCAGCATGGGCGCGAGCGGCACTACCGGCAGCACGGCCGCCCCGAGCGCGGGCGCGAGCACCGACACCACGACCACCCCGAGCGCGGGCGCGAGCAGCGGCACCACGGGGTCCGGCAGCAGCAGCAGCGGCACCGCCAGCACCGATACGACCACCAGCGGCAGCAGCGGCAGCACCATGGGCGCGAGCGGCACCACCGATAGCAGCGGCCGTGTGGCTCGCACCGACCGGAACTAAACCCGCCGGGCGGCGTCCATCGGGTCCTGGGCCCGGTGGGCCCGCCGCCAGGTAAGTACGAATGACGCGGACCCGCAAAGCCACGGCCACAAACAGTGCCTCCGAGTTCGGCGCCTCGCTGCGCAAGGGCGTGCTGTTGGGCGCCGCGGTCCTGGTCCTCATACTGCCCCCCACACTCTCTTTTCTGCCAACGCCGCCCCAGTCGGCTGCGCCGCCGGTTGCGGCGGCTCCCGCAATCAAGCAGCCTGCCCAGCCGCCCAGCCAGGTGCAGCGGCCGGCGGCGCGCTCCGCTGGGCCTCGCCAGTTGGCCCAGTTCGGCCGTACCAAGGTTTCGTCCGAGGTGCGCCAGATGGCCAACTGGGTGGTGCATTCCAGCGATCACAAGGCGATGTCGTTCGTCATCGTCGACAAGAAGCAGGCCAAGGTCTACCTGTTCAATCCCAAGGGCCGTCTCAAGGCATCGACGCCGGCGCTGCTGGGTGCTGCCCCTGGCGACGACTCAGCGCCCGGCATTGGAGACAAGCCGCTCTCGCAAGTGCTTGCCGATGAGAAAACAACGCCGGCGGGCCGTTTCATCGCCGAGCTGGGCATGAACACGAATGGCGAGGACATTGTCTGGGTCGACTATGACGCGGCCGTGTCCATGCATCGGGTGCGCGCCAACGTCAAAGCCGAGCGGCGGCTGGAGCGGTTGGCGTCGCCCACCGCGAAGGACAATCGCATCTCGTTCGGCTGCATCAACCTGCCGCCGCGCTTCTACGAGCAGGTGCTCAAGCCCACCGTGGAAGGCACAGGAGCCGTGATCTACGTCCTGCCGGAGACGCGCTCGCTGCACGATATGTTCGCCTCGTTCTACGACGTGAAGGCGCCGGTGAAGATGGCGCAGCGCTGAGATTGCCTGGCGCTGTTCTTGTTGCGCCCGCCGTGTCAACGGGGCGGCTAGAAACCCCACGGTCCGGTTGTTACCGTTACAAAAGCTTGCGGCGGCTCGACCGCTGGCTACCATTCCCATTGTTGAGCTTCGGCGCGTGGCCGGGCTGCCTCGCGCGGCGGAGCGCGCGTGCACATGGGGATTCGGATGGTCTTGGGTTGGCGGGGGAAGGCAGGGGCATTGCTGTTCGGGTGTTGGCTGGCAACGGGTCAGGCGGGAACACTACAAACAGCTGAGGCGCGTTCCGGGCAGCACCCGGCATCCGTGCCCGCGCGCGAACTGGCGAGGGAGGTCTTGGCGACGCACGACCATGCGGGCCGGCCGTTCGCCATCGTCGACAAGCAACAGGCGCAGATTTACGTGTTCGACGCGGCGGGGTCCCTGCGCGGTGCCTCGCCAGTGCTGCTGGGCCAGACGCGCGGGGATCATTCCGCGCCCAACGTGGGCGAACACGCGCAGGCCGGCAACGTCCCCTTGTCCGAGCGCACCACGCCCGCAGGCCGGTTCGTGTCCGGCCCTGGGCGCAACCTGCAAGGCGAGCATGTCGTGTGGGTGGACTACGACAGCGCCTTTGCGATCCACCGGCTTCGGCCCGGCGCCTCTCGCGAGCAGCGCGAGGCTCGCCTGGCATCACCGACCGCGAGCGACAACCGCGCCTCCTGGGGCTGTGTGGTGGTGCCCGTGGCGTTTTACGAGAACGTCGTCGCGCGCGTGCTCGGTCATGTGCGCGGCACGGTCTATGTGTTGCCAGAGAATGGCCGTCTCGAGCTGGGGATCAATCCGCTCTGACGCGCGTTCGGGTGCCCCAAGGCCGGGCAGGTTTCGTCTTACAGCAACTCATGGTGCGAACTGACGCAGCTCAAACCCTGCGCTTTCTAGTCTTGATGCAGCCGACCCCGGGGGCCGGCATTTCAATCACTAGATCTCAAGGAGTCCGCAATGACTGCATCCATCCAATTCAAGAGCGCGCTCGCCGTCGCGGCTTTCGCCGCCGCTGGCTTCGCGCTTGCACAGAGCACGCCGCCCAATCCCACTGCGGCAAACCCGGCCGCGGGCGCCGGCCAGCAAAGCACCCAGACCACGCCGATGGGCGCCACCGGCACGCCGAGCACCGGCAGCACCGCGGCCGGCGCCAGCGGAACCACGGGCGGCACCACCAGTGGCAGTGCCAGCGGCACCTCCAGCACCGACACGGCCGCGGGCTCGAGCGGCACCTCGAGCAGCACCATGGGCGCCAGCGGCTCCACGGGGATGTCGAGCGATTCCGCCACTTCGCAAAACCGCACCGCGCGCGCCGATCGCAACTGAAGATATTCGCTGTCACACGAAAAAACCGGGCACTGCCCGGTTTTTTTTGGAAGCCCGCATTGCAAGAGCGCGAAGGCGCAGGAGAGTGCGGCCTGGGCTTGCTGGACAATGTTCGAGTGATTCACTCAGGGGGCGAAGGCCCGATACCTGTCTTTGTAGCGCGAAGCCCGGCCGGCACCACAAAGTCTGGGCGGCGCTTTTCGCGGATTGCGACAGCGGCCCGCTCGAGCGGCTGTAGGTGCACTCCCGCAGTGCAGCCTCAGCAGGGCGGTCCGGCGAACAGCGCCTCGAAGCCCTCGGCCGGCTCGAACCGGCGATTGCGGTAGTGCATCCGGGTGGGCCCGGGCAGCGCCCGCTCGCGAATCGAGTGCAGGCTGTCCCCGGGGTAGCACATGGCGCGCCCGCCCTCATGCTCGAACGGCTCGGGCAGGATCACCGGGGGCTTGCGCCGCCTCGCTTCGGCGATCGCGCTGCCCACGCAACCGTGCCGCGACAGGTGCGCCAGGCTCATGATCTGCGGCGGCGCCAGCTCGATCTCCTGATCCCAGTATTTCTGCAGGGCGCGCCGCGGTGTGAGCCAGACGCTGTCGATGGCCTCGTGGTCGTCATGCCGGGGGACTTGCCCGGGCGGCACATCCGCCAGAAAAAATCGTGTGTCGAAGCGCTTGCGGATGACGCCGCCCACCGACGGCGTGATCCACCGCGACCAGGGCTGCAACCGGCTGGCCTCGAGCCGCAACGACAGAGTCCGCAGCACCTGATCGAAAGCCCGGCCTTCCTGCAACTGCTGCCAGGCGAGGCCAGCCTGCGCTGCTCCGGCATCCCGGGCGTACAGGACGCCGGTTTCCTCGAATGCCTCGCGCAACGCCGCCACGTGCAGAGCGGCGGCTTGCTGCTCGTCCAGAGCGGGCTCGTTCAGCGCGGCGTGCATTGCCCCGACGGGAAGGTCGAGGCGGGCTTGCAGGTCCGGCCGCGCGTCCTGCGGGTCGACTTTGCCCCCGGGGAAGACGTAGGCGCCGGCCAGCACGTCCGACAGGCCGTGGCGCTTGAGCAGGAAGACCTCGAGCCCTTCGGCGCCGTCGCGCAGCATCACCACGCTGGCCGAAGCTCGCAAGGGGCCGTCGCCGGGCTCGGTGTTGAGTTCCATGGCCAAAGCCTAGCAGAGCCAGGACGCCCGCGATGCCCCTTTGCGACAGCTCGCTAGCGGCGGTTGCCGGTTTTCTGCTGGGCGATGCGCTGCAGGATCAGCTGGCGCGTCGCCTTGACTTCGGAGGCAAACGGACTCTTCGGATCGGACGCGGTGTCGATCTGGGCGAGCGCCTCCTGATGCCGTCCCTGGTCCGACAATGCCTGGGCCAGGTTGTTGGTGACGATGACCGATTGAGGGTGGCGCTTCTGTGCCGCGCGCAGGACGGTAACGGCTTCGCCAAACGCGCCGCGCGAATGGTGCTGATTGGCCAGGCCGACCGCCGCGGGCAGGTTGTCGGGCCAGCGCTTCAATGCCGCCGCGTAGGCCTTGCCGGCGGCCTCGGGCCCGCCGGTCTGCGCCATGGCCAGCACCGCCGCGAGCCAGCCTTCCTCGGTTGCAGTGGCGGGAATGCGCTCGGGCGGCGTGACCACCATGGCCCAGTACCCGCTCTTCATCCACTCACGCTCGAACGCCGTGAACGGCACCTCCCGCCGCGGCTTGGCGCCGGACCGCAGGTACACCGTTCCCGACGGATAGTCGAACCCGTTGACCACCGCGTAGTGCCATTGGGTGAACAGCGGCCCGACGTCCTGCAGGACGACCACCGGATTGCCCGCGGCGACTTCGCGCAGCAAGTCGCCGTAGCGCGGCGACAGGTGGTAAGTGACACGCCCATGGCGGCGCGGCGCGGCCAGCATCTCGACTTGAAGGCTGCCCTGGCGAGCGGGCAGGAACACCTGGCTGACCAGGCTTTCGGGGGTGATGCGCACGCCGCTGTACGACAGCACGGTGGCCAGGGCAGCGGGGCCGCACTGGTATTCCTCCTGCGGGAAGAAAGGCACGTCGCGCAGCTCGACTGTCTGCGCGACGCCCGCAGGCCATCCGGTCCTCAGGGCCACGGTCTGCGGCACAAGCTGCGCGCAACCGGCGGCGAGGGCCAGCACAAGGCAGCAAGAAAAGCCCGCGCCGAGGCGGGCTGCGTGGCTCGGTCCGCTCATGCGGCCGTGGCCGGGGTCACTTGCGGAACGCGAAGTACCAGACCGCCGCCGCGATCAGCACCACCGCCAGCCAGCCGCCGCTGTCCAGCGCACCCGCGGGAGCCGTCTGGATATCCTGGGCCATGGCGCGCACTTCCTGGTCGGTCATCGCTGCCACGCGCTCCCTTGCCGCTTCGGCGTCGATGCCTTGCGCCTGCAACTGCGTGGCGGTTTCGGCGCGGCTCAGATAGCTCAGCACCATGCCACGGTCCGCCTGCGCGGTGCTCGCCGTCACTGCCTGATCAGCGCCGATCATTCCTGCGTTGGCTGTCTGGAAAGACAAGGCCAGCAGCGATACGACCAGGGCACGGCAGGTCATCTTCTTCATGTTTGAACTCATCTTCAGGCTCCTTGGATGGGGTTGAGGCTTCTTGGAGCGCCGGCGGCACAACCCACCATGGCGCGCAATCAATATACGCGTTGGCACGCTTCCTGTGTGGGCGCTGATCGAAGTGCTTGTGCCATCGTCACAAAACGCTACAAAAAACGCCTGAGCCGCCCGGTCTATTCGGCGAACGTGGAATCCTTCCGGATGGTGTCGCGTGCACGGTGCTCGTGCCGGTCGAGCTTGCCCAGGGTGTGTTCGAGCAGGCGAATCAGCCGCTGGGTGGCGCCGCGGAAAGCCTCGTCCTGGGTTTCGCCGTGGTGGTTGACCGCGAGCGGCTCGTGGCCGTTGAGCCGGGCTTCCAGCATGCAGCGCACGTCCGCTGCCCCTTTCTTGGCGCTGTTCTCGTCGCTCAACTGGACTTCGACCCGCGTGATTTCCTGCCTGAAGCGCGCCAGCGCCTCCTGCAGGTAGTCGTCGGCCCAGCGCTCCAGGGTGTCCTTGTTCTCGATGCCGTTCCCGGTATTCACTTGCACTTGCATAGCCTGAGATCCTTTCATTGCATTGGATTGCAACTTCAGTGTGGGGGCGGGCGGCCCGTGCCGCGTGTAGGAGAGTGCGCCGCCGCCTGTCGGACAGCCGAGTTGGCCGCTACGTCGCTTCGTGAACAGGTATGCTCGCGGCTCGCTGGAGAAAACTGAAAATGGCCGTGCTTGAAACCATCGAGATCGAAACCGCGCCGCGACCCGGCGCCACGGTGCTGCTGCTGCACGGCCTGGGCGCCGACGGCAATGACTTCGTGTCGCTGGCCCAGCAACTCGACCTGCGGGCCATCGGGCCGGTGCGATTCGTGTTTCCGCACGCGCCCATCATTCCGGTGACCATCAACAACGGTTACCGGATGCGAGCGTGGTACGACATCCTCGGGGCGGAACTGGAGCGGCGCGAAGACGAGGCCGGACTGCGCAAGTCGCTCGCCGACGTCGAAGTGCTGCTGGCGCGCGAGAAAGAGCGCGGAATGGCGCCCGAGCGCATCGTGCTGGCCGGTTTTTCGCAGGGCTGCGCGATGGCGCTCATGGTCGGCTTGCGGCACCGGGAGCGGCTGGCCGGCATCGTGGGCCTGTCGGGCTACCTGCCGCTCGCCGGGAGCACGGACGCCGAGCGATCCGATGCCAATGCGCTCACGCCCATTTTCATGGCCCATGGGCAGCACGACAACGTGGTGCCCCTCGACCGGGGGCAGGCTTCGTGCGCCAAACTACGGGCGCTGGGCTACGGGGTCGAGTGGCACGACTACCCGATGGCGCACTCTGTGTGCATGGAAGAACTCGCCGACCTGAACGGCTGGCTGCTGAAGGTGCTGGCCAAACCGTAGCCAGCGGGCGGGGGGCTCAAGGTGGGCCGGGCCCCCTCGGGGGACAGCGAACGAAGTGAGCGTGGGGGCGAGTACTTCAGGCCTCGCCGCCGAACTTCTTGATCAGGTTGGCGATGTACTTGTCCACGAGTTTTTCGAACTCGCTTTCCACCACGGGCGCCACCACCATCTTCATCAGGCCGGGCAGGGGCAGGGTGATCTCACCCTGGATCTTGAGCTCGAGTCCGGTCGACTTCTTGTTGTCCTTGATCTTCCAGTGGCCGCCCACCAGGGCATTGCCCACGCCCTTGACCGGCGTCCAGACGACGGTGCCCTTGGCCTTGTTGCTGGCGTACTTGCTGGCGTACACGGTCTGGACGTTCACCTGCGCGGTGCCGACCTTCTCCATCTCCCACTTGTAGACGCCTTCGCCCATGTCGGTGAGCTTGTCCACCTTGGGAAAGTACGAGACGGATTCGGGCACGTCGGAGAGCACGGCGAAGACGTCCGCAGCTTGCGCCTTGACGTCGAACTCATAGCCCAGGTCGATGTTGACGGTCAGCGCCATCTTGGGTCTCCTCGTATTGGTATGGGACGGTGGCGGCCATTCTGCCACCTGGGCCAGGCGCACCACCTATTCCGGACTTTTTTCCTAGAGTCAAAGTTCTAGTTGCCTAGCAGATTCCGGCTTGTCCTGCCTCAATGCAGAAAATTGCGCGCCGTGCTACCTTCCGCCCCATTGCACAAGGATCACGGGCTTTTTTCGACATGAGCAACCTGCAGGCGCGCCTCGACGCCCTTTCGCCCCAGCGGCTGAAAGGCATACGCCGCGGCATCGAAAAAGAAAGCCTTCGCGCCACGGCCCAGGGCGCCCTGGCGCCTACTCCTCATCCGCAGGCTCTGGGGTCGGCGCTGACGCACCCCCATATCACCACCGACTACAGCGAAGCGCAGCTCGAGCTGATCACCGGGGTGCATGCCACGCCGGAAACCTGCCTGGAAGAGCTCCTGCAGATTCACCAGTTCACCTACCGCGCGCTGGCCGATGAGATGCTGTGGGTCTCCAGCATGCCATGCGACCTGCCGGCCGACGAAACCATCCCGATCGGCCGGTATGGCTCGTCCAACGTGGGTCGTGCCAAGAGCGTGTACCGGATGGGCCTGGCCCACCGGTATGGGCGCCGGATGCAGACCATCTCGGGCATCCACTACAACTGGTCGCTGCCCGAGGTGTCCAGCGAGCAGTACTTCGGCCTGATACGCAACTTCCGCCGGCATGCGTTCCTTCTGTTGTACCTGCTGGGCGCCTCCCCGGCGGTGTGTTCCAGCTTCGTGGCCGGACGCGAGCACGAACTGCAGGCGCTGGGCCCGGGCACCATGTACATGCCGCACGGCACCTCGCTGCGCATGGGACGACTGGGCTACCAGAGCGAGGCCCAGGCCAGCCTGGCGGTCAGCTACAACGGGCTGGATGGCTATGCGTCATCCCTGCACGATGCGCTGACCCGGCCCTATGCTGCCTACCAGGCGATCGGCATCGTGAACCCTGGCGGCGAGTACAACCAGCTGGCCACGACCCTCCTGCAGATCGAGAACGAGTTCTACGGCACCATCCGGCCCAAGCGCGTGATCCAGCCTGGCGAGCGGCCGCTGCATGCGCTGCGCGAGCGAGGCGTCGAATACGTCGAGGTGCGGCTGCTGGACCTCAACCCGTTCGTGCCGATCGGCATCACGGCGCAGAACATCCGACTGCTCGATATCTTCCTCTTGCACTGCCTGCTGGAAAGCAGCCCCCCGGACACGCCTCAGGAAATCGCGGCACTGGGGCGCAACCAGCACAAGACGGCTGCTTTCGGCCGCCAGCCGGGGCTCATGCTCGAGCGCGGCGACCGTGAAGTCGGCCTGGCCGAATGGGGCGCCGAGCTGCTGCAGGCATTTGCGCCGATCGCCGCGGCGCTGGACCAGGCGCACCATGGCAGCGACTACGCCGATGCGCTGCGGGCGTCGATGGCGCTGCTGCAGCAGCCCGAGCTGCTGCCCTCGGCGCGGGTGCTGGCCGTGATGCAGCAGGACTTCGACAATTCGTTCCTCGGCTTCCACTGCGCGCAGTCGCGCCAGATCAAGGGCAAGTTGCTGGCCCTGCCTTTCAGCGCCGCGCAACAGGCCCGGTTCGCGGCGCTGAGCGAGCAGTCGCTGCTCGACCAGAAAGCGATCGAAGCGGCCGACACCCTCCCGTTCGAGGCCTACCGGGCGCAGTACACGTCGCCCGACCGCCTGGGCCTGCCGGCCAGCGCGGCGATGACAGCGCTGGCTGCCGCGGCCTGAACGCTTGGTTGACGGAACGAGTACAATAGTCACTTCGATTGCGCAGGCGATTGAACGCGCCATACAACAACACTCTACCCAAGGCGCGCCAGGTCACCACTGCGCACGCGTCTTCCGGGGGCATTCAGAAACCCCTGCACCGGCCCCAGCAAGCCGGTCCTCCCACCAGACGCAGTCCCGGCCCTCATGTGAGGCCATGGCACCGGAATCGATGCGCGCCGGCTTGCCCAAGCCGGTTTCCAGATTTTCAAGCGGCTGCGCACGTGCGCCCGCAGGACCCGTACAACAGAACAATGAATCCCAAAGACAACATCACCGTAGGCAAGTACCTGATTTCGCCCCTGACCAAGCTGCTCTCGAATGGCTGGTATGCCTGCTCGGTCTCGATCCGCTCCGGTTCGGGCACTGCCACGCACGACCGCGTGCTTCGCCTGACCCGGCTGTTCCGCAGCCATGTGGCGGCCGTCAGCTACGCCACCGCCGAAGGCCTGCAATGGATCGGCCACCGCAACAACGGCCTGCAGGGCATCGCCCCGGCCGCGCTCTAAACCCTGCACAGGAGACACATACATGGCCAAGGAAGAATTGATCGAGATGAAGGGGCACGTCGATGAAGTGCTCCCCGATTCGCGTTTTCGGGTAACGCTCGAAAACGGCCACCAGGTGATCTGCTACACCGGCGGCAAAATGCGCAAGCACCACATCCGCATCATCGCCGGCGACAACGTCTCGCTGGAAATGTCGCCCTACGACCTGACCAAGGGCCGCATCACGTTCCGCCACATCGCCGGCCGCAGCGGCCCGCCGCCGTCACGCCGCTGATCGCGCCGCTGATCGCGCCGCTTCCGCAAGACGCGCCAAGCTGAGCAGCAAGGCGCGGCAGCGTCCTACACGCTGCGGTCAACAGGGGCCCCAAGGTAACCGTTGAGTTAGTTCACGGCCTACCCAGGAGCAAGTCATGACCCATTTTCCCGCCACCCACCGCCTCGTCGCACTGGCGATAGCCTCGCTGTTCATCGCGGGGCCTGCATTCGCCAAGGACAACGACGACGACCGTCGCGGCAACGGCAAGCATGGCCAGAAACACGAAGCCAAGGCCGACAAGCAGCACGAGAAGGCCGAGAAGCGCCGCGAAAAGGCCCACAAGGAGGCTGCCAAGCGCCATCGCGAGGACATCAAGGCGGGCAGCTATTTCAACGACGAGCACCGCGACCATGCCCGCCGCTACTACTCGCAGCGGTATGGCGATGGCCGCGCCTGCCCGCCGGGCCTGGCCAAGAAGAACAACGGCTGCATGCCGCCCGGACAGGCCCGCAAGTGGGAGGTCGGCCAGCCCCTGCCGCGCGGCGTCGCTGTCTATACGGTGCCCCAGCCCGTGCTCATTCACCTGCCCCCGGCGCCGTATGGCTACCGCTATGCGCGCATCGGCAACGACATCGTGCTGGTGCGCCAGCAGAACAACCTGGTCGTCGACATCATCGTCAACCTGCTGGGCTGAACTGGCCCCCAACGCTCACTTCGTTCGCTGCCCCCCGAGGGGGCGCAGCCCACCTTGGGAGCGGCCCGGCGGTGGGCTGAGACCGGCCCCTCCGAGCTGCTGGAGCAGCCACCGGTACACCTGCCGGTCGCTCAGCAGGTCCAGGTGGTTGACGCCGCGGGCCACCAAGGTATGCGAAGGTGCGATGCCCAGGTCGTAGTCCAGCCGGGCGTGCCGCCCGAGCGCACTCGACAGGGGCACCAGCCCGTCACCCAGCCACTCGTCGCTTTTGCCCGCGCCCAGGGCGCCGGCCACCGCGTAGCAGGCAACGCCCGCGGGTAGCGGCACGGGATGGCGTCCATCGCTCCGCCCGAAGCGGCCCTCGGCCCAGTCGCCATCCAGCAGGTTGCCGTGGCGCAGGTCGGTGATGCCTTCGCTGCGCAGGCCGCTCAGGCGCGCGAACGGCGCGAGATAAGGGCTGATGCCCAGACCCCGATGCAGCCAGTTGCCCCCGCGTTCCAGAGGAGCCCCGTGGTGCGGACTGCCCAGAAAAAACAGGTGCCGCAGCCGACCGGGCCAGGCCATTCCCGCTTGCAGGGCCTGGTGTACGGCGCTGCGCGCCACCAGGCCGCCCATGCTGTGGCCGATGATGGCCAGTTGTTCCACCGGGGCCGGCCAGTCGTGGAGCAGCTTTTCCAGCGCGGCGGCCAGTTCGCGCCCGCTGATCGAGATATGCCGGCCCGAGTTGTAGCGTGCATACACCGGCGAAAAGCCCGCCGCGCTGTCCAATGCAAGCCCATGGTCGTGGCCGCCCCGCGTCCACTGATGCTCGTTCATGCACAGGCCGTGCACCAGCACCAGGACGCGCGGCCCTGCAGGCGCGGCAGCAACGCTCGCGCGGTGCGCCAGCTGCATCTTGATCGCGAGGGGGTTGCCGGTGCGCTCCAGATGGTCGCCCACCAGGCCGTTGAGCGCCGCCACCACGGCGTCGCGACCAGGCGCCGCTTCGTCGTTGACCGTGCCTTGCGCCGGTGGGTCATCGAGCATGCCCTGGATACCCGCCAAAGCCGTGTCCAATCCCTTGCCGACCCATCCGGCGGTGCCCCGGATGCTGCGGTAAACCAGCCCGGCGATGCCGCGCGCCGGCGCATCCGGCACGGAGCCTAGCGGCGCCGACACCCGTGCGATGCGGTGGTGCATGGCTTCGACCAGGCTGGTGACGCCATTCACGCCATCGACGGCCAGCCGCACGCCGCCGCGCACATCGCGCACGGACACGGGGGGCCGCTTCGGTGCCTTGGCCAAGCAGGCCGGCTTACTTGATCTTGGGCTTGCCGCGCGGAATCACGGCGGTGATCGGCGGGGTGGGACGGTCCGATGTGCCCGGCGGCTTGGGCGGCGAATTGTCCTTCTTGGGCTTCTTCGTCATCTTGTTGCTGCGCTGGTCGCCTTTTGCCATAACTCCTCCAGTACGGTCGCCGGATGGGACCTCATGGCGGTGGATGTTAAGGCACAACGCATCTTGCAAAAATAGTGTGAACAGGCACTAGAGCTGCGCGGGCTGGGTGCCCAGGTACATCGGCTGTGTGGCTTCATGGCCAGGCTCCGCCTTGGCGTGCTGGCGGAAGTCCGCGTCGCGCACGGCAAACAGGTGTTCGAGGTCGGACTTGGCATCGGCGAGTGGGGGATTGGCGGGTGCGGCCGGGTCGCGGATCGTCACGGGGCCGGCGATCACATCGCCCGAGCCGCCCGCCGTCGTCGATGCCTTCGGCGCCGCGACCGTTGGCTCCCCCGTCCACAGCCCGGGGTGCGGCATGGCAGGACAAACGGACTCGTCCGGCAATGCGAACTGCCAGGAGATGCCCATCAGCCAGTTGGCGGCCAGCGGATCGAAGGTGGTGACTCGCTTGATCAGGCTTTGCTGGAATGCCACGCCGTGGACCATGAGCCGCGGTTCCCAATGCTTGACCACCAGCCGCCAGTGAATCCCGCGCTCGCCGCTGCGCGAGGTTGAGGCGAGGACTTCGGCGCTCAGCCATGCCGCCGGAATGCCATGGCGGTTGAGCGTGTCGCGCAGTACCACCCGCAGCAACTCGCGCCGGGTGGCGCTGCTGGAGGCCGGCGCGCCGGAGGTTTGCTGGGAGTATCCCGAGGCGAGTTGGGAGGGCGGCCGCGATACCGGAGCAGGGGCGCGCGTGGTCCCGAAAAGGCGGCTCATGAAGCTCATTGTTTTCTCCCCGGGGATAGCACTCCGGTCGTGCATGGTAACTAAATGTGTTGAAGTCTGCTGACGCCTGCGCGTCTTTGCTCGACCGGCGTACCATGGCCTCTTTTTTTCGCGGGGATGCATGAGCCAGGAAACGACTGCCTTCGAGGTGCTGCCGCGGGACCTCAGCGCTTACCGTCACGGCAACACAGGGGTCGACTACGTTCATCGATTCGAGTCGTCGCGCCCAGGCCCCCACCTGCTGGTCAACGCCCTGACCCATGGCAACGAGTTGTGCGGCATGGTGGCGGCCAGCTACCTGCTGGACAGCGGCGTGCGGCCCAAAGCCGGAACGCTGACGGTGAGCTTTGCCAATGTCGAGGCGTATGAATCGTTCGACCGCACCGATCCGTTCACGAGCCGCCAGCTGGTCCACAACCTCAACCGGATCTGGTCGCCCGAATGGCTGGACGGCAGCGACGACAGCCCGGAGCTGCGCCGGGCGCGCGCGTTGCGGCCGGTGGTCGCGGCGGCCGACCACATCCTCGACATCCATTCCACCGCGCAGGAAGTGGCGCCGTTCTGGGTTTATGCGGGCTTCGAGCGCAACGCGGCGGCCGCCATGGCCATGGGCCGCCCCGGCCTCCATCTGGTCATGCCCGGAGGAATGAACACCGGCACGCCGCTCATTCAGCACGGCAGCCACGGCGATCCGCAGGGCACCGGCGTGGCGCTGGTGGTCGAGTGCGGACAGCATTTCCTGCAGGCCAGCGCCGACCTGGCAGTCGACGTGACACTGGGCTTTCTGGCCCATTTCGGCTTGATCGAGCGCGACCCGGCCGCTGCGGGCCCGGAGCCGCAACGGCGTTTCGAATTGCTGGGCACGCCCGTCATCAAGACCGAGGCGATGCGCTTTGCCCGGCCGCTCGTCGGCCTGGAAACCTTTGCCAAGGGTGAACTGATCGCCACCGATGGGCCCGACGAAATCCGCTCACCCTGCGACGGTTGCACCGTGTTCATGCCGGCGCGTTCGCCCATCGTGGGCCGCGAGCTGGTGTACCTGACTAAGCCCCTGTAGCCATAGGTGCAGGCAGCTTCAGCGGAATCGAAAAACTGAAGACGGAACCGCGGCCGGGTTGGCTTTGCACGCGGATGGTTCCGCCGAACAGTTCGACCAGTTTCATGCTGATGGACAGGCCCAGGCCGGAGCCGCCGTATTTCATCTCGATGTCGTCGTCCGCCTGGCTGAAGTCCTTGAACAGGCGTGACAGGCGCGACGGCGCTATGCCGATGCCCGTGTCCGCCACGTCGAACTGCAAAGCGGTTTCGCCGTGGGACGAGCCGAGCACGCGCACGCTGACAGTGACGCCGCCGCGGTCGGTGAATTTCACCGCATTGCCGACCAGGTTGGTCAGCACCTGGCGCAGCTTGACCGGGTCGCCCATGACCATGTTTGGGATCGAAGGGTCGATGTCGCCGCGGATGTAGATCGACCGGTCGTCGATCTTCACCATGAAACTTTCGATCAGGCTTTCGACCAGCTCGCGCAGGTTGAACTCGCGCAGCACCAGCGCCAGTTTGCCCTGCGTGATGCGGCTGTAGTCCAGGATGTCGTTCACCACTTCCAGCATGCGGTTGCTGGACGAAGCGATGATGCCGATGTACTTTTCCTGGTCGGCTGTCAGTTCCTTGCGGCGCAGGATCTGCGTGGCCATGCCGATCACGCCCAACGGCGTGCGGATTTCGTGGCTCAAGGTGTTCAGGAGGGCCGTCTTGGCAACCAGGGCTTCCTCGGCCTTTCGCATCTCCGCCAGCAATTCCTGCTCGTAGGCTCGCCGGCCGCGTGCCTCCATGATCAACGTCCGAACCAGGACGGGCGTGCGGTCGATGCTGAGCTTCGAATTGACCAGAACGGCGGCACGCTGGCCGTCGCGGGTGACCATGTCGAACGCGAGTTCGCTCACGTGTCCCTGCATCTGCAGCAGCGGCATGAAGTGCGTGTCGTGAAAGACCTTGCCGGACAGTGTCAGCAGTGACTGAAAGCGCTTCTTGCCGAGCGTTTCGGCGGCGCCCAGGCCCGTCAGCTGATAGAACGCCTGATTGGCCTGAACGATGGTGCCATCGGCAAGCGTCGAGATGTAGGCAAAGGGCGCGCTGTCGTACAGATCGCGGTAGTCGTCGTCTCTCGCGACGTCACCCTCAGCGCTCATCGCTGTCGTCCAGCCCCAGGAAATGCCGCATGGCGGCGATGGTCTCTTGCGGGTGGCTCAAGTTGGGGCAATGGCCGGTTGCCTTCATAAGCACCAACGTGCTGCCGGGCATCTGGCGCTGCATGTAGTGGCCCACGTCGGCCGGCGCGATCGCATCGTCTGCGCACTGAAGGATCAACGTCGGCGAGTCGAAGCCCGCGAGGTCCTCGCGATGGTCCGACAGGAACGTGGTGCGGGCGAAGTGCTTGGCGATCTTCGGGTCGGTCCGGCAAAAGCTGTTCTCCAATTCCTGTCCCAGCTCCGGCCGGTCCGGGTTGCCCATGATCGCCGGCGCCATCGCGCTGCTCCAGCCGAGGTAGTTGGAATCCAGGAAATCGAGCAGCTGGTCGATGTCGGGCCGCTCGAAGCCGCCGACATAGCCGGCGTCATTGATATAGCTCGGCGACGGACTGACCAGCACGAGCTCGGAAAACAATTCGGGGGCCTCGCGGGCGGCAAGGATGGCCATCATCGCGCTGACCGAATGTCCCACCAGCACCACCTTGCCCGAGGCCGTTGCGCGGCACACTTCGAGCAGGTCGCTGGCATAGCCGCGCAGGCTGCCGTATCGTTCCTCGGAAAACTGGGAGAGGTCCGAGCCGCCGGCGCCGACATGGTCGAACAGGACAACCTTGTAGTGCTGCGTGAATGCCGGCGCAACGAAGCGCCACATGTTCTGGTCGCAGCCGAAGCCATGGGCAAAGACCATGGTGCGGGTGCCTTCGCTCAGGATATTGACGTTGTTGCGCTGAAAGATCGGGTCTGCGTCGGGCCTTGATTGCATGTGCCAATTTTGTCTCATGCCCGCATTCCTGTGTTCCGCCAAGCTCAATGCAGGCGCCGATACTCATCCGTGGATCCGGGCATGGCGGGGGAGCAGCCCTCCATGCCCGCCGCCGCTTTACTGGCTCAGCAGCAGATTCGCGATCAGCCCAGTCGCCACGGCGATCAGCACGTAATCGCCGTCGACCTGGACCCAGTGGTGGCCGTAAGGCGGGCGGCTCAGTTGGCGCGCATGCCAGTCGTTGACCACGTACTGGTGGTGGCGGTATTGGTGCGGGATATGGCCGCCACGATGGAACTGGTGGCCACGCGCGCCGTGATGCCGGTCGCCTCGGCCATCGAAGCGTCGGTCGTTGCGCGATTGGACATGGTGGTTGCCGCGGGCATCGCGCAGGTCACGCCGGGCTTCCTGCAGGTCGCGGCGGGCTTCCTGGCGGTCCTCGCGGGCTTCCCGGCGGTCGCCGCGGTGCTGGTCGGCGCGCTGATCATGGCCGCGCTGCTGATAGCCCTGCCGGTCATGGCCCTGGCGTCCATGGTCCTGGGCGTACGACAGGGAGCCGAAGCCGAGGGAGGCCACGGCAATGGCGCAGAGAAGGGCTTTGGATTTCATGAGGTACTCCTTGGTGTGAGTCCCGATACTGCGGCCCCAAGGTGTACCTGCTGCAAAGCAAGCGTCCGTTTTGTGCAAAGTCGGGCATCGAAAATGCGGACTTGGGTACTAGTCTGCCCCGACCCGGCTTGCATGCCACCCGATCTGGGCGAACTCGCCCCGCAACTGCCGCTGTACCGGTGCGCTCAGTTCCCCGGCCCATTTGCAACTGCGCAGTGCCTGCAGCGTGACCGGCCGCTTGCGCCCGGCAAATACGACGCAGTTGCTCTTGTCCGTGGACGGCACCTGCATCAGGTTGCCTTTGAAGCTGCGGGCCAGACGATCGATGAATTCGCCGTGCCCGGGATGATCGGCGTGCAGGTTGACCACCAGCACGCCGCCCGGTGCGAGCGCGCGGAAGCAGTCGTTGTAGAACGCTTGCGAGCACAGCGCCGGTGGCTGCCCGCCGCTGTCGAAGCCATCGACCAGCAAGACGTCGAGCTCGAGGCCCGCCTGATCGCGAACGAACGCGGCGCCGTCGCCCGCCACCACCGACAGCCTCTCGTCGTCGTCCGGGATGGCGAACGCCTGACGCAGCGCGATCACCCCGGGATTGTTCTCGACCACGGTCATCCGCGACGAAAGCAGATGCCGATGGCAGAACTTGACCAGCGAGCCGCCGCCCAAGCCGACCATCGCGATGTGGCCGGGCCGCGGCTGGAGCAGCAGAAAACCCATCATCGTGCGGGTGTAGTCAAGCTGCAACTCCTCGGGGCGGTCCAGGCACATGCTGCTCTGGAGCTCGCCGATGGTGAAGTGCAGGGAAAGCCGGTCTGCGTCTCGCAGGATGAAGGGGGCGTCGAAATTCAGGAAGGCGAAGTCACCGGGCATGTGGCCATTGTCGGCGAGCGGGCGGCGACCGCCCGGTATCACGCCGGCTACAGCGGCCCCGGCAGCGACTTCAGCCCCACCCAGGCGGCTGCGATCACGGCATTGACAGGCACGCTGAGCGCGCTGGGAATGTAGAAGAAGGCCGAAAGCGCGGGCGACTGCAGCAGCAGTTCGACCACGCCGCCGAGGCCGTACAACACCACGCCGCACCAAAGCCATCGCCGCATGTAGGTCAGCAGCCAGTGGGCGCAGGCCTTGTTGTGGCGCCACGCCGCCGCCCGCTCCAGCAGGCTGCCCCGGTTGACGTCCTTGAACAACCATCCGAAGAAGAAGTAACGGTACAGCAGGGTGCGAAAAGCCGGGTTCTGCACGGTGTCTCCTGATGCCAAGCGCGCATCGTAGGCAACGGCGACCGCCGCCGTTGTAGGACGAGGGCCGGACACTCAAGCGGCGTTGGGGTTCTGTCGGTTGACTAGAGTGGCGGCGCGCTGCCGCTTGGGGCGGCGAAGGCTGTGACGCGGCCCCTGGCGATCGGCACCGCCCCCGCCATCATGTGGAATGTCGTACTCGGTGCAAGGCGCGGCAATGCAAGCGCAGGCCGGAGCAATTCGATGGGTTGGGCGCGTGTACTTCCCGATTCCAGCCATTGCGCCACGGGTATGCCGAGTCGGATAGTGAATCCTGCCGTGCCGACGAGGGCGGTGCAGCGCGTCACGAGGGGGTCCAACGGCGGATCGAACGACGGGGCGGGCACCAGCGGCTCGAACTCGGCCCAAAGGTGCGGCGAAAAGGCGCTGCCCGACGCGAAGCCGCTGGCGGGTGCCGCTCGGCGGGCAAGCCTGCGCACCACGAAAGCCACCAGATTGCCCACCGCCGGCAGCCATAGCACCATGAACAGGGTGCCGATGTCGCGCAGCAAAGAAGGGTTGTCCGCCCAATGGCGCGTCGCTGCGCCGATCGCGGCCAGGCCCAGCAAGGCGCCCATGATGAGCTGGCGGCGCCGCGACGTGGCCTTCATTCGTCCAGCACCCGCACCTTGACGCTCTTGCCCTTGATGCGACCATCGCCAAGGCGGCGCGCGGCGTCGTGGCCGATGGCGCGATCCACGGCGACATAGGTCGAGAATTCATTGACGTCGATCTTGCCGACCTGCTCGCGGCTGTAGCCGAGATCGGCCGTGAGCGCGCCCAGCACGTCGCCGGGCCGGATCTTTTCCTTGCGCCCGCCCTGGATGTGCAGCGTGACCATCGGCGGCACCAGCTTGCCGCCCGCAGCGGGCTGCAGTTCGCCGAGCTTGTGCCACTCGGATTCACGGCCCTGCAGCAATTCGATCTTGCCGACCGACCCCATCTCGTCCATGCTCACCAGGTTCAGCACCAGGCCGGTCTCGCCGGCGCGGCCCGTGCGGCCGATACGGTGGATGTGCACTTCCGGGTCGGGTGTCACGTCGACGTTGATCACGGCCGCCAGGCTGGCGATGTCCAGCCCGCGCGCTGCCACGTCGGTGGCCACCAGGACCGAGCAGCTGCGGTTGGCGAACCGCACCAGCACCTGGTCGCGTTCGCGCTGCTCCAGCTCGCCGAACAGCGCCAGCGCGCTGAAGCCGCGGGCCTTGAGCGTCTCCACCAGCTTTTTGCATTGCGCCTTGGTGTTGCAAAACGCCAGGGTGCTGGCCGGCCTGAAATGGTCGAGCAGCAAGCCGACGGCTTCGATGCGCTGGCGGTCATCCACTTCGTACCAGCGCTGCTCGATCTGGGCGCCGGCGTGCTGCGCCTCGACCTTCACGGTGACCGGCTCGCGCATGAACTGCGCCGCCAGCTTGCCGATGCCTTCAGGATAGGTGGCGGAAAACAGCAGGGTCTGGCGCGCCTTGGGGCATTGCCGCGCCACCGTGACGATGTCATCGAAGAAGCCCATGTCCAGCATGCGGTCGGCTTCATCCAGCACCAGCGTATTGAGTGCATCCAGTTTCAGGCTCTGCCGTTCCAGGTGGTCCATCACGCGGCCGGGCGTGCCCACCGCGATGTGGGCGCCATGCTCCAGCGTGGCCACCTGTCCGCGCAGCGGCACGCCGCCGCAGAGCGTGACGACCTTGATGTTGTCTTCGGAACGCGCCAGCCGGCGAATCTCCGAGGTCACCTGGTCGGCCAGTTCGCGCGTGGGGCACAGCACCAGTGACTGCACTGCGAACCGCCGGGCGTTCAGGTTGGCCAGCAGCGTGAGCGCGAAGGCCGCGGTCTTGCCGCTGCCGGTTTTGGCCTGGGCAATGATGTCCTTGCCGAGCAGGGCGGCGGGCAGGCTGGCGGCCTGGATCGGCGTCATTTCCCGGTAGCCCAGGCGCTCCAGGTTGGCCAGGCTGGCGGGATTGAGGGGGAGGGTGGCGAAGCTCGTGGCGCTTTCGCGGGGGGTGGTGCTCATAGCCTACGGATTAGAACAGGCACGCCGTCAGGGTACGCAGCTTCTTGCCTGTCGGGCCCAGGCAAAATGGGCCCATGGCAAGACGTACCGCCACCGCCACCTGGGCCAAGGCTTTCGAAAAGGGAGTCCGGGCCATGACGCGCCAGACTTGGGGCGTCGGCACCCGCGCGGTGGACAAGGCGCTGAAAGTGAACGCCGCGCGGCGCAAGCCGCCGGCCGGAGAAGGCGATTGGCTCGCCGGCGTGGCGATGGGCGCCACCGGCGCCCGGCGCTACCGGCTCTACCGTCCGCCCGACGTCAAGTTCGGCGAGCGCCTGCCCTTGATGGTGATGCTGCACGGCTGCGGGCAGGACGCCGCGAGCTTTGCCCGCAGCACGCGCATGAATCGCATTGCCGCCCGCGAGCGCTTCCTGGTGCTGTACCCCGAGCAGGACCGCCTCGCCAACGCGCAGGGTTGCTGGAACTGGTTCGATACCGGGTCGGGCCGGGCCTATGGCGAGGCCGAGATCATCATGCGGGCGATCGACCAGGTGTGCCTGCTGTATCTGGCGGATCGCAGCAGCATCGCGGTAGCGGGTCTGTCGGCTGGCGCCAGCATGGCCGCGCTGCTGGTCACGCGCCATCCGGCCCGCTTCAAGGCCGTGATGATGCATTCGGGCATTCCGCCGGGCAGCGCACACTCGGGCCTGTCGGCCGTCGGCGCGATGCAGGGCCTGCGCCCGGCACGCCCGCTGGCGGCAACGCCGGCCCTCATGGCCTCACTGTGGCCGCCCCTGATGGTGATTCATGGCCGGGGAGACCGCGTGGTCTCGCCCAGCAATGGCCAGGCGGCGGTGAAGGTGTGGGCCCGCGCGGCCGGCGCGCGGCCCGATCTGGAGCGCAGCGTGCAGCGTGGCCAGCGCCATCCCATGACCGTGACCGACTACAAGCTCAGGAGCAGCACGGTGGTGACGCTGGTCGAGGTCGACCGGCTGGGCCATGCCTGGAGCGGCGGTGCGGCCAGACAGCCCTACAGCGATGCGAGCGGCCCGGATGCATCACGCATGCTGTGGGCGTTTGCGGCGAAGCAGTTCCAAAAGGGCGCCTAAAGGGCTGGGACGGGCGCGCACGCACCGTCCGACGCCGGTGGCGGCTGTTTTCCTACCAGCCTGTGGCTCGCGCCGGCGCTAGATTTCAGCTTTCCCATCAAGGAGAGCGACATGCCACGTGGCGACAAATCCTCGTACACCGACAAGCAGAAGCGCCAGGCCGAGCATATCGAAGAGGGCTACGAGAGCCGCGGCGTATCCAGCAAAGAGGCGGAAAGCCGCGCCTGGGCGACGGTCAACAAGGAAACCGGTGGCGGCAAGAAAAGCGGCTCGGGCCGCGGCAAGGCCATGGACACGGGACCCTCGAAAAAAGGTGGCAAGCTCGGCGGGCGGGCTTCGGCCGCGCGCTCGCCCGAGGAGCGCTCCGCCTCCGCCAAAAAGGGCGCTGCCACGCGCAAGCGCAACGCGGCGCGCGGCTGAGCCTGAACGGGCGGGCTACTCGCCGCCGACCTTGATCTTGCCGTCGCTCACGTAACGATCGTACTCGGCGCGGGTGATGGCGGTGGAGCCGACGGTGCCATTGCTGGCCGTCCAGCCCAGCGTGACGCTGTCATCGGCCACTTCAATTTCAACCGGGCCCGGCGGGATCGGCATCATCACGCCGTCGCCTGCTCGAAAGCAGACCTCCCCGCGGATGAGGGCTTGCTGGGTCATGGATGCTCCTGAAAGAATTTGATTCGCCATTTCAGCGGCGCTGGCCAGCTAATGCTGTCAGCCAAGCGCTTCTACGCCTGCCGGACAGCGGCAACGGCTATCCTGCAGGCAGCATGCCCACGCTCTGGAAATACCTCAAGCCGCAGCGAAAGCTGGCGGCGTTGGCCTTGTTGCTGGCGGCGGCCAGCCAGATCCTGGCTTTGATCGATCCCATCATCCTGGGCTGGCTGGTGGACGATTACGCCAACCAGCGCGGCGTCAAGAGCGAAGACGAATTGGTGCGCGGAGCGCTGGCCTTGCTGGCCCTGGCCATCGTGGTGGCTGTGCTGTCACGCGCCGCCCGCGCGGTGCAGGATTACGTGACGCGGCTGGTGGTGCAGCGTTTCGGCACCCAGATCTTCAACGATGGGCTGCGGCAGACCATGCGCCTCAATTTCCAGGAGTTCGAGGATCAGCGCAGCGGCGAGACCCTGTCGCTGCTGCTGCGCGTGCGGCGCGACACCGAGCGGTTCATCAACGCCTTCATCAACGTGCTGTTCGCCTCCGTGATCGGCATGGCCTTCCTGGTCTGGTACGCCGTCACGAAAAGCTGGGCGCTGGTGCCGGTGTTCCTGATCGGCCTGCTGGTGCTGGGCGGCCTGAGCGGGCTGCTCAGCCGGCAGATCCGCAGCCAGCAGCGCGCCATCAACCGCGAAACCACCCGCAACGCCGGCTTCATCACCGAGAGCCTGCGCAACGTGGGGCTGATCAAGAGCCTGGGCCTGACCTACCGCGAAATCCGGCGCCTGCAGGCGCGGACCGAAGAGATCTTTGCGCTGGAAATGGCCAAGGTGCGGCGCATCCGCTGGCTCACGTTCTTGCAAGGGTCCACGCTGAGCCTGCTGAAGCTCTCGGTGCTGTTCACACTGCTCTGGCTGATCTTTCGCAACGTGCTGAGCACGGGTGAGCTGATTGCGATGCAGTTCATTTCGGTGGCCATCCTGGCGCCATTGCAGGAACTGGGGACCATCATCCTGGCGTGGCGCGAAGCCAGCGCATCGATGGCCAATTTTTCCGAGTTGATGGCCAAGCCCGTCGAAAAACGCCCGCCCGATGCGGTCGCCGTCGGGCCGATCGAAACGTTGCGATTCGACCAGGTGGTGTTTCGCCATCGCGGCGCAAGTGAGAACGCACTGGATGGAGTGAGCTTCACGGCGGCGCGCGGCGACACCATCGCGTTCGTCGGCCCCTCGGGTTCGGGCAAGTCGACCCTGGTGAAGCTGTTGCTGGGGCTGTACCGGCCGGCGGAGGGCGAGGTGTACTACAACGGGGTGGGCACCCGTCGGCTGCGCTATAACGAAGCGCGCCGCCAGGTCGGCTACGTGACGCAGGAAACCAGCCTCTTCGCCGGCACCGTGCGCGAGAACATGTTGTTCGTGCGGCCCGATGCCGGCGATGCCCAGATTCTCGAAGCGCTGGACCATGCCTCTTGCACCGCACTGCTGGGGCGCCTGCCTAAAGGGCTCGACACCGTCATCGGCGAGTCGGGTGCCAAGCTGTCAGGCGGCGAACGCCAACGCCTGTCGATCGCTCGCGCGTTGCTGCGCGAGCCACGCCTGCTGATCTTCGACGAGGCGACTTCGGCGCTGGATTCGATCACCGAGGAACTGGTCACCCAAACCGTGCGCCGCATCTCAGCCGAACGCACGCAGATCACGCTGGTCATCGCCCACCGGCTCTCCACGGTGCTGCACGCAGACACCATCCATGTCCTGGAGAAGGGGTGCATTGTCGAAAGCGGGGGCCATGCCCAGCTGCTCACGCAAAAGGGCTTGTACTACGCCATGTGGCGCCAGCAAGTGGGCGAGCGCAAAGAGACCGCACGGTCGGGCACGTAGGATGCGGCGCTCAACGGGGCGGGTGGTCTGGCCTACGCCGTAAAAAGCCGGCTGCACCTAGGATCGGCGCCATCGAAAGGGAGATTACATGGCCAGCGACAAGGATCAACCACTCACCGACGCGTGGGCGGCCCGTTACGACGATAGAGACGACGAAGAGCTGGCCTTCCGGGTATGGGCTCTTCAGCTCGGTGCTCGCGATCGGGCGATGGCCGAACCCATCAGCGGCTTTACCTTGCCCGACGAGGCCGTGCCGGACAGCCCGGGTTCACCCGCAGCTGAGTAGAACAGCAACCGCGGAATGTCCGCCTGTGCGCGCTAGCGCCGCTGGCGGCGCTTGGCTGCGCGCGCATGAGAACCCGCAGACTGTATTGAATTTCATGACAGTCTGTGCCGCCTCGAGCGGTTTATCTTGAGCCTTGGAACATTTAAAGTTGAACCCATGCCGGCACGCGATGAAACGCGGCGCCGACTGGCTCACCCGACACAGCCCTGCTCGACAGCAAATGGCTCGGGTGTTTACCCAACATTTTCCAAGGAACACATCATGAACCGCAAATTCGCCCTCGCCCTCGTCGCTGCCGCCGCTACCCTGGCCGGCAATGCTTTCGCCGATGACATCACCATCGACACGACGCCCTTCGTTTCGACCCAGAGCCGCGCCGAAGTTCGCGCCGAACTCGACCAGTACAAGCGCGCCGGCGTCAACCCGTGGTCCAACCAGTACAACCCGCTGGCCCGCTTCGAGAGCGAGCTGAGCCGTGCGCAGGTGGTGGCCGACTATGTGGCCAACCGCGATGAGGTCGCCGCCATCACCGGCGAAGACAGCGGCGCCGCCTATTTCGCCCGCTCGGAAGACGGCACGGACGCCACCCGCGTCGCCGGCCGGCCCATCAACGCGCAATAACACGCACAAACGCGCAACAACGCGCAGCACTCGGGGCCTCGCCGTGAACCGTACTCTGCTCCACATCGGCTCGCAGCAGACCGTGCTGGAAGTGGGTGCGGCGGGCGGGCCCTCGGCGCGCCAGCGCATGGTGCTGCCGATCGGCTCGTCGATCGTCGCCGAGCGCTATTTCAGGCACGACCCACCCACGCCGGGCGAGATCGAAAACGCCATCATGGTGGTCGAGGACGAAGTCACGCGTGCGCGCGAAATGGTGCGCGATTCCGTCCTCGCCAGCCTCGACGATGGAATACGACAGCTTGCGCTGGTCGCCGGAGTCGCCGATGCCGAGCCCATGATGCTCACCCTCGAGGCAGTGGAGCAGACGTTCGACCGCCTGGCCGCCGTGTCGCAAGGCCGGCCGGCCGCCAGTTCGGGCCTGCCGGCCGGCGGCGAATTCGCCGCGACACTGCTGATCCTGCGCGAACTGATGCACCACCTCGGGTTCTCCGAGATCACCTTGAGGGCGCCCGAGTGAGACGCGCCACTGCGCCGAAGCTGCACGGGCGCAGATGGGCCCGTCACGGCTCGACACAAACGATGCAAGGGTGGCCTCACTCACTTGCCGACGCGGTGTAGCGTTGGCGCTTCAGCAGTTTTTCACTTGGAGATACTCATGGACAAATACCAAATCGCCGTGCTGGTGGGCAGCCTGCGCAAGGAATCGCTCAATCGCCAGCTGGCCACGGCCCTGGCCAAGCTGGCCCCTGCCGGGTTCACCTTCAAGCAGCTCGAGATCGGCGACATGCCGCTGTACAACCAGGACGAGGACGGCAACCAGGCGCCTGCCGTGAAGCGCCTGAAGAGCGAAGTCGCAGCGTCCCAAGGCCTCCTGTTCGTCACCGCCGAATACAACCGGTCCATCCCCGGCGTGCTCAAGAACGCCATCGACAATGCTTCACGACCTTATGGTCAGAGCGCCTGGGCCGGCAAACCGGCGGGCGTCATCGGCGCGTCGGTGGGAAGCATCGGCACCGCCGTGGCCCAGCAGCATCTGCGCAACGTGCTCGCCTACCTGGATGTGCCGACGCTCGGCCAGCCCGAGGCATTCATCCATGCCAAGGAAGGCCTGTTCGACGGCGCCGGGGGCATTGCCAACGAGGGCAGCCGGAAATTCCTGCAGGACTGGATGGACAAGTACGTCGCCTGGGTCAAGAAGCACAACGGCTGAAGTCAGCTACGTCTGGCTCGACGGTAGAGCCAGACGCCGAGCAACACCAGCACCGCGGCCGGCACGAGCACCGACTGAAACTGCTGCACGGTATCGACGATCTGCTCCCACCGTCCGCCCAGATACCTGACTCCGTAGACGAGCAAGGGTAGTTCGATCATGGCGGCCGCGCCGTCAAAGACAAACAGGTGGCGGTAGGGCATCTTCAGCGAGCCCGCGGCGAAGTACAGGGGTGAGCGCAGCCCCGGCATGAACCGAACGAAGAAGATGCAGGCCGGACCGTAGCGCGCCATGGCTTCCTGCACTGCTGCGAGCCGTTTTTCGGGCATCGAGCGGGCGAGGAAGCGATGGCGCAACAGGCTCGGGCCGAAACGTCGGCCCCAGTGAAAAATCAATCCATCGGCTGTCAACACGCCGACCCACGCCACCGCAATCAACGCCAGCGGGTCCATCACGCCCCTGAGCGTCAGCGCCGCCGCCGCGATCAGCAGCAGCTCTTCGTTCATCGGCAGGCCGAAGCCGCTGCCGGCCAGCACGGCGTACACCAGCGCGTAGGCGGGCAGGCCCTGCAGCGCCTGCAGGAACGTCATCACCGAATCCATCATGCCCATGGCCGACATTCTGGCCCGGCGCGTGCTCGGCCGGAAAACTCGAAATCAGGTATCGTCGCGGCCACATGCAGGAAACCGTCCTTTCCATTTCAGGCCTTTCCAAGACCTACGCCACCGGCTTCAGCGCCCTCAGGAACATCGACCTTCAGATCCGGCGCGGCGAAATCTTCGCTTTGCTCGGCCCGAACGGCGCAGGCAAGACCACGCTGATCAGCATCGTCTGCGGCATCGTCAATGCCAGCACGGGAACGGTGCTGGTGGATGGCCACGACATCTCTGGCGACTACCGCGCGGCCCGCTCGCAGATCGGGCTGGTGCCGCAGGAACTGACCACCGAAGCCTTCGAGACCGTGTGGAACGCCGTGTCGTTCAGCCGCGGCCTGTTCGGCAAGGCCGCCCGGCCCGCGCACATCGAGAAGGTGCTGCGCGACCTGTCGCTCTGGGACAAGCGCAACAGCATGATCCGGACATTGTCAGGCGGCATGAAGCGGCGCCTGCTCATCGCCAAGGCGCTGTCGCACGAGCCCAAGGTGTTGTTCCTGGATGAACCCACGGCGGGCGTCGACGTGGAGCTGCGGCGCGAGATGTGGCAACTGGTGCGGTCTTTGCGGGAGACCGGCGTCACCATCATTCTCACCACACACTACATCGACGAGGCCGAGGAAATGGCCGACCGCATCGGCGTCATCAGCAAGGGTGAGATCATCCTGGTCGAGGACAAGGCGGAGCTGATGCGCAAGCTCGGACGCAAGCAGTTGATGCTGCAGCTGGCGCAGCCGCTGGACAGTGTTCCGGTGGAGCTGGCCGCGCTGCCGCTGGAGCTGTCGGGCGGCGGCAATGAATTGACTTATACCTACGACGCGCAGAACGAGCATTCGGGCATCGCCGCGCTGCTGGAAGACCTGGACCGCGCTGGCATCGCCTTCAAGGACCTGCAGACGCGGCAAAGCTCGCTGGAAGACATCTTCGTCAGCCTGGTGAGGGACAAGCCATGACCATGAACCTGCATGCCATCCGCGCCATCTACATGTTCGAGATGGCGCGCACCTGGCGCACCATCCTGCAAAGCATCGTCTCGCCGGTGGTGTCCACTTCGCTTTACTTCGTGGTGTTCGGCTCGGCCATCGGCTCGCGCATTCCCGAGGTGGGTGGCGTCAGCTACGGCGCTTTCATCGTGCCGGGGCTGGTGATGCTGTCGCTTCTGACGCAGAGCGTGTCGAACGCTTCGTTCGGGATCTACTTCCCCAAATTCACCGGCACCATCTATGAGCTGCTGTCGGCGCCGGTGTCGACGCTGGAGATCGTGGTGAGCTACGTCGGCGCGGCGGCCACCAAGTCGATCGTGCTGGGACTCATCATCATGGCCACGGCGGCGCTGTTCGTGCCGATGCAGATTCTGCACCCCGGCTGGATGCTGCTGTTCCTGGTGCTGACGGCCGTTACTTTCAGCCTGCTGGGCTTCATCATCGGCATCTGGGCCGACGGCTTCGAGAAGCTGCAGTTCGTGCCCACGCTGGTCATCACGCCGCTGGCGTTCCTGGGCGGCAGCTTCTATTCCATCGACATGCTGCCGGCGTTCTGGCAGAAGGTCACGCTGTTCAACCCGGTGGTCTACCTGATCAGCGGCTTCCGCTGGAGCTTCTACGGCATCTCCGACGTCGGGGTGGGCGTCAGCCTGGCGATGACGATGCTGTTCATGCTGATCTGCCTGGCTATCGTGGCCTGGATCTTCAAGACCGGGTACCGCTTGAAGAGCTGACCGCAAGGGCGAGATCGCCGACGAACCGCTCGAAGGCTTCGTCTTGCTGCTCGGGCGGCATGCGCAGCAGGGCCGAAGGGTGCAGCGTCACCAGCACCTGCAGGCCGTCGGGACGGGCATGCCATCGCCCGCGCTCCGAGGTCACCGCTACGGCGCGGCCCAGCAGCGACTGCGCCGCCGTGCCGCCCAGGGCCACCAGGGCTTTGGGCTTCACCAGTGCGATCTCGTGCTCCAGCCAATGCCCGCACGACTGTGCCTCGCGCTGCGACGGCGTCTTGTGGATCCGCCGCTTGCCACGCAGTTCGTACTTGAAGTGCCGCACCGCATTGGTCAGGTAGAGGCTCTCGCGCGCAAGCCCCAATCGCCGCAAGGCGTGATCGAGCAGTTGCCCTGCCGGGCCCACGAATGGCCTGCCGCGAAGGTCTTCCTGGTCGCCCGGCTGTTCTCCCACCAGCATCAGTGCCGCGTCGGGCGGCCCCTCGCCGGCGACGGCCTGGGTGGCCATCGCGCCGATCGGGCAACGACGGCAGTGCTGCGCGCCCCACTGCAGATCTTCCAGGGACGCGACCTGCGTTGCGTCGCGCGGCACGACAGCGTCTCGTGGCAGCTGCGCGATGCGGCGCAGGGGCTGCGTGGCAGGCTGCGAGATCATTGCGCCGCTGCGCTGGTGGGCCTGCGCCGCCAGCGAATCAATGAGCTGCGCCTCGGGCAGGTTATGCCAGTACCTGCGCGGCATTTCCTTGCGCATCATGGCCAGCTTCAGGCGCGCAGGGTTGAAGATGCTCTGATAGTAGGTAAGCCACAACTCTTCCCCAGCGTCTGCTGGCGGCGCATCGCCACGGCTTGCGCCGGGCCGGAAGCTCAACTCGCGGCCGTTCCAGCTTGCGCAAAGGTCAGGGGTGAGGATGGCCCAGTGCATTTGCGCAAAGCGGCGGACGAACCACGGCGCGTTGGCCTCGACGATGTGATGCGCAGGCTCGAACCAGGCGACGTGCACTACCTGCCCGGGCGCCTGGCCGCCGGGCACCTGCCGGAAACGCACGAAGGCCCGCATCTTGTGAATGTCCTTGCGCACGGCATTGTCCATCCGGCGCGCCAGCAGCATGTCCGGATCCAGTGGGTCCTGGCGCAGCGCCGGCTCGTGCGCCAGTCGCCAGAGCAGGCGATAGAGCAGGGCGAAGCGCCCTGGGTCGCGGTGCAGCGACACGCTCCTGGCCAATGAAAGGAAAGCGGCAGGCACGGCGACGGGGTTCGCAAGCACGGGCGCCGGCGGCACAGGCGGCGCGGGCACTTGCGCAAACAGGTCTTCGCTTTCCGTCGAGGTGGCCCAGTGCACCTGGTCCGGCGGCACTTCCCGCGCCAGCAAGGCGCGGGCTTGCGCCCGGAAGCCATCGAAGTCGGTCTCTCCCGCCAGTTGGGCGCGCATGGGCTCAGAACAGCGCAGCCTGCGTCGGCGCCGCCGCGGCTGCCCGCATGACGCAGGCGCCTTGAGCTCCGCTTGCCGGTCGATGACCGGCCAGCACCACGAAGGGCAGCACCTTGCGAACAGGCACGTGCAGGCGTTTCAGATCATCGGTGCGCAGCCGCCGCCCACGACGCGCGGCTAGCAAGCGATCAGTCGCCTTGACACCCAGGCCCGGCACGCGCAACAGCAACTCGCGCGGTGCGCGGTCGAGGTCGACCGGAAAGCGATCGGGATGCGCCAACGCCCACGCCAGTTTCGGATCGACCTCCAGCGAAAGCATGCCGGTTGCGGGCGAGACGATTTCGCCGGCCTCGAAGCCGTAGAAGCGCATCAGCCAGTCGGCCTGGTACAGCCGGTGCTCGCGCACCAGGGGTGGCGCCTTCAGCGGCAGGGATGCGGACGCATCGGGGATGGGGCTGAAGGCCGAATAGTAGACCCGTTTGAGTCGGTACGAGCCATACAGGTGGGCGCTGGTCGAGAGGATGGTGGCGTCGTCGGCGGCATCGGCGCCGACGATCATCTGCGTGCTTTGGCCGGCTGCGGCAAACTGACCGGCCTCGGCCCGCTTCGGCGGCACGCCGGCCAGCGAGGCTGCGGGACGCCGCGCCGCGTCTCGGGCTTCCTGCCTGGCGTCGTCGATGTGCAGGCGCAGCCGGGCCATCGACCGCTTGATGGCCGCCCCGTCCTTTTCCGGCGCGAGCGCGCTCAGGCCTTCTGCGGTGGGCAGCTCGATGTTGATGGAAAGCCGGTCCGCGTACCGGCCCGCCCGCTCGAGCAGCTCGGGCGCCGCATCGGGAATGGTCTTCAGGTGGATGTAGCCCCTGAAGCCATGGTCCTCGCGTAAACAGCGCGCCACCTCGACCACTCGCTCCATGGTGTAGTCAGGGCTTCGGATGATGCCGCTGGAAAGGAACAGGCCCTCGATGCAGTTGCGGCGATAGAAGTCCAGCGTCAGGCTGACCACTTCCTGCACGGTGAAGCGCGCGCGCGGCACGTTGCTGGAGACGCGGTTGACACAGTAGAGGCAGTCGTACTGGCAGAAGTTGGTCAGCAGAATCTTCAGCAGCGAGATGCAGCGCCCGTCGGGCGCATAGCTATGGCAGATGCCCATGCCCTCGTTCGAGCCCAGGCCCGATCCGTCGGCTGAATCGCGGCGCACGCCGCCGCTGGAGGCGCATGACGCATCGTATTTGGCGGCGTCGGCGAGGATGGAAAGCTTGGCGTTGATATCCACTGGATAATCGTACAGTAGTGACGTGGCGCGCCATGTAACATGCGGGCTGCCCGACTGTAGGGGAGGGTTTTTCAGTTCGCCGCTGTCGATTTCCGGGATTGCCGTTCGTCGTGGAGGGGGACACACTGTTCCCGCCATTCCACAGGAGAAAACGACATGCCCCAACTCGACAGCTACCTCTTTTTCAACGGCGACTGCGCCCAGGCGGTGCGCTTTTACGAGCGCGTGCTGGGCGCCAAACTGCAGATGATGATGACCTATGGCGAATCGCCCGAGCCGGAGAATTGCCCGGCCGGATCGAAAGACCGGATCATGCACGCCAGCCTGCTGCTCGACGGGCGCACACTGATGGCCTCGGATGTGCCCGCCGACCAGCCGACACCGGGTATGAGCGGCTTTGCCCTGTCGCTGAACTATCCCACGGTTGAAGAGGCCCGCAAGACATTCGACGCGCTGGCCGATGGCGGCAAGGTCATGATGCCCATGGGCAAGACCTTCTGGGCCGAAGCGTTCGGCATGCTCACCGACCGCTTCGGCACGCCATGGATGGTGGGCGGCGGCGCCTCGAGCTAGAACGAGAACGCGGCAGTCGTGGCCGGATGATGCTGGCCCTTGCTGCGGCGGAATCGCCGCAGCGGGCACGGTCGAGCACCCGCTGGCTGGAGTTCATCGGTACGATGCAGGCTCAGGAGCATGTGAGCCTATGGCCTGGAGCCAGCACCGACTCGTCGAGATCCTTGCGTCGTGGCGCGTGACGGTGCGGCGGGTCGTGGGCCAATTACTGGTCGCCACTCCCGCGCATCGGCAGCACGCGGACGGCGATGCGGGCCTGGCAAGCTATCCGGCCATTCAAAGCCAGCTCAGCGCGCGCTTGTCCGGCGACGAAATCGAAAGCGCGCGGGCACTGTTCGACTCATCGATCCGAGCCTTGTGGACATGCATTGCGCTGCTGGCGGTCGCCAGCGCACTCTCCGCCGTCCTGGGAGCCTCAGCCGGTGGCCTCGAGAGGACACTGCGGGACCTTGCGCCGTTGGGGTTGACAATGGCGCTTGTCACCCGGTGGCGCGTGGCATGGGCGGGGCGGATCATGATGCCGCTTGCCGCCATGTTGCTTCCGTCGGTCCAAGACCAGATGTCGGCGATGCTGGTTTCCGCCATCCTGCTGACCGGCGGCACTGACGCCTTCCAGACCAAGGTGTTGGGACCATTTACCCTGCTCCTCCAGCTGATTGCGGCAATGCTCGTTGGGTGGTTGATGGATATGGGAGCTTCGCAGCGGGCGGGCTGCATACGTCGGCCGAGATGGTGCCTGGTGTTGCTGGGCTCGGTGGTGTTGCTGGTGGGCATGGCGGCGCTCGAACGCACGATGCCGTTCGGAACCTCCATCAATACCATGGGAAGCGCCGCTGTGCGTCTTATCCTCATCTTTCTATGGGCGGCGTTTGTTCACGAGAGGTTCGCCCATGGGGGGCGATATGGCCTCGGCGATGTGTCCACTCTGTTCTGGACTGCGATGGTGCGATGGCGGCGCCGCTTGCTGGGGCGGGTAGTGTCCATGGCCAGCCTGGCCGTCACGACCGTCACGCTGTTGAATGGCTTCGCCTTGCCCGACTCGCTGGCATGGGGCGGCGCCAATGCAGCGGTACGGGTGACGGTGGCGAGTGGGGCGACGAGCAGGTCGGAACCGGTGATGTATTTCTGGCAGCGCCAGGGACGGCTGCTCCGGCAATCCGATTTCAGCGTTGCTGGCCGCCATGTCTTCGTGGTTGACTCCATGTCCGGCGAATTGGCGGAGAAGTACAGAATCTGGGACGCCATCGCGCCACGCGACGGCTTCGAAAGCTTCAACCGCAAGCGCTACGAAGACCAGCTCGAGGAACTCAAGCCCTGGCAAGTTGGCAGTGCGGCTGAATTCGAGTCTGCCTTGGCGCGCGCTGCACTTGCAGCCACCAGCCCGCGGATCTGGCTGCTCGATCGCCATCCAGGCGATGCCCGGCGCATCGGCAGTTGGGGCGGCGCTGCTGCGTCCGACAGCGAAGCCTTGTACATCCGTGAACCGCTGCACATTTCATTGCGCAGCATGACCGAGAGCAGCATCGCGAAGCTGGAAGCAATCCGCCCGCTCGCGATGTTCGGAACCGCTGTCTTTGCCGCGCTCGCCTTCGTGGTGCTGTGGCGCCGTGGTGGGGATGCGGCGGCCGCGCTGTGGGTAGGGCTTTGGCTCGCCGGGGCAGCGATGCTGTGCGCGATGCCCATTGTCAGTTTTGTTTTCGACAGCACCCTCGGCAATGCGGCCAACCTGGCCGCCACCGGTCGTCGAACGCTGAAGAACGCCGCCGAGCTGCTGTATGGTTGGTCGCTGGTTCTTGCCGTCCTGACGTATCTGGGCGTCCCCGCATGGATGGCATACAGCAACCTGCGCCCGCCGACGGCGCGCCAGGCGGCCGCCGCCACGTTCTGGCGGCGGCGCTGGTCTGGCTTGCTGAGCGGCAGGATGATTTTGATCGGCGCCTGCGCAGCCGCTGCGGTAGCGGGGCAGAAGCTGGCGCCGTCCTCTCCTGAATCGATCCTGATCACTGGTGTTGCGACCTTGGTCGGTATGTTCCTGATCGAGGCGGTCAGAAGGAAATCGAGCCCACCGACGGTCCAGAAGGACAGGCGCCTGGCCATCGTGCCAGCGGTGATTTTCCTTTTCGCCGCGGTCCAGGCCATCCTGTACATCGTGTCGCTGTCCACGCAGGGAACCGCCGCGCCTCTGGCGATCTGGTCCGGCATCTTTGCGCTCGTGCTGTTCGCGCTTGCGGCGCTCGTCTTCTTCCTGCGCCACGACTGGCTGCGTATGTCGGCGGGCCGTGATCTTTCGTGGGTCGCCACTTCTTTTGCGTTGCCCGCCATCTTCGAGGTTGTCAACAGCTGGCTGCCCTGGTTGCTCGATCAGCTGGGCGTTTTCCTGCCGGGCGCCTCGGAAGTGGCCAGCCTGGTGATCGTGGTTGCCTTGATGCAGCCCATCCAGCGGGTGTTGGAGTCGTGGTTCTTGCTCATCTCCTCGCGCACGTTGCGCAAGATCCAGGAACGGGTGGATCAGATTCTGGAACAGGCTATTTCCGACCCAGCCGCGCCCGACTTCGCCACCCTGCTGCGCGGCTTTTTCACGGAGATGGGCGTCACCGGGTATGCACTGTGGTTGAGGCAGGGCGCGCTCGAGTTCAGGTGCGACATCAATCACCTGGGCGTTGTGGAGGAATCATTCACGTTGAGTGACGGCCTGTGCCGTCGCCTTGCCGATTCGAGGTCAGTTATCGATCTCGAATCGGTGCATTCCGAGTGGATCTACTTTTTCGATCAGTTCGAGCTTCATCGGCTGGCGACGCGAACCCGGGGCCGATACCTCTGTCCGGTGCGATTCGGCAAGTCGCTGTGGGGACTTCTGCTGCTCGACGATTCCGCCGCTACCCGCGGAATCGCTCGCGACGCCTTCAGCCCGACGGCGAGCCAGATCGGCGTCGCTTTTTCCAGGTGGAGGCAATAAGCTGGGACTCCACCTGATGGCGCCCAGGGTGTTCTATTCGCGCACCCGCCCCTGCGAGTCGATCAGGGCCAGTTCCACCATTTTCGAGGCCACCCGGTCCTTGTTGAAATCGACCCGGAAACCGCCGATGTCCAGGTTGCGCAGGTTGTCCAGAGCCACTTTCAGCTTGGCGCGGCTGGGCTCGCCCGGGATCCGCTTGAGCGCTTCCACCAGCACCCGGGCGGCGATGTAGCCTTCCAGCATGTAGACGTTGGGCTTGCCCAACTTGGCGGCGGTGGCATCGGTCAGCAACTCGCGCGCGACCAGGGCCTTGGGATTGTCGCTCTTGGGCACCACCCGCACCACCACGACGCCGGCGCCGTCGACGCCGATTTCTTCGGCCAGCAAGCTTTCGCCGGTATTCGAAAAACCATAGATCGGGCCGCGAAAGCCCTTGGCGCGCATGTCGCGCACGGCGTTGGCGGCGCCGTTGGCATCGCCGATCACCAGCACGGACTGAGGCTTGGCCGCCATGGCGCTGTCAACCGCATTGGCCACGGCCCCGGTAGGGATGGCGAATTTGCCCACCAGCACGGCGCCCAGCTTGGTCATGGTGCGCTCGGCGGACTCCAGGGCCGACATCGACTCGCCGTCGATCGAGTGCAGGATGGCCAGCTTGCGCGCACCCAGCGTTTCGGCGTGGCGCGTGATGGCCGTGGCCTCGTCCGAGTAACCCGGCCGCAAGGTGTAGATGTTGGGATGCGAGGCATCGCGGAAGTCGTCAGCGGCGGACATCGGCGCGAACATCAGCACGTCGGTGCCATCGATCAGCGGATAGGCGGCCCGCACTTGCGGCGAGCCGTAGTAGCCGAACAGCGCCAGCACCCCCTGGCTCAGCAGCTTCTTGGTGTTGGCCACGGTGGTCACCGGCCGGCCGTTGTCTTCGAGCGTCACCAGGTCGACTTTGCGGCCGTTCACCCCGCCTGCGGCGTTGACGCGGTCGAAATAGAGCTTGGCCCCCTGGTAGAAGGGCCCCGCCAGCAGCGAGCCGGGGCCGGCCTGGACGATCGACTGGCCAATGACGACGCTGTCGCGCGTGACGCCGGTTTGGGCCCACCCGGGAGCGCAAACAGTGGCTACCAGGGTTGCCGCCAGGGCCGCTCGGCCGATTGACAATAAACTTTTCATGAGTTGTCCTCAACAATGACGTGAGTGTGTGCCTTACGGCCCGGCTTGGCACTCCGTACAGTTGCTTAAGCTGATAGGCCACACAAATTGTTACAAAGGCCATTTCGAGGCACAGCCATCGGAGCGCGGAACATTTGGCCGGGACAGGGACCGAACCCGCCTTGCCACCTGAAGGAAATGCCCAGTGTCCATGACGCCATCCGAAACCCAAGCCATTCTTCGCCTGAGCCTGCTGGCTGCCTTCGTGGACGGCGACAAGCACGAGCGCGAGCGCGACGAAATCAAGCGCATCGCCGAGGGTTTGTCCCAGGCCGACGGCATGCACCTGCCGACGCTTTATCAGGACGTGCTGATGAAGCGGGTATCGCTGGCCAGCGTGACCGAAGGCTTGAGCAGCCAGGAAGCACGGCAACTCGGGTATGAGATGGCGGTGTGCGTGTGCGACGCGGACGGCGTGCAGTCGGTGCCCGAGCAGCAGTTCCTGGCCGAGGTTCGCCGGATGTTGGGCCTGGGGGGCGAGGCGGCGGGGCGTTTCGCGCAGGAGGCTGAGTCGATAGCGGATGCGCCGCTGGCCACCGGCAATGTTCCGGCCGCCGCGGTGGATGCCGCGGCGCTCGATCAGGCCATCCTGAAGGCCGCCATCACCAATGGTGCGCTGGAACTGCTGCCTGAAACGCTGTCGACCCTGGCCATCATTCCGCTGCAGATGAAGCTGGTATATGGCATCGGCAAGGCTCACGGCTGGGAACTTGATCGCGGCCACATCAAGGACTTCATCGCCACGGTCGGTGTCGGGCTGACCTCGCAGTACCTGGAGCAGGCCGGCCGCAAGTTGCTGGGCGGCTTGTTGGGCAGGGTCGGTGGCGGGCTGATGCGCGGCTTGGGCAACCAGGCGGTAAGTTCGGGCCTGAGCTTCGCCACCACCTATGCACTGGGCCACGTGGCCAAACGGTACTACGCGGGCGGCCGCACCCTGTCCACGCAGATGCTGAAGGATGCCTACGCCGACATCATGAAGGAAGGGCAAGACCTGCGGGGGCGCTACCTGCCCGCCATGCAGGAGCAGGCACGCACACTCGACGCCGGCAAGGTGATGGCCATGGTGCGCGGAGCTTGAGCGGGCAAAGTGAGCCTCAGGCACGAATCGTTCGCACGACCATTTTTATTTGCAGCGCCGAGGGGTGGCTGCGCTTGATTTCTCCAAGCCGGTTGCTATGAATAGGGCCGTTCATTCGATTGCCGTCCCTGTCGACGGCGAGACCCGCGGTACTGAGCGAAGCTCGCGGCGCCTTGAAATCGCAACCACCGCTCCAAGGAGAGAAGATTGAACCGCACCACTTCAACCGCCCTCGCAGTGGCCACGGCAGCAGCGGCAGCCGCCATTGCCATTGCCTCCGGTGACGCCTTCGCCGACGACATCACCATTGACAACACACCCTTCGTGAGCACGCTGAGCCGCGCCGAAGTGCGCAGCGAGCTGTTGAAGCAACCCGACCACTGGCGTCACGCGTCGGACGAATGGACATCGCAACTGAACGGCGTGCCCCAGCTCAATGGCACCAGCACTGTCGCCAAGGGGCAGGCCCGCTCGGACTACAAGACCAATCGCCTGGAGGTGAATGCGCTGAACGGCGAGGACAGCGGCTCGTTCCATCTTGCCAGAACACGCGGCGCTGCCAACGGCACGTCGGTGATGGGAGGCCCGGCGCGCTGACAGGCGCGGCCCGCTCAGGCCGAGACCCGGATGACGCTCATCATCCCGCCGTCCTGGTGCTCCAGGATGTGGCAGTGGAACATCCAGTCACCGGGATTGTCGGCCACCAGCGCAATGTCGACGCGCTCCAGCGGATTCATCAGCACGGTGTCCTGCCACTCCTGGTGGGGCGCCGGTACGCCGTTGCGGCGGATCACGCGAAAGCTGTGGCCGTGCAGGTGGATCGGGTGGTGCCAGCGCGTGTCGTTGTGCAGGGCCAGCAGGTAGCTGCGGCCGCGCTCGAACGTCAACAGCGGCGGCAGGTGATGGCCGTCGGCCACCTTGCCGTTGACCGCCCAGGCCTTGCCCTGGCGCAACAACCCCATCATGTTCACCGGCCGGCCGTTCAGCAAGGCCTCGTGCATCCCGCCCATCATGCCGCCCTGGAACAC
The DNA here is from genome assembly GCA_036675435.1 of Ramlibacter sp. Taxonomy (GTDB): domain Bacteria; phylum Pseudomonadota; class Gammaproteobacteria; order Burkholderiales; family Burkholderiaceae_C; genus Ramlibacter. Next base: position 5,340 of record JAKFEZ010000125.1, on the reverse strand, counting down.
GATGTCGTGGCGCGTTGCCTCGGATAGCGCGGGCTCGGGCAATGCATTGGGCGGCAGCGCCACGGGCGTATCCAACGGATGTTCCCGCAGGACGGCCGGCGCATAGGCCAGTTGCAGCAGGTCGTAAGCCGCGCGCGAATTGAACACGTCGCCCACGGCATAGCGCTTGCCCGGCTCGCCGATGGCGTCCAGTACCAAGTCGCAGCGCATGGCCGGCGCCAGCACCACGCGGCCACCGGCCGGCTCGTGTGGAGCAACCGGCTGCCCATCGATGGCGACGACCCGGGGGCGATGGCCGTCGAACTGCAGCGAGAAAATGCGGGCGTTGGCGGCGTTGACCAGCCGCAGCCGGATGCGCTCGCCGCGGCGCAAGGCCAGGTCGTGCGGAAAGCGCCCGTTGACGGTGACCACGTTGCCGATGCGCCCGGCATGCGCCACGTCGTGCGGATCGTTGAAGGATCCGTCGAGGTTGCCGTCGCGTGTCAGGCGCCAGTCGTCCAATACCCAGGTGATGTCGCGGTCCACCTCGAGCGGGTTTGGCTCCTGCACGATCAAGGCGCCGGCGAGGCCGCGCTCCAGTTGTTCGGCGCTGTGCAGATGCGAGTGGTACCAGTAGGTGCCGGCATCCGGCACGTCGAACTCGTAGACGAAGCGACGGCCCGGCTCGATCGGCGGCTGCGTGAGATGCGGCACGCCGTCCATGGCATTGGGCACGCGGATGCCATGCCAGTGAACGGTGGTTGGCTGAGGCAGCTGGTTTTGAACGACGATGCGCAGGCGGTCGCCCTGCGTCACGCGGATCTCCGGGCCGGGCACCGACCCGCCGTAGGTCCATGCGGCGACCGCCGGCTGGCCGCTGCGCAGCGCCACTGAGGCTGGGCGTGCGACCAGTTCGAACTGGCGTGGCTCCTTCGGTGTACGCAAAGCCGCAACGCAGCCGACAGCGAGCAGCGGCGCCGGAACGGCGGCAAGCAGCAAGCGCCGGCGATTCAGCGCGAACACCTCAGGAGCGGCAGGGACGGTGGGCATGGAGCTGTTGTACTCCGGTTTGCCTTGACGCAACCCGTCGGGCAAGCGCTAGTCCGGATTGCTCGGATCGGGCTTTCGGGGGGGCGCCGGCGGATGCTGCGGCACCGTGCTTTCGTAGTCGGGATGGGAGGGCACCTGGGGCTTGGTGGCCAGGGACTTCACCAGGAACGGAAGGATGCTGCTGATGCCGGCACCCGTGCGCTTGCCGGGCGGCGGAATGGTGGGATCGTCGTTGAAGTGATGGGGCATGTTTGAGACGGCGAAACAGCGAGCCATGCTACTCCTGAGCTCCAGCTCGGGCAAGTCTGCCGCGGGCAGCGTGAGGACGATTGTATTAACGCCCGATCGACGCGGGAGAAATGGCGGCCGGCTTCAGACAGACGCGTCCTCCGTCCGCTCCCCGCTCTGCAACTCGTCGATCATCACATCGATGCTGGCTGCTCCGTCGAGGTTGACGCCATCGGTTCCGCGCAGGTCGGCTACCGCGGTGAACTGGCCGTCCAGGTAGAGAAACTTCACGTGATCGGCGATGTGGCGAAGCGCCGCCTCGGCACTGGGCAGGCCTTCAGCCGCCTGCTGGTTGCCATCGAGCAGGTAACCGTACGTGTCGCCCTGCTGCGTGAGCACGCCCAGGTCGATCAGCTTCTGGGCTGCGTTGCTGGCGTAGACGCGGCCGTTGGCCGCGTAGAAAGTGAACGGCTGGCGCGGCGAAGCCGGCTCGGGGCGGGTGGGGTGTGTGGCCATGATGCGGCCAATTTCCCACTTCCCCGCCTCAGCCTTTTGTAGGACCGCGCCGCGCCAGCGTGGCCTGCCTCAAGGGGTCCACCAGTTGCCGGAAGCCACTGCCAGGCTCAGAAGCTGGATCTCGCCGTCGTAATAGCCGGTGGTCAGGCGGCTGGTATTCCAGGCCCACATCGCATCCAGGAAGCCCTGGTAGGCGGGGTCGACGCACGCGCCGGCGCAGATCGGCCCGTGATAGGCGGGGCTGTCGCCGCCGGCCAGCTGGAAGCCGTTCAGGGCATAGCCGGTGCCGATGCCCGTCACGTCGCCGCTGCTCGCTGCTTCGGCCTGGAAGAAGTTCATCATGCGGGTGGTCAGGAGCTTGATGCGCGGATCGCCGCTCAACAGGTAATCGGAGGCATAGCGCCAGGGATTGCGGCACGCGTTCCACCAGTAGTGGTGTTCGTCCGCGTTGCCGTCGCCCATGAAGCCGGGCGAGGGCATCGGATTGGAATCCGTGTAGACCACGAAGTCGGGCACCAGGCCGGACGACGAGAATTGGGTCTGCATCAGGTCCGTGAGGTAGTAGGCCCGGTCCACCGCCTTGGTCCAGAACGCGTCGCCGGTGGCCTTCTGGTAGGCCCGGAAGTGGCCGAACATGTAGTCAGAGGTGCGGCTGACGTGGCTGTACTTCAGGCCCCTGGTGGTGCCATCCGCCGCGAAGTTGTACGCCTTCATCGCCGCGATGGTGTTGAGCGCCTCCTCCTTGTAGTTCCATGCGCCGCCCGAGCCCCACTGGCGATCGGCCATCAACAGCGCCATGGCGATGTCCTCGTCGCCGTCCATCGCGTTCCAGCCTTCGCCGCCGGTGCTGCCGTCGGAGTACAGCCGCCAGTCCATCAGGTACTTGCCCAGCGCAGAGTGGTGCTGGACGACGCCGTACGCCGGGCGCGCCCGCACGGTGGTCAGCAGCCCGTCGAACAGGGTCTGGGCGCCCGCGTCGTGGCCGGCGAAGAGCACTGCCAGCAGCATGCCGTAGCCCATGCCTTCCGACACCGTGAGGAACGTGGTGGAGTGCCCGAACTTGATGGCCTTGCCGCCGTTGACACCTGGCACGTCCGCCACCGCGTGGGCCTTCCAGGCGGTGTAATGATTTTTGAGTGCGGCATCCATCACCGGCTTGGCGACGCTGGGCGCGATGCCGGCGACGTAGGGATCGATGCGGGCGCCGAACGGATAGGCGATGCCTCCCGAAGGGGTTGCGGGAGCACTCTGCTCCGGCAATGGCGTGGGTTCGACTGCCGGTCCGGACCCGGAATCGGGTGCCGGCGCTGGCGATGCCAAGGGCGGCTCGCCGCCTGGCGCGGAGGGCTGCAATCCATCGTTGCCGCCGCCGCCGCCGCATCCGGCCAGAGTCGTTGCCGCAGCAGCCAGGGCCGCCATCGAAAAGTCACGTCGCTTCATGTGCCACCTTTCAGGCCGAGGAAGGTCAACCTCAGCAGTAGGCGGCGAGGTTAGTAGGACATGTCCCACATAGCCGCGTAGGACTGCTCCCACAACGCAAAAGCTCTGCAATACGTGACTTATTTTTAGATGATGGTGTGGGAGTGTCTGCGATCGTTTCAGACCGTGTCGAGATGTCCGTGAATGTTTGCTCAGCCGCCGCGGAACGCGTGCAAAGCTGTGTTTGACGGTTCCTACGCGCCGGCGCGGGAGCTGCCCACCCGAGATGTGCGCGCGGCACGGCAGACTGTGCGCATGATCAGGAAACGTGTACTTGAGCTTGCGACTGTGCTGGCCGCCATGGTCGCGCTAGCGCCGGTGGCGGGCGACGCGGCGCGGGCGGACGAGCCTAAAGCGCAGCAGGAAAAGACGGTTCGAGAGAAGCCATCTGAACCGCGCAAGCTCGACCGCTCCGGGCGCAAGCAAGTGGGCGAGGCGTCGTTCTACGCGCGCCGATTTGCCGGGCGCAAGATGGCCGATGGCACGCCGATGAAGCCGCATGGCGACAACGCCGCGAGCAAGACGCTGCCGCTGGGCACCACGGCCAGGGTGACCCACCAGGAGACGGGGCAGAGTGCCGTGGTGACCATCCGCGATCGCGGGCCCTATGTGCCGGGCCGCATCATCGACCTGTCGCCCGCCACGGCCGAAGACATTGGCCTCACGCGCGAGGAAGGCGTGGCGCCGGTGGTGGTCGCCCCGATCGAGGTGCCGATGGCCGACGGGAGCGTGAAGGCGGGTGAGGGCGCGAAGTAGGAGAACTCAGCGCCGGCAGGGACGCCGACGCCAGGGCCCCAAGCTCTTCAGGCAGCGTGGGTAAAGACCAGCATCAGGTTGTTGGCCGGCATGGCGTGCCGCTCGCGCAAAGCCAGGCCGGCGCGCTGCGCCTCGGCCGCGACGTCTTCAACGCGACGGATTCCCCAGGCCGGATCGCGCGCACGCAGGCTCTCGTCGAACGACACATTTCCCGGCGCGGTGGGCACGCCGTCTTCGAGGTACGGGCCGTAGGTGACCAGGGCGCCAGCCGGCGCCAGGTGCCGAGCACTGCCGTGCATCAGCGCCGCGCAGGTGGCCCATGGGGAGATGTGCAGCATGTTGGCACAGTAAACGGCGTCGAACGGCTCGGCAAAAGCTTCGCCCTGTGAAGGCCACTGCGACGCCATCACGTCGAGCAGAAGGGGCGGGCGCACATTGACGAGTCGGGCCTGGGATGTCCAGGCTGCGATGGCAGGCAGCATGGCGGCGTCTGCGTCGGTCGGCTGCCACGTCCACGCGGGCAGCGCGGCCGCGAACCACGCCACATGCTGGCCTGTGCCGGAGGCGATCTCCAAGGCGGTGCCGCTCGCGGGCAGCACCCTGCGCAAAATTTCCAGGATGGGTTGCTTGTTGCGGTCGGCGGCGGTGCTGTGGAGGACGTCGGTGGACATGGAGCGCTTCGTAGTGGGGTAATGGGTGCGAGTTTGGGCGATGCTAATCGAGCTATGGCGAAGAGCCAGGCTCAAGCTGTTCAGGCCATCGAACGCGCGACAGAAACCAAGACGGCGTTTTGTCCGACATCCAGCCCGCTCTTTACTTCGTATCCATGATGTGGCGCCGCCGATGGCGCCCAATCTCTTGCCGCCGGATGTTCAGGCGGCGTCGATCGAATAGGAAATCATCATGCTCAGACTCATTCTCAGCGCCGGCCTCATCGGCTTGCTTGCGGCTTGTTCCAGCACCTGGGATACGTCGACGTCCAGTTCGGACTATGCGTCGGACACCTCTGCCATGGGTGGTCCGGGTGGCGTGTGGCGCACTGGCGGGCCGATCGGCAGTTCGGGCGGAGGGCCGAACTGACAATGGCCAGCTGAAGTGAGCGCGGACGGGTCAAGCGCAAGGTTCACCATTGCTTGACGCGATCCGCGCAATCAGCCGAGCAAACCGCGGGATGACCACCACAACCAGCCGCCGAGTGCGGCACAGTGCAGCACGACCGTTCCCCAATACGTTTCGCGGAACGATTGCTTGCGGGACTTGTGACGCAGAACCTGCTGAGCCATCCAGGCACCGGGCCAGCCGCCTGCAAGGCTCCAGAAGTGCAAGCTCGAC
>JAKFEZ010000113.1:0-4255 GCA_036675435.1 Ramlibacter sp. | reverse complement strand
TCCCACAGCTGCGCGGGGTTCATCTCGCCCAGGCCCTTGTAGCGCTGGCGTGAGGTGGTGCGCTCGGCTTCGCCGATCAGCCACTGCATGGCCTGGCGGAAGTCGCCGACCTTTTCTTCCTTGGCGCGCTCGCCTTCGCCGCGCATCGCCTTGGCACCTTCGTGCAGCAGGCCGCGGAAGGTGTCGGCCGCTTCGGCCAGCGCCTTGTAGTCGGCGCCGTGCACAAACTCCTGCGTGATCACGCTGCTCTTGACGTTGCCGTGGTGGCGGCGGCTGATGCGCAGGATGGGCTTGTCGGTGCGGGCGTCGAACTCGCCCGCCACTTCGGCCGGGGTCGAGTTGCTGGCGTGGTCGATCTCCTGCAGCTTGGCCTGCAGTGCCAGCGCGGATGTTTCGGCATCCGCCACCGTGTCCAGGTTCAGCTGCACGCCATCGGCAATGGCGCGCAGGGCTTCGGCGTCCATGAAGCCGGAGAGGCGGTCGATCACGCGCTCGGCCACCTGGTGCTTGCGCGCCAGTTCGGCGAGCGTCTCGCCGCTGATGATGGTCGGCTTGTCGCCGCCGGTGAAAACGCTGGCGCCATTCAGGGCCACGCGCAGCAGGAAGGCATCGAGTTCGCTGGCGTCCTTCAGGTACAGCTCCTCCTTGCCGGCCTTGACCTTGTACAGCGGCGGCTGCGCGATGTAGATGTGGCCGCGCTCGACCAGCTCGGGCATCTGCCGGTAGAAGAAGGTCAGCAGCAGCGTGCGGATGTGGGCGCCGTCGACGTCGGCGTCGGTCATGATGATGATGCGGTGGTAGCGCAGCTTGTCGACGTTGAAGTCGTCGGCGTCGGACTTGCCGTGCCCGTTGCCATTTCCATTGCCGTTGCTGCTGCCGTGCGCACTGCCGCCGGCCTTGCCGATGCCGGTGCCCAGCGCGGTGATCAGCGTCAGGATTTCGTTGCTGGTCAGCAGCTTCTCGTAGCGCGCCTTCTCCACGTTCAGGATCTTGCCGCGCAGCGGCAGGATCGCCTGGAACTTGCGGTCACGCCCCTGCTTGGCGCTGCCGCCGGCGGAGTCGCCCTCGACGATGTAGATCTCGCACAGCGCCGGGTCCTTCTCCTGGCAATCGGCCAGCTTGCCGGGCAGGCCCATGCCGTCCAGCACGCCCTTGCGGCGCGTCATCTCGCGGGCCTTGCGGGCGGCCTCGCGAGCGCGCGCTGCCTCGATGATCTTGCCGACGATGGTCTTGGCGTCGTTCGGGCGCTCCTGCAGGTAGTCGGTCAGCTTGCTGGCCACCACGTCCTCGACCGGGCCGCGCACCTCGCTGGACACCAGCTTGTCCTTGGTCTGGCTGGAGAACTTGGGCTCGGGCACCTTCACGCTCAGCACGCAGGTCAGGCCCTCGCGCATGTCGTCGCCGGTGACCTCGACCTTGGCCTTCTTGGCCATCTCGTTCTCGTCGATGTACTTGTTGATCACCCGCGTCATCGCCGCGCGCAGGCCGGTCAGGTGGGTGCCGCCGTCGCGCTGCGGGATGTTGTTGGTGAAGCAGAGCACCTGCTCGTTGTAGCCGCTGTTCCACTGCATCGCGACTTCCACGCCGACCATCGAGCCCTGGTCGCTGGCCTTCTCGCCCACCGAGTGGAAGGCGTTGGGGTGCAGCACCGTCTTGCCCTTGTTGATGAAGTCGACGAAGCCCTTGACGCCGCCGGCGCCGGCGAAGTCGTCGCTCTTGCCGGTGCGCTCGTCGACCAGCTTGATGCTGACGCCGTTGTTCAGGAACGAGAGCTCGCGCAGCCGCTTGGACAGGATCTCGTAGTGGAAGTCGGCGTTCTCGCGGAAGATCTCGTCGTCGGGCAGGAAGTGCACCTCGGTGCCGCGCTTGTCGGTGTCGCCCAGCACCAGCATGGGCCGCACCAGCGCCTTCTCGCCATTGGGGCCGGTCTGCTCGGCAACCTCGCCGCTGCGGACCACGAAGCCTTTGCTGAACTCCAGCACGTGCACCTTGCCGTGGCGCCGCACGGTCAGGCGCATCGACTTGGACAAGGCGTTGACGCAGCTGACGCCCACGCCGTGCAGGCCGCCCGAGACCTTGTAGCTGTTCTGGTTGAACTTGCCGCCGGCATGCAGCTCGGTCAAGGCGATCTCCGAGGCGCTGCGCTTGGGCTCGTGCTTGTCGTCCCACTTGATGGCCGTCGGGATGCCGCGGCCGTTGTCCACCACGCTGATCGAGTTGTCGGTGTGGATGGTCACCACGATGTCGTCGCAGTGGCCGGCCAGCGCCTCGTCGATCGAGTTGTCCACCACCTCGAACACCAGGTGGTGCAGGCCGGTGCCGTCGGACGTGTCGCCGATGTACATGCCCGGGCGCTTGCGCACCGCCTCCAGGCCTTCCAGGATCTGGATGGAACTGGCGCCGTAGCCGTCGAGGGCGGGGGCGGTTTCGGGGCGCTGGTCGGCCGGCTGGGCGCCGGTGCTCGGGTCGTTTTGCTCAGGCATACACGTCTTTTCTCTGTCGCTTGAAACACGCAACCCGCCGGGGCGGCGGGTGCGGTTCGTACTTGCGTCAATCCCGCGAAGGCGGGAATGACGAATCAAATCCTCATCGGCATGACGACGTACTTGAAGTTCGCGTCTTCCGGGTTGGTCACCAGCGCCGAGCTGTTGGCGTCGGCCATCTCGATGCGGATCATTTCCTGGCCCATGTTGGCCAGCGCGTCGATCAGGTAGGTGACGTTGAAGCCGATCTCGATGGTGTCGCCGCCGTAGTCGATGTCGAGTTCGTCCATCGCCTCTTCCTGCTCGGCGTTGTTGCTGGCCACGCGCAGGGTGCCCGGCTCCAGCGTCAGGCGCACGCCCTTGAACTTCTCGCTGGTCAGGATGGCGGTGCGCTGCAGGCTCTTGAGCAGCGGGTCGCGGCCCAGCGTGACCTGGTTCTTGTGGTTCTTGGGGATCACGCGGTTGTAGTCGGGGAACTTGCCCTCGACCAGCTTGGTGACGAACTCCATGCCGCCGAACGAGAACTTGGCCTGGTTGGGCGCGAACTGCATCTCGATGGCGCCCTCGGCGTCGGACAGCAGGCGCTGCATCTCCAGCACCGTCTTGCGCGGCAGGATCACCTCCTGGCGCGGCACTTCGACGTCGAGCGTGGCGCTGGCGAACGCCAGCCGGTGGCCGTCGGTGGCCACCAGCGACAGCTGCTTGCCTTCGGCCACGAACAGGATGCCGTTCAGGTAGTAGCGGATGTCGTGCACCGCCATCGCGAACGACACCTGCGCCAGCAGCGCCTTGAGCGTCTTCTGCGGCACGCTGAAGGCCGGGCCGAAGGCGGCCGACTCCTGCACCAGCGGGAAGTCTTCCGCCGGCAGCGTCTGCAGCGTGAAGCGGCTCTTGCCGCCCTTGAGCACCAGCTTGCTCTGGCTGGACTCCAGGCTGACGGTCTGGTCGGCCGGCATGGTGCGCAGGATGTCGATCAGCTTTCGCGCGCCCACCGTGGTGGTGAAGCTGCCGCTGTCGCCGTCCATGTCGGCCGTGGTGCGGATCTGGATCTCGAGGTCGCTGGTGGTCAGCTGCAGCTGGCCGCCGGTCTTGCGGATCAGCACGTTGGCCAGGATCGGCAGCGTATGGCGCCGTTCCACGATGCCTGCCACCGACTGCAGCGCGGCGAGGACCTTGTCTTGGGTTGCCTTCAAAACGATCATGTCTTCTTCCTCTTCTCTTATCTCTTTGAATCCGCCAGTGAGACGCCATTCTCCGCTGTTGCGAGGGGCATGCCTGATGACATCCGGGATCAGCCCTTGAGCGTCTGCTCGAGCACGTGCAGCTGCTGGTTGAGCTCGGTGAGCTGCTGGCGCTCGCCCGAGATCTTGCGCACCGCGTGCAGCACCGTCGTGTGGTCGCGCCCGCCGAACAGCTCGCCGATTTCGGGCAGGCTCTTCTGCGTGAGCTCCTTGGCCAGGTACATCGCGATCTGCCGCGGCCGCGCAATGCTGGCCGGGCGCTTCTTGCTGTACATGTCGGCGACCTTGATCTTGTAGTAGTCGGCCACCGTCTTCTGGATATTTTCGACCGAGATCTGCCGATTCTGGATCGACAGCAGGTCGCGCAGCGCCTCGCGCGCCAGGGCGATCGAGATCTCCTTCTGGTTGAAGCGCGAGTAGGCCAGGATCTTGCGCAGCGCCCCTTCGAGCTCGCGCACGTTGGAGCGCACGTTCTTGGCGACGAAGAAGGCCACTTCCTCGGGCATCTCGGCCGATTCGGCGCGCGCCTTG
>JAKFEZ010000098.1:0-4310 GCA_036675435.1 Ramlibacter sp. | reverse complement strand
GTAAGGCTTGAAATAATCGAAGGGCTCGAGGCAGGCCAGGCACTTGTAGAGCGCCTTGCACGCCGTCGAGCCGAAGTGCGAAGTTTCGGTGGTGTCGACCGAGCCGCAGCGTGGACAGGCCACGTCGGGCGCGCCGCCCTTGGCGGCGGGTCGGGCAAACCGCACCACGTTGCCCGGCGCCATCGTGTGCGGCGGCGAGATGCCGTAGGCGCGCAGCTTTTCCTTGGCCTCGGCGCCCATCCAGTCGGTGGTCCAGGCCGGCGCCAACCGGGTGACCACCGTGGCCCGCAAGTCGTTGTCGGCCAGTGCCGTGCGGACATCGTCCTCGATCTGCCCCATGGCCGGGCAGCCGCTGTAGGTGGGTGTGATCACCACTTCCAGCTCGCCGCCGTGATCATTGATTTCCCGCAGGATGCCCAGCTCGCGAATGGACACCACCGGTATTTCCGGATCGGCAATCGCGCCCAGGATATCCCAGGCGCGCTGCGACGCAACGCTCACCAGCGCGCTCCCGGATGCTGACGGGCCAGGCCCTGCATCTCGGCCAGCACATAGCCCAGGTGTTCCGAATGAATGCCTTCCTTGCCGCGCGGCAGGTAACCCGCGGAGCTCGGGCGCTGCAGGGTGGCTTCGGCCAGGCCGGCATCGACTTCTTCATCCCAGTCGCGGCGCAGCAATGAACTGTCGATGCCGGTGCCGTTCGCCAGCGCTTGCGCCTCGGCGGCCGACACCGTCCAGAACTCCTGCGTGTACGGCATGAGATGGTTGACCGCGGCCTGCATGCGGGCGTGCGATTCGTCGGTGCCATCGCCCAGCCGCACCAGCCAGTCGCGCGCGTGGCGGTGGTGATAACGGGTTTCCTTCAGCGATTTGGCAGCAATCGCGGCCAGCTGCGCATCCTGCGACTGCTGCAGCGCGCCCCATGCCAGCAGCATCAGCGTGCTGTAGAAGTAGTTGCGGGCGATGGTGGTGGCGTAGTCGCGGTTCTGCGCTGCCGTGCTCGCCAGCGGGCCGTGGTGCGGCAGCTCCAGCAAGGTGTAGTTGCGGAACTCGCGGGCGTCGCGGAAGTAGGCCAGCGTGTCCTCGCTCGCCTGCGGATCGGCCAGCGTCGCCGCGTGCTGGTAGAGCATCCTTGCCTGCCCGATCAGGTCGAGGCTGATGTTGGCCATGGCGATGTCTTCTTCCAGCACCGGCCCATGGCCGCACCATTCGGCGTTGCGCTGCCCCAGCACCAGCGCGTTGTCGGCCAGGTGCAGCAGATAGTCCAGGGGAGCTTGCGCCGCCATCACATGTGGCCCACGGCGTCGGGAATGTCGTAGAAGCTCGGGTGGCGGTAGATCTTGTCGGCCGCGGGTTCGAAGAATTCCGCCTTGTCCCCGGGCTCGCTGGCGGTGATCAGCGCCGACGGCACCACCCAGATGCTGACGCCTTCCATGCGCCGGGTGTAGACGTCGCGCGCCATCTGCAGCGCCTGCTGCGCGTCCACGGCGTGCAGGCTGCCGCAGTGCTTGTGCTCCAGGCCCTGCTTGCTGCGCACGAACACCTCCCACAAGGGCCATTCCTTCTCGCTCATGCCGCCTCCTTCAGTTGTCTGGCCTGCTGCTTGCGCGCGTGCGCCACGGCTGCATCGCGCACCCACTGGCCGTCGCCATGGGCCTTGACCCGGGTCGCCAGGCGCTCGGCGTTGCAAGGACCGTTGCCGTTGACCACGGCCCAGAATTCGTCCCAGTCGATCGCGCCGTAGTCGTGCTGGCCGCGCTGCTCGTTCCATTTCAGGTCGGGGTCGGGCAGCGTGACGCCCAGGATCCTGGCCTGCGGCACGGTGGCGTCGACGAACTTCTGCCGCAGGTCGTCGTTGCTGATGCGCTTGATGCCCCAGCGCATGCCTTGGGCACTGTTGGGGCTGTCGCTGTCGGGCGGGCCGAACATCGCCAGCACCGGCCACCACCAGCGGTTCACCGCGTCCTGCACCATGTCGCGCTGGGCTTGCGTTCCGGCCATCAGTGTCATCAGGCTCTCGAACCCCTGGCGCTGGTGGAAGCTTTCTTCCTTGCAGATGCGGATCATGGCGCGGGCGTACGGCCCGTAGGTGCAGCGGCAGATCGGCACCTGGTTCATGATGGCCGCGCCATCGACCAGCCAGCCGATGGTGCCGACATCGGCCCAGGTGAGGGTCGGATAATTGAAGATCGAGCTGTATTTGGCCTTGCCTGTATGCAGGCCGTCGAGCAGATGATCCCGGCTCACGCCGAGGGTTTCGGCAGCGGAATAAAGATAGAGGCCATGCCCGCCTTCGTCCTGCACTTTGGCCAGCAGGATCGCCTTGCGCTTGAGCGAAGGCGCCCGCGAAATCCAGTTGCCCTCGGGCAGCATGCCGACGATTTCGCTGTGCGCGTGCTGGCTGATCTGCCGCACCAGCGTGCGGCGGTAAGCCTCGGGCATCCAGTCCTGTGGTTCGATCTTGCCGTCGGCGTCGATCCGGGCGTCGAACCGTGCCTGCAGGGTGTCCTCGCCCATTCCGGGGGCGGGGCCGACCGGCTGGAGCGCGCGCGAGTCGGGGTCGGGGAGATCCAGGGCTTGGGTGTACATGGCCCGCAGTATATCAATTAGCCGACCGATCGGTCGGCTAATTGATATGGATCGTGGCGACCCCCTTCAGCCGCCGGTCTCCAGCGTTTGACCCTTGCCGCGGCCGCGGCCCAGCACCTGCAACAGCTGGGGCAAAGCCGCAGTCAGCTCAGCCTTGAGCGAGTGCGGTGGATTGACCACGAAGACGCCACTGGCCGTCAGGCCCTGGCCGCGCTCCGGTTCACCGGGGATGTTGCGTTCGTCGGATTGCCCGATCGCCAGCGTGGCGTGCAGCCAGGGCCGGCCGGCCTGATTGGACAGCGTCTTCAGCCGCCGCGGCAAGTCGTGCGCCTCCGGCCGTGGGATGACCGGGTACCAGACCATGTAGGTGCCGGTGGCGAAGCGCTTGATGCTGTCTTGTATGCAGGCGCTTACTTTTTGGTAATCGCTCTTGATTTCATAGCTGGGGTCGATCAGAACCAGCGCCCGCCGCGAGGGCGGGGGAAGAAATGCCTTGAGGCCCTCGAAGCCATCCTGCCGCGCGACGGCGACCTGCCGGCCGGCATCGAGCTGGGCGATATTGGCGGCCAGGGCCTTGCTGTCGGTGGGATGCATCTCGAACAGCTTGAGCTTGTCGCGCGCTTCCGTGCGCAGCAGGGCCTGCACGATGAATGGCGAGCCGGGATAGATTTTCAGCTGGCCGCTGGGGTTGAAACCGGCGATGGTCTCCACGTAGTCCTGCACCACCGGCGCGACGTCCTTGATGGCTGCCTTGGAAGAATCGGCGGGTGCCAGAGACGCGAACAGCTTGACGACACCGTCATCGGCCTCTCCCGAGGTGCCAGCATAGTCGCCGTCCAGCCGATACAGGCCGGCGCCCGCGTGGGTGTCGACCACGACCAGGGCGGTGTCCTTCTGCGTGAGGTACCGCATGATGGCGATCAGCATCGTGTGCTTGAGCACATCGGCATGGTTGCCGGCGTGGAAGGCGTGGCGGTAGCTGAACATGCGGCGATGGTAACCCGTGCGAATCAGGACAAATGTCCCATGCGCCCGACCCACGGGCAACACAAAACGGCGTACAAACCGTAACTTGTGCTTACCGGAAGGAACGGCATGGACTTCAAACAGTTTGCCAAGCGTGCGGAGCCGGTGTTCAGCGGCGTGTGCTGGGGCGCCCTCGGTGTACTAGCGGCGTACCTGATGCACGCGCTTGCCAACCCCTGGTTGATAGCGAACTTTGGCAGCGGTGCCCCGTGGTGGGTGTACGCGCTGCTGTCGCTGCGGTTGGTCGGCGGACTGGCCCGTATGGCGGAGAATGATGCGGCGCTGCACGCCGAGGGTCCATCGCTCATGCAGCCGGACGGCGCAGGCACCGCCGGACCCAAGGGGGCAGCCTCTATAGGTAACAGTGACTTTCTGCCGAACTAGGCCATTCGCCGTCGTCGCCTTGCGGCAAGTCGTTGATTCTTCGTATAATCGCGGGTTCTGCAGCGCCTTGTGGTCCCGCGGCAGAAGGAATGGAGAGAAGCCATTGCGCTTTTTCCTCGTTTCCATCCCCACCTAAGAGATTCTCGTCAGAAGAATACCGACCGTGGAAAAGGACTCGCCAAACCGCATCGAAAGATACTCATGAAAACGTTCAGCGCAAAACCCGCTGACGTGACGCACGAGTGGTTTGTGATTGACGCGACCGACAAGGTCCTCGGACGAGTAGCCAGCGAAGTTGCTCTCCGTTTGCG
>JAKFEZ010000096.1:0-21481 GCA_036675435.1 Ramlibacter sp. | reverse complement strand
TTCTATCTTTCCACCCCCGCAGAGCTCAAGCAGAGCCTGCGTCACCATGAGGACCTGACCCTTGCGGCCGCAGCTCGAGATGGCGAGTTGGCCAAGCAGGTAATGCAACTCCACCTGCGCATGTCGTTTCACCGATTCATGCGACATCGCAGCGAGTACCAGCCGACCCATCAGGGCCAAAAAAAAGGGCCGTGAACCGAATCGGTGAAGCGACCCCATGGGGTGCCTGCCGAGCCAACGCCGAGCTGGCCGTTCTCAGTCGGCGGCGACGTTGTGATAACGCTCAATCTGGCATGCGTACGATACCTCGCCAGCAGAGCATGGCGCCGTGGGCGCGCCCGGATGGGGAACGCCTGAGCAGCCCGCCAGCACGAAAAAGAGGACGACGCTGAATGCTTTTGCCATGTTCACTCCTTGGAAGGCCTTCATGGATCGCGGGTTTGAATGCAAGGCTCCCGGGCGATTGATCGCAACGGCAAGCGGACAGGCAATTGCGCGCAGCGGCACCGCCTAGCGAGCCAAATGCTTCCTCAGCACAAACTGCACTTGGCGCGGATCGCCTTCCGCCTTCCAGCTGCCGCGAATCTCACGCCCGCAGGAGCCTTCGACCACGTCGCCGACCCAGACCGCGCTGATGTTGATGCCGTTCACCGATTCTTCCAGTGTGAATTCACCGTCCACCACGTCCCCGGCCAGCTGAGCCCTTTCGCCGTTGCGATTGATGGCGCCGTGAAAGCTGCGCGCGTACTCGGGGTGCTTTTCCAGCAGCAGGGTGGCGCCGCGGGGTTGGCCTTCGAACTCGGCGCGCCACAGGCCCAACAGGTCGGCCTGGCCGACCTCGGTGTCTTTCGGGCAAGCCATGGCCGACTGCGCGCAGAGCGCCAGCGCGGCGGCCCAAGGCCAAGCCCAGGACCGAATCCGTCTCATGGCGCGGCAGCGGCCGCCGCCGCCGCGTCAGTCGCCTTCTTGGCGAATTCAGCGCGCAGCGCCTTGAGCTTTGCGCGCGGATCTTCCCGCGTCGTGGCCTGTTCCAGCGCCATCTCGGCGATGAAGCGGCTGGGCTGGGCGGCGATCATCTCGCGGCCTTTCTTGCGCCGCTTGGTCCAGCTCACGGCCAATGAGCGCTGGGCTCGCGTGATGCCCACGTACATCAGGCGGCGCTCTTCCTGCAGCCGCTGCAGGAGGCCTTCGCTCATCGGTCCGTCGGCGCGGCCGGTGGGGTTATCGTCCGCGCCGGAGGCGCTTCCATCACCCAGCTTGAACGGCAGCAGCCCCTCGGTCACGCCCACCAGCATCACGTGCGGCCACTCCAGGCCCTTGGCGGCATGCAGGGTGGAAAGCGTCACCACGTTCTGATCCTGCTCGCGCTCGCTGATGGTGGACAGCAGCGAAATGGTCTGCGCCACTTCGAGAAAGGTCTTCCTCTCGCTGGAGGTGGTTACGCCCGCGGCATCGTCGATCTGCCCGCCGCAGCGCTGGGCCATCCAGTCGCAGAACTCGTTCACGTTGGTCCAGCGCGACGCCGCCAGCTTCTCGCTCTCCTCGCTGTCGTACAGGTGCTTCTCGTAGCCGATGTCCTTGAGCCAGTCGGCCAGGAACACGCGGGCGTCCTCGAAGCCGGTGGTGTGGCGGGCGCGGAACTCGAGGTCGTTCACATAGCGGCCGAACTCGTGCAGGCCCGCCACCGCGCGGCTGGACAGCGCGGCCGACAGCGAGTTGGAAAACAGCGCTTCGAACAGGCTCAGCTTGTACTTGCCGGCGAACACGCCCAGGCTCTGCAGCGTCTGGTGGCCGATGCCCCGCTTGGGCGCGGTGACTGCGCGCAGGAAAGCCGGGTCGTCGTCGTTATTGACGATCAGGCGCAACCAGGCGCACAGGTCCTTGATCTCGGCCCGGTCGAAAAAGCTCTGGCCGCCCGACACCTTGTAGGGAATCTGGGCCTTGCGCAGCGCCTGCTCGAAGATGCGCGCCTGGTGATTGGCGCGGTACAGCACCGCGAAGTCCCTCCATTCCTGGCTGAGCCCGTTGGCCCGCGTGGACTGGATGCGGGCCACCGCCCGCTCGGCCTCGTGCTCTTCATTGTCGGCGTCGACGATGCGCACCGGCTCGCCCTCGCCCAGCTCCGAGAACAGGGTCTTGGGAAACAGCTTGGGATTCGGCCCGATGACGTTGTTGGCGGCGCGCAGGATGGCGCTGGTGGAGCGGTAGTTCTGCTCCAGCTTCACCACCTTGAGGTTGGGAAAATCCAGCGGCAGCCGCTTCAGGTTGTCCAGCGTGGCGCCGCGCCAGCCGTAGATCGACTGGTCGTCGTCGCCCACAGCGGTGAATCGGCCGCGCTCGCCGACCAGCAGCTTCAGCACCTCGTACTGGGTGGCATTGGTGTCCTGGTACTCGTCGACCAGCACATGGCCGAGCTGCGCCTGCCATTTCTGGCGCACCTCGGCGTGCTGCTGCAGCAGCTTGAGCGGCAGCCCGATCAGGTCGTCGAAATCCACGCTTTGATAGGCCGCCAGCCGCTCTTCGTAGCGCGCCATGATGCGCGCCGTGACCTTTTCGTTGTCGTCCTTGGCCTGTGCCTCGGCCTGCGCCGCTGTCAGGCCCGTGTTCTTCCACAGGCTGATCGCCCACTGCCACTGGCGCGCCGTCTTGGCATCGGTGGTGCCGCCGGCATCCTTCAGGATGCTGGTGACGTCGTCGCTGTCGAGAATCGAAAAGGCGGGTTTCAGTCCCAGCACCGCGCCGTCCTGGCGCAGCATTCGCACGCCCAGCGCATGAAAGGTGCAGATCAGCACCTCGCGGGCTTCGCGCCCGATCAGGCTCTTGGCGCGTTCGCGCATTTCGGCCGCGGCCTTGTTGGTGAAGGTGATTGCCGCGATCCGCTTGGCCTCCAGCCCGGCCTGGATCAGCCGCCCGACCTTGTGCGTGATCACCCGGGTCTTGCCGGAGCCGGCGCCGGCCAGCACCAGGCAGGGGCCGTGCATGTAATTCACGGCTTCTTGCTGGGCGGGATTGAGGCCTGCGGACATCGAACGAGGGGGAGGGGAGGCGGGGAGGGGTACTGGAACAGGCGAAGAAGGCGGCACTGCCAAGGCAGTCGCGAATCATACCGGCCGCCCCTGTCAGTGCCCTGAAACCCGGAACTCGGCAGTTGCGTTGAAAATACAGGGGTGCTTGACATCCTGCTGATCACCTTTCCCTTCTTCGCGCTGGTGCTGTGCGGGTATGTGGCCGCGCGCCGGCGCATGCTGCCGCTGGACGCGATCCCGGGGCTCAACAGCTTTGTCTTGTACTTCGCGCTGCCCTGCCTCCTGTACCGCTTCGGCGCCGGCACGCCCATCGCGCAGCTGCTGGACGCGGCCGCGGCCTCGGTCTATCTCGTGTGCGCGCTCGCCCTCGTGGCCTTCGTGGTGTGGTCCAGCCGCAATTCGCGCATCGGCTGGAACGATGCCTCTTTCGGCGCGCTGGTTGCCGCCTTTCCCAACACCGGCTTCATGGGCGTGCCGCTGTTGGTGGCGCTGCTCGGCGCCCAGGCCGCTGGCCCGGCGATCCTCACCATCCTGGTCGATCTGCTGATCACCAGCTCGCTGTGCATCGCCCTGTCGCGGCTGGACGGCGCCGATCAACACGGCGCCCGCACGGCTGCCGGCAACGCGCTGAAAGGTGTGGCCCTCAACCCGATGCCCTGGGCCATTCTGCTGGGCGGTGCCGCTTCGGCCCTGCAGTTCGAGCCCGTGAAGCCCGTGGCCCAGACCATCGGACTGCTGGCTGATTCCGCCTCACCGGTGGCTCTGTTCACCATCGGCGCCGTGCTGGCCCGTTCGCAGTACGTGGCCGCGCGGGAAGAACACGCGCCGATGCCTTGGCGCGATTTCGTGCCGGTGGCGATGGTCAAGCTGCTGGTGCACCCGCTGCTGGTGTGGGGCGTGGGCAGCGCCGCCATCGCGCTCGGCCTGCCGCTGGGCCGTCCCGCCCTGACGGTGATGGTGCTGGTGGCGGCGCTGCCGTCGGCCAGCAACGTGGCCCTGCTGGCCGAGCGGTTCGGCGCCGACACGGGCCGCATCGCCCGCATCATCCTGCTCACCACCGCCGCCGCTTTCCTTACCTTCTCGGGCGCGGTCGCCCTATTGAACTGAGCGCCCTGAAGGGGCTAGCGGTTCTGGGGCGCCAGGCCATCGACGGCCGTCACCAGCTGCTTATGCGCTGCCCGGTCGACTGGCTTGTGAACGACTTTGCTGCCGGCGGGAAACTTGCCCAGGTAAGGCCCTTTCCAGTCGCGGGCCGGTCGCACCGGCCGAGGCACGAAGCCGCCGCCGCAGTTCGGGCAGACGTTTGCCAGCACGCTGGTGGCGCAGGCTTCGCAGAAGGTGCATTCGAAGCTGCAGATCCTCGCCTCCAGCGACTCCGGCGGCAGGGCCTTGTTGCAGTTCTCGCAGGTCGGTCGCAGTTCCAGCATGGGGCTCACTCCGGTTGTTCGGCGCCAGCATACATGGCGACGCAATCGCCCGCTCGAGGACGCAGCTCCGTGTTCAGCGCCTGCACGCCGCGTGAAGGATGCGCTGGTATGGATTGGGCTCGACGTCGCGAAAGAGCATCCACCGCGGCATGCCGTTGGCGTAGGTGACCGTCTGTTGCAGGGGACCGGTCCAGTTGGCGTGCAGGTAGTACCTGATCTCGAGATAACGCGCCGTGTTGCTGAGGCAGTCGAACAACACCGTGGACTCGTACGAGCGGTAGGGAATGCCATCCCAGTCGACGCGCTGGGCCGAGCGGCTGACGCGCACGCGCATGGTCTTGTGCCCGTCCGCCGCCGCCAGCGGCACGGGATCGACCTGGATGGTGTTGACCAGAGCATTGCCTGGCTCACCCACGATGGTGAGCCACTCGGTCTGCCCGTAGGCAGCCGGGAGGGCGAGTGCCCAGAAGAAGAAAAAGACGCGCTTCAACAGCTTGCAACCCGGCTTCGTGATGACGCAATTTTAAGGCAGTGCCAGTTTTGCGCACGGTAGGGCAAGGGCATTTGCCGGCGACCAGCCCAGGCTCAGCGCGGCGGTCGCGCAACGAACTCGATCACCAGGCCATCCTGCACGACCGTGATGTCGGCCGGCTCCAGACCCATCGTCTCGGCCAGCGCCAGGTCTTGCGCCCGCAGCCGATGCAGCACCACCTCGAACAAGGACTGCTCCGCCGCGCTCCGGGCATAGGCCTCCAGCAGTGCCGCGGCCTGCGGCTGCAGGCTGGGCAGCCGCACCGACTGCACGCGGATGCCGTGCGCGCGCAGCGTCTGGTCAGTTCGCTCATAACGCAGCTCGAAATCCAGCTCGACCCAACCTGTGTGGCTGCGCCGAAGGGCGGGACCGGCCGCCTCGATCTCCAGCTCGCTGGCCAGCCGGTTCTGCAGCGGCAGGAAACGCAGGCGCGGCGTCTGCAGCCGCAGTTCGACGACGCCGGGAATGGCCTGGCGCAACGGAAAGCGCTGCGCCAGCGCGTCCTCCAGTTG
Organism: Ramlibacter sp.; assembly: GCA_036675435.1. Lineage (GTDB taxonomy): Bacteria > Pseudomonadota > Gammaproteobacteria > Burkholderiales > Burkholderiaceae_C > Ramlibacter. The sequence continues at coordinate 15,984 of JAKFEZ010000096.1, read as the reverse complement.
GCCCGCTGACACCTTGTAGCGCGGCTGCGCGAGGGCGCCGCGAGCGGTCCAGCCGCCCAGCAGCGCCAGGAAGCCGGCCACGAACCGGCGCCGCGGGCGAGCCGGCGCCGAGCCTGCGCTCGCCGGGAGTTTCAGCGCGACGGCCGGTCGCCCGCGCTGCGCGAGCCCGGCGTGTTGTCCCCTGGGCGTTCCTTGCCGGCCAAGTTGCCCGCCAGGTGCTCGCGGACCTTGTCGGCGCGGTCACCGACCGCGGCCACGGCCTCGCGCACCCGGTGCTCACTGGCGTTGAAGTGCCGTGCCCAGGCGCACAGCTCGTATTCGTGCCGGACGTCGATTCGATCTTCGCGCCGGGTTCCCGGCTGATGGTCGGACATGCGTTTCGCTCCCACGGTGAAAAGAAAAGACATCATGGTCATCAGTAGCTGCCGCCGGGACTGTAGGACGCTACCAGCTATCCACGTAGGGTGCCGCGCCCGCCTGCGACGAAGCCGCGGATGCCAGGCCGCGCGCCAGCCAGTCGCGCGTGCGCGCCGGGTCGATCACGGCATCGATCTCCAGCGTGGCTGCCATGTTGAGGGCCTGCCCGTTCTCATATTGCCTGGCCACCATCTGCTCGAACAGCGCGTCGCGCACCGGGCCTTCGGCCGCCGCCTCCAGCTCCTTGCGAAAGCCCAGCTTGACGGCGCCTTCCAGCCCCATTGCGCCGAATTCCCCGGTGGGCCAGGCCGCCATGAGGTCGGGCGAATGAAAACCGCCGGCCGCCATCGCCATCGCGCCCAGACCATAGCCCTTGCGCAGTACCACGCTGAAAAAAGGCACCCGCAAGTGCGCCGCGACAATGAACATGCGGCTCACATGGCGCACCTGGGCCTGCTCTTCCGCGGCCGGGCCGACCATGAAGCCGGGCGTATCGACCAGGCTCACCAGCGGCAGGCCATGGGCATTGCACAGCTGCATGAAGCGCGCCGCCTTGTCGGCTGCGTCCGCGTCGATCGCGCCGCCGAGGTGCTGCGGATTGCTGGCCATGATGCCTAGCGGGCGGCCCTCGATTCGCGCCAGTGCGGTGTGAATGCCCTGGCCGAAGCCGGTGCGCAGCGCCAGCACGCTGCCGACGTCGGCCAGCCCGTCGATGGCCGCGCGGCTGTCGTACACCCGCAGCCGGTTGGCCGGCACCACGTCGCGCAGGGCAGCCGCCTCGGGCGCGTTGAACGTTTCCACGCGGCCCTGGAAGAACGACAGATAGCGCCGTGCGGCCACGACGCCAGCGGCTTCGTCGTCCACCAGCACGTCGATGACACCGCTTCGGTGCTGCACTTCGCTGGGGCCGATCTGCTCGGGCCGAAACACGCCCAGCCCGCCGCCCTCGACCATCGCCGGGCCGCCCATGCCGATGTTGCTGTCGACCGTGGCGATGATCACGTCGCTGCAGCCGAGCAGCGCAGCATTGCCGGCGAAGCAGCGCCCGGCAGCGATGCCGACCACCGGCACCTGCCCGTTCAGGCGGGCGTAGCTGGCGAACGTGGCCACGTGCAGCCCGGCCACGATCGGCATGTCGGTGTCGCCGGGGCGCCCGCCGCCGCCTTCGGCGAACAGCACCACCGGCAGCTTGTTCTTCAACGCGAGACCCAGCATGCGATCGGTCTTCTGGTGATTGCGCATGCCCTGGGTGCCGGCCAGCACGGTGGCGTCGTAGGCCATCACCACCGTGCGCGAGCGCTCGGGGCCGAACAACGCGCCGTTGACGCAGCCGATGCCGGTGACCATGCCGTCGGCCGGCGTGTTGCGGACCAGGTCGTCTTCGGTGCGGCGGTTGCGCTGGGCCGCGATGGCCAACGCGCCGTACTCGCTGAAGGAGCCGGCATCGCACAGGTCCTCGACGTTTTCGCGGGCCGAGCGCCGGCCCTGGGCGTGGCGCCGCGCCAGTGCTTCGGGGCGGCTCGCGTCCAGGGTCAAGGCGTGCCGGTCCAGGACGCGCTGCAGATCCGGCCGGAGGGTGCCCGGCCCGCCTGGCTGCGCGGCAGTCGAAGCAACGCCGGGCGACAGCCCGCCGGCTGCAGCCGGCTCGGCGGTCATCAGCACGTCCCCTTCGTTGACCGGCTCGCCGGGGCCGAACCGCAGTTCGCGCACCCGGCCGGCCCAGGGCGCCCGCAGCTCGTGCTCCATCTTCATGGCTTCCAGCACCACCAGCAGGTCGCCTTCCGCGACCAGGTCGCCCGATCGCACCTGCCATTGCACGACCAGGGCTTGCAGGGGTGAGCGCAGCTGCTTCATACGGGCATTGTGGCGCAGCGCCCGGCCGCGAGCTCGTCAACCTGGAGACAAACGCCGCACAGCGCTGATAATCCGGCGATGGACGCTCTGGTGCCCCTGGTTGAAACTTTTCGCGGCGACACGCTGGAATGCACGCATTTCGGCGCGGTGGCGGTGGTCGACACGCAGGGCGCCGTGCTGGCGGCTGCCGGCGACCCCCGGCGGGTGGTGTTCTCGCGCTCCACGCTCAAGGCCCTGCAGGCGCTGCCGTTCCTGCAGGCCGGTGGCCCGCAGCTGTTTGATTTCACGCGCGAGAACCTCGCCTTGCTGTGCGCGAGCCACAGCGGCGAGCCGATGCACCTGGCCCAGGTGCAGGCCATGCTCGACAAGGCCGGGCTCAGCTACAAGGCGCTGCAGTGCGGCTGCCATGTGCCGATCTTCGCCGATCTGGGCGTGGCGCCCAGGCCGGCGCCGGGCGAGTACGACGAGCGCCATAACAACTGCAGCGGCAAGCATGCAGGCTTCCTGGCCTTTTCGGTGCAGCAGGGCTGGCCGCTCGGCAACTACCTGGCCCCCGGCCATCCGCTGCAGCAGGCCATCCGGCGCGACGTCGCGCGCGCGGTGGGGCTGACGCCGGACGAGCTGCGGATCGGCATCGACGGCTGTTCGGCGCCCAACTATGCGATGCCGCTTGCTAGCCTGGCGCGCGGCTATGCGCGGCTGGCGAGCGGCTCGTCGGACGGCGAGTTCGGCGAGAGCTTCGCGCAACTGGCCGACGCGATGGTCTCGCACCCCGACCTGGTGTCGGGCACCGGCCGCAGCGACCTGGCTTTCATGCGAGCCGGCCGCGGCGACTGGGTCACCAAGGCCGGCGCCGAGGGCGTGCAGGCGGTGGCCAGCCGCAGCCGGCGCCAGGGCTTCGCCCTGAAGATCGCCGATGGCGACAAGACCGCCCTGTATGCCGCCACCATCGCCGTGCTCGATCAGCTCGGCTGGCTCGATGCGCGCCAGCGCGACGAGCTGCGCCCCTGGCGCGCCGAAGCCATCGCCAACTGCCGCGGCACACGGGTTGGCGAGCGCAAGGCGGTGTTCAAACTGCGGGTCACGCCCTGAATCAGGGGCCCGGGGCCAGGGCCGACATCGCGCCGAAGTCCGGCATCGCCGCACTGGCGTAGCCCGCGCAATCCAGCGAGCCGAGGGCGATGCGCCCCTGCGCAATCCGCAGGCGCACGGCGCCGTGGCTGCGCTCATACACGTCGGGATGAGCCTGCAGAAAAGCTTCCTGCTCCGACGCCGGCAGCGCTGCCATCCCGTTCACGTAGTGGTGGCCGTTGCGCTCCACATGGCGGATGCCCAGCAGGTTGACCAGGGCCAGGTCCTGTTGCACCGAGAGCCCGGCCTGCGTGGTCAGGTCTTCGGCCGACATGAAATAGCGGGCCTGCCCTTCCTCGGCGTTCCATGCGGCGCAGCGCGCGGCGTTGAGGATAGATTTGTACAGGCCCTTGCAGGTCTTGGACGAAACTCCGTCGTAGCCGCGCTCGCGCGCCTGCGCGAAGGTGTCGAGCTCGCCATCGGATTCGTCGATGATGGCCGGCTTGCCCAGATCGGCCGAACGCAGGTCGGTGGCCAGGGCCAGCTTGCGGGCGATCGGCTGCTCGATGAACAGGATCGAGTCCCAGAGCCGCGCCAGATTCGGGCGGGCGCGGATGGCCGCAGTGAGCTGCGCCACGCCCTGCGCATCTGAGTATTGCTCATTGCCGTCGAGCGAAACGAAGTAGGGGTCCGGCAGCCGGTCCAGCACGGCGGCGATGGCTTCGAGCCGCGCCAGGTCGGCATCGAGCCTGCCGCCGACCTTGAGCTTGAAGTAGCGATGGCCATAGGACCGGATGACCTGTTCCAGCGTTTCAGGCAGGCCGTCGTTGACCGGCTGCGCCAGGTCGCTTGCGGTGATTGCGTCCAGCATGCCGACGGTGTGACGTGCCTGGATGTCACGCGCGGGCCGGCAGCCGCGCAGAAATGCGTCGAAGTCGAAGCCGGCGAACTCCGGGCGCTCACCGCCTATGCCTGGCAGGTTGAGCTGCAGGGCCGAATAGAACGATGCACCCTCGTCGCGGCACAGCGCGTCGAGCACGGCGCGATCAATCAGGGCCGGGCCATAGCTCGCCAGCAGCGGGTTGTAGCCCCGCGCCGCCGCGGCCGCGAGATGGCTGTCGTGATGCCGGGCGAAATGTCCGAAGGCCGTGGCCGGCGAGGCGTCGACCAGGTAGGCATCGCGCGCCAGCCGCAGCACGCCGCGCAGCTGGTCGAAATTGTCTTCGTTGGAAAGCGCGAGGTCCTTGTCGAACCACTTCGGCGCCATCATCTCGGCCGCCGCGCCCCAGGCGCTCCTGCCGTCGGCGAATTCGATGCGGGCGCGGGCGAAGGCCTGCGGGCATTCGGTCAGCGTCACCACGCCAAAGCGGAACGGCAGGCGCAAGACGACCGGCCGCTCGTACAGCTCGATCTCGCGCACCGCGAAAGGTGGCGATTCAGTCATGCAAGGCCAGCCCTTCGATGATGCCCTGGAGGTAGCCGATGGAACGCGCGGCGCAGGCCGGGCCGTCCGGCACATAGTCGAACGGCTCCACCGCCACGATGCCCTCGTAGTGGCCCATTCTCTGCAGGTGCATCAGCGTCTCCAGGATGGCGCCGAACTCCAGTGCCCCCTGGCCGGGCCCACGCCGGTTCGGGTCGTTCACCTGCACGTGGGCAATGTGGCCGGTCGGCACCCAGCGAGCCATCAACACTTCGATCGAGTCGGTTTCCTGCTGGCCGGCCGCGCTGCAATCGATCATGGTCTTGAGGCCGGGCGAATCGATTTCATCGACGATCCGGACGGCCTCGGCGACGGTATTGATCAGGTCGGTCTCGCCGGCGGCCAGCGGCTCCACGCAATAGACCACGCCGCTGTCGCGCGCCGGCGTGGCGACCCGGGCGAAGCATTCGGTGGCGCGGGCCAGCGCCTGCTCGCGGCTGGAACCTGGCGGCACCGAACGCTGCTTGGGCGAACCGTGCACCAGATAGCCGCCCCCCATCAGCGCGCACAGCTCGACCAGCCGCCGCATCACGGCCACGGTGCGGTCGCGCACGGCGGCGTCGGCGCTGACGATGGACAGGCCGGCCGGCGCCACCAGCAGCCAGTGCAGGCCGTAGATCCGCAGGCCGTGGTCCTGGGCGATGCGCTCGATGCGCATCGCCTGCGCATCGCTCAGCGTCATGGGGTCTTCAGCCAGCGTGAACGGCGCCAGCTCCAGCCCGTCGTAGCCCATGGCGGCGGCGGCCTTGCATTGCTGCTCGAACGGCAGGGGCTGCAGAACCTCGTTGCAGAGGGCGAACTTCAGCGTCTGGGTCATGGTGAATTGGCAGTCAGTCCGGGTTTGCGGGCGAACAGCCGGCGCACCGGGCCCCACCGCAGGATCAGCACCAGCGCGATCACCCCGAACAGCACGGCCGAGATCGGGCGGGTGAAGAAGGGCGCCAGGTCGCCGTCCGACAGCACCAGGCCGCGCCGGAAATTCTTCTCCAGCAGGTCGCCCAGCACGATGCCCAGCACCAGCGGCGCCATCGGGTAGCCGAATTTTCGCAATGCGAAGCCCAGCACGCCGAAGGCGACCATCACCCAGACATCGAACAAGCGCGAGGCCAGCGCGAAGGTGCCGATGGTGCACAGCACCAGGATGATGGGCACGATGATGGTGGTGGGTACGCGCAGCACCTGCACCAGGAACTTGGTCAGGGTCAGGCCGTAGATCAGGATGCCGATGGTGGCCAGCATCATCATCGCCACGATGTCGTAGACGAACTGCGGCGACTCGATCATGATCATCGGGCCGGGCTTGACGCCGTGGATTAGCATGGCCGCCATCAGCACGGCCGCAGGCGCCGAGCCGGGAATCTGCAAGGTCAGCACCGGAATGATGGCGCCCGGGACGCAGGCGTTGTCGCCGGTCTCGGCGGCCATCAGGCCCTCGACGGAGCCCTTGCCGAACAATTCTTTTTCCTTGCTGGTGCGCTTGGCGGCGGCGTACGAGGACCAGGCCGCCACGTCTTCGCCCACCCCGGGCACGATCCCCATGAACGTGCCGATCACGCCGGAGCGGATGATGGTGCGCCAGTACTTCAACACGTCCCTGATTTTGGGGATCACCGAGTCGAGGGCGTTGATCTTGACCGGCAGCCGCTTCTCCTGCATCGCGACCAGGATTTCGGCGAAGCCGAATGCGCCCACCAGCGCCGGCACCAGCGAGATTCCGCCGGCCAGGTCGCGGGTACCGAAGTTGAAACGCTCGTAGGCGTGGATGCCGTCCTGGCCGATGGTGGCGATGAACAGGCCGGCGAACCCGGCGATCCAGCCCTTGAGCGCGTCGCCGCCGGTGACGGTGGCCGAGATGATGACGCCGCTCACCGCCAGCCAGAAAAATTCGTAGGCGCCGAACTTGAGCGCCACTTCACCCAGCAGCGGCGTGAACAAGGCCAGGAAGAACATGCCGATCAGCGTGCCCAGCACCGAGCCGCTGGTGGCGATGCCCATCGCGCGCCCGGCCATGCCCTGGCGCGCCAGCGCGTAGCCGTCGAGGCAGGAAGCCGCCGAGGCGGGCGTGCCGGGAATATTCAGCAGGATGGCGCTGCGGCTGCCGCCGTAAATCGCGCCCACGTAGGTGCAGATCAAAACCAGGATGGCCTGGGTCGGCGGCAGCTTCAGCGTCAGCGTGGTCATCAGCGCCACGCCCATGGTGGCGGTGAGGCCCGGCAAGGCGCCGATCACCACGCCCACCAGCGTCGAGGCGAGCACGAGCGTGATCGCCTCCAGCGTCATGAAACCGGCCAGCGAATGGCCGAACGCGAAAAGTCCCTGGAACATTGGAATGGTGCGGACAGGCCCTAGGGCAGCCTGACGTAGAAGATGTCCTGGAACGTGAACGTCACCACCGCGCTGGCGACGATGCCGCAGGTCAGGGCCAGCAGCGCCTGGCGCGGCGTGCTGCGGCCGAGCCCGGTTTGCCGTTCACGATCGAAGAAGAAAATGAAGGCGGATACGAAAGCGGCAGTGGCCAACCAGAACGGCAGGCCGTGGCCGATCAGCACCAGGGAATACAGCAGCATGGCCGCGAACACCAGCGCCATCCGGCCGACGCCCTGGGCCTTCGGCGCGGGCTCGGTGGGACGCAACGCGCCGGCCCTGAGCGCCCGCACCACCAGCATCAGCCCGAGCAGCAGCACGGCCGTGCCCAGCAGGCCCGGCACCAGGCCCGGAATCTCGTACTGGTTGATGTGCAGGTTCTCCAGCCGGTCCATCCGCCACGAGCCGACCGCGACGGCGCCGCCGAAGGCCATCCACAGCAGCGCCGACAAGAGGTCGGCGCGCGGTGTGATTTCGCCTTCGGGCGCAGTCTCGATGCTCACGATCAGCGCTCCCAAAGGTTATGGTTTCGGGATGCCCACTGTATCGGGCGCCACCTTGGTCTTGCCGGTGGAGTGCAGCAGCCAGGCATTGGCCTGGATCGCCGGCATGGCGGCGGCCAGGGCGGCGTCGCCGGCCACCGGCGCGAATAGCGCGCCGCGATTCACCGCATAAGCCTTGATCACCGCGTTGTTGGCGATGTTGTCGGCCCAGATCTTCTGCATCGTCGCCAGCACCTCCGGTGGCACGCCCTTGGGGATGAAGATGCCGAAGTAGTTGGCCGGGGCCTTGAAGCCGGGAATGGTCTTGCTGATCGGCTCGATGGTGCCGTAGCCTTCGATCTCGAGCGGCTTGTCGGACACGGTAGCGAGCGGGCGGATGCGCTTGCCGCGGATCATCTCGGCCTGCTCCACGGCCAGCTGCGTCGTCAGGTCGGTCTCGCCCGAAACGGTGGCCACCACGGCCGGGTTGCCACCGTCATAAGTGACATGCCGGTATTTGACGCCGGTGGCGCGCGAGATGGCTTCCATCGCGTTGTGCCCACCCGAGGTGACGCCGGCGGTGGCGACCTTCACTTCGCCCGGCTTGGCTTTCATGGCGGCGAGCAGATCGCCCATGTTCTTGTACGGCGTGCTGGCGCCGACGCCGACCACTGCGATGTTGGCGACGGACAGGAACATGTGCCAGTCCTTGGCCGGCACGTCGAGCATGCCGAGCGCCTGGTAGGTGCCCAGGTCCTGCGCCGCCCCCGCCGTCCAGGTGTAGCCATCCTTGGGCGCTTCCCAGGCGTTCTTGCTGCCGATCGAGCCGGACGCGCCGGGCTGGTTCACCACGATGATCTTCTGGCCCAGCACCTTCTCCAGCTCGGCCGCCGTCACCCGGGTGATCTGGTCGGTCGATCCGCCGGCCGCCCATGGCACGATCAGGTTGATCGGCTTGGACGGCTTCCACTGGGCTGCGGCCGGCAGGGCGAGGCCCATCGCCAGGGCGGCAAAGGCGGCGGATTTGAGGAGGAAGCGCTTGTTCATGAAGGTCTCCGAGGGTTGATTCGCTTTAATTCACCAATCAGTTAATTGGCGCACTTTACGGATTGGCGCCGAGGCTGTCAACGATGAATGCCCTAGCCCGTGCCCGGCTAGGAAAGCCACCGTTCAAGATGCCGGGCCACGAATTCATCGTCGATCAGATGCGGGTAATCGCGCCGCACGCGGTCGAGCTCGGCGGCCTGGCCCGGGCTCAGGCCTTCGCCCGGATCCAGGCACCAGATGCCCTGCAACAGGCCCTGTTGCCGCAGCACCTCGTGGCAGCCGGCGATGCAGCCGTGGAAATCGTGGGCAACATCGAACAGCGCGGCATTGCAGTCGGTGACCTGCGCGTCGAGCGCCAGCAACTCCGGTGTGACCTCGCCGCGTTCGATCGCCACATGGATGCGCGACAGCAGCTCGACGGCGCGTTGCGTCCACACGCTCCAGTGGCCGAGCAGACCGCCCCGGATGCGCACGGTGACCGCGCGGCCGTCGCGCATCAGGGTGAACGGGGCCAGCAGGTCCAGCACGATGTGATCGTCGTTGCCGGTGTAGAGCGTGACCCGCTCCTCGGCTGCGGCCGCCACCACGCCGCGGATCACGTCCAGAGTGCGATAGCGGTTGAACGGTGCCATCTTGATCGCCACCACGTTGTCGATCTCGGCGAAGCGGCGCCAGAACGCCGCCGGCAAGTGGATGCCGCCCACGGCCGGCTGCAGGTAGAAGCCCACCAGTGGCACGACCTCGGCGACCGCCCGGCAATGGGCGACCAGGTCGTCTTCGCTCGCGCCCTTCATTGCCGCGAGGCTCAGCAGCCCCGCGTGGTAGCCCAGGCCGCGGGCCAAGCCGGCTTCCCGCACCGCCTGTCCGGTGGACCCGGCCAGGCCGGCGACCATGAACAGCGGTCGCCGCCCGCCCAGCGGCTCCCAGTCGCGCGCCGTCTGCATTGCCAGTTCCAGCACCGGCTGGTACAGGCCGGTTTCGCGGATCGCGAACTGGGTCGAGTGCACGCCCACCGCCACCCCGCCGGCGCCGGCGTCCAGGTAATAGCGGGTCATGGCGCGCTGCCGCCGCGGGTCGAGCCGGCGGCTGGCGTCCAGCGCCAGCAAGTGCGCAGGAATTACCGAGCCGCGGCGCAACACGGCCAGGGAATCAGCGGGAATGTCGGACCAGTGCATAGTCAGCTCTCTTTACGTGGGCCACTCGCGGATCCGGCTTCGCCGGGCTTCTGGTGGCGCCCCCTGACGGGGAGGCGCCCGAAGGGCGTTTCGGGGGTGTTCAATATTTTCCGTCTCGCGCTTCGTAGTGCGTGGGCTTGCCCAGGCTGTCGCCGCCGCGCCGCACCCAGTCGGCGGTCCAGTCGAGCATCGTGTCCAGGCCGACTTGCGGCGCGCCGAACAACTCGAACGCCTGCGTGCAGTCGACCAGCCAGGCGGTCGGGGCTTCCTGGCCGGTCAGCACCGGGACGACGCCCAGTCGTTCGCCCAGCGCGGTGGCTACCGCCCGGATGCTGATCTTCGGGCCGCTGAGGTTCAGCGGCGCGGTCGGCGACTCGCAATGCGCCAGCGCGCGCAGCGCCCAGTCATTGGCCTCGCCCTGCCAGATGATGTTGGCGTGTCCCATCGCCAGATCGATGGGCTCGCCGCGCAGCACCTTCTGCGCTACATCGTGCAGCACGCCGTAGCGCATGTCGATGGCGTAAGACAGCCGCAGCAGCCGCCCGGGCGTGGCGTGCTGGTGCGAGAAGTGCTCGAAAATCCGCTCGCGCGCCACGCAGGAGTTGGCGTATTCGCCCGAGGGCGCCGTGGGCGGCACCGCTTCCGTGGCGCCGTCGCCGGCCGTGCTGACGAAGGGATAGACGCAAGCGGTGGAGAAAGCCACGATGCGCGAGCGGGCGAAGCGTTCGGCCACCAGCGCCGGCACATGGGCATTCATCGCCCAGGTCAGCCACTCGCTGCCGGTCGAGCCGAACTTGCGGCCGGCCATGAAGACGATGTTGGCCGCATCGGGCAGTCGCGCCAGGGCCTCGCGCGACAGCAGGTCGGCCTCGATGCATTCGACGCCGTGCTGCTGCAACTCCTCCTGCAGCCCGCGCTGCGAGAAGCGGGCCACGCCGATCACGCGCCGCCCCGGGGCGGCCCGCTTGGCCATGCGTGCCAGGGTGGGCCCCATCTTGCCGCCCACGCCCAACACCATGATGTCGCCGGGCGCCTGCTCCAGTTCGGCCTGCAGCGCTGCCGAGGGGCGCGACATCACCTCCTCCAGGTGCTGGACGTCTTCGAATCGGTCGGCAAGGCTCATTCGCTGCTCCAGGGTTCACCAGGTGCGCGACACTTTAACCACTTGGTGAATTACCTCAATGCGTTCGAACCCGTAAAACAAAACGCGTCATGGCCCCGTCCGATCAGCCCGCGTCGACACCGTCGTCCATGAAGTGTCGGTCTGCGCGGCGTCGCCGCACGGCATAGACGGCCAAGCCGACCACGGCGGAGACGACCAGCGCCTTGCGCACGAAACCGGCCCGGTTGTACTTCCATTCGGCGCGCGCGCCCATCTCGCCCAGGATATTGGGGATGTGGCCATGCGCCAGGTCCGACAACAGGCCTTCGCCCACATTCACCCGGTCGGCAGCCAGCAGGATCAGCCAATGGCGGATGTCGTTCTCGCTGAACCGGTAGGCGGCGCCCCGCATCAGGCCGGACAGCCCGGACGGCGGCGTGCTGGTGCCGAACACCGGGGTGATGCCCGGGCGTTCCGTGGAATGAAACACCGCGTGGTGGGCTTCCTGCGGCGCCGGCTGGTCCCAATGCACGTTGGCCAGCCGCGGCGGGGTGCGCTCCTTGGGCACCGCCGGGCGGTTGGCCGGGTCGGCGTCGGCGCCCCAGCCGGGCACGTCCTGGCGCGGCTGCACCTGCTGGCGGGCCAGCGGGTCGGTGTTCTCCACGTAGGTGGGGCTATTTTCGAGTGTGGTCGATTTCATGGGGCGCTCCTAGTGCAGCGTCGCCGAGGGCGGAATCAGCACCGGCTTGATGCAATGGTCGAGCTTGCTCGAGAAGATGTGGTACGCGTCCGCTATCTCTTCCAGCGGAATCCGGTGCGTGATGATTTCGCTCGGCTTGATGTGGCCGGCCTGGATGTGCTCGATCAGCCGTGGCAGGTGGCGCTTGACGCTCGCCTGGTTCATTCGCAGGGTCAGCCCCTTGTTGATGGCGTTGCCGATCGGCACCGCATTGAAGGTGGGCCCGTAAACCCCGACGATGGAGACCGTGCCGCCCTTGCGCACCGAGTTGATGGCCCAGTGCAGCGCCGTTGCGGCGCCGGCCTGAAGCTTGAGCTTGAGGCCGGTCAGCGACTGGGCGAAGCTGCCCGCGGCCTCGCAGCCGACGGCGTCGATGCAGACATCGGCGCCCAGCCAGTCGGTCATCCGCTTGATGTGGATCGCCATGTCGCCGACATCCTTGAAGTCGATGGTCTCGCACTGCGCGAAGCGGCGGGCGAACTCCAGCCGGTATTCCAGCTGGTCGACCGCGATGACTCGGCCGGCCCCCATCAGCCAGGCCGACTTGGCCGCGAACAGGCCCACCGGGCCGGCGCCGAAGACCACCACGGTGTCGCCTTGCTGGATTCCGCCCATTTCGGCAGCCTGGTAGCCGGTCGGGAACACATCGGTCAGCAGCACGGCGTCTTCGATGTCGAGGCCGGCGGGAATGACGGTGGGTCCGACGTCGGCCATCGGCACGCGCACGTACTCGGCCTGCCCGCCGTCATAGCCGCCGGCGGTGTGCGAGTAGCCGTAGATGCCGCCCACCGCGGTGGCCGCCGGGTTGGTGTTGTGGCAGTTGCCGTACAGCTCTTTCTGGCAGAAAAAGCAGGAGCCGCAGAAGATGTTGAACGGCACCAGCACATGGTCGCCCTTCTTCAGGTTCTGCACCGAAGAGCCCACTTCTTCCACCACGCCGGTGAACTCATGGCCGAAGGTCATGCCCACGCGGGTGTCGGGCACCAGGCCGTGATAAAGATGCAGGTCGGAGCCGCAGATGCAAGAGCGCGTGACGCGCACGATGGCATCGTTCGGATGCTCGATTTCCGGCTCGGCCTTCTGGACGGCGCGCACGCGATAGGGGCCGCGGTAGTTCATTGCCAGCATGGGGTTCCTTTGGTTGAAAGAGAAGGTGAGCGGTCCATTCTGGCCACGCCCAGCCGCGCTCAGTCACCGGCGAATCAACCTGTAGCAACAGACACCACGGTCCGGCACAAGCTGCCACAATTTGCGCATTGCTCAAGCGCAACTCCAGGGACTTTCATGAGAACCGTCTGCCTCATCGGCGCGCCCACCGACGTGGGCGCCAGCGTCCGCGGCGCGGGCATGGGTCCCGACGCGCTGCGCGTGGCGGGCCTGTTCGAAGCGCTGCGCGCGCACGGCCTGAACGTCAACGACCACGGCAACCTGGCGGGGCCGCCCACGCCCTGGACAGAGCCGCAGGGTGGCGTGCGGCATCTGGAGGAAGTGGTCGCCTGGAACCGCTCGGTCTTCGAGCGGGTCGCCGCAGTGCTGGCGGCCAGCCAGACGCCGCTGCTGATGGGCGGCGACCATTGCCTGGCCATCGGCTCGATCAGTGCCGTGGCGCGCCATTGCCGCTATGCCCGAAAGCAACTGCGGGTGATCTGGCTGGATGCGCATACCGACGTCAACACCGAAGCCATCAGCCCTTCAGGCAACCTGCATGGCATGCCGGTGTCCTGCCTGCTCGGGCACGGGCCGCGGGCGCTGGTGGGGTGGAGCGGCGAGCACGCGGCACTGGCGCCGCGCGACCTGGATTTCATCGGCATCCGCAGCGTGGATGCCGCCGAGAAAGAGGCAATCCGCCAGCTCGGGCTGCAGGTCTACGACATGCGCCACATCGACGAGCACGGCATGCGCAACACCATGCTCGAGGCGCTGCACGATATCGACGACGACACCCACCTGCACGTGAGCTTCGACCTGGATTGCCTGGACCCGGTGGACGCCCCCGGCGTGGGCACCGGGGTGCGCGGCGGGCCAACCTACCGCGAGATGCAGCTGTGCATGGAAATGATCGCCGACACCGGCCGCATGGGCTCGCTCGACGTGGTGGAGATCAATCCGGCGCTCGACGTGCGCAACCGCACGGCCGAACTGGCGGTGGAGTTCATCCAGAGCCTGTTCGGTGCGTCGACGCTGGCGCGCTGACGTTGCGAAAAGAAAAGCGCCGGACCAAAAAGTGTTGTCGGGTTTGGCTGTTGCGCTCCTGAATCGATAGCAGTTCCTTATGGATGAGCTTGGCCCACGGATGGGCAGGCTCCATAATGGCGGTGTTCACCGATTGCCCGTCGCCGGCGGCTCACTGGACTTGGGAGCTGAAATGGCAAACAACACGGGTATGGGCGCGATCCTCAAAGCGCATGAAACTGAAATCCTGCGCGACTGGATCGCCTCCCAGCTGGCCGATACCAGCTTGCGCGAGCTGCTCAATGAAAACGAGGTGAACGAGCAGTCCAGCGGCTTCCTGACCTTGTTCTCCAACGCCGTTCAGGACAGCTATGACGAGGAGCTTGCCGGCTTGCTGTGGGACGACGTCCGCGCCGCGCTGTCGAGCCTGTCCAAGCGCCGTGCGCTGGCCGGCTTCTCTCCGATCGAAACCGCCACGTTCGTCTTCTCGCTGAAGAGCCCGATTTTCAGTGCACTGCGGCGCGCCTTCGCTTCCGATGCCAAGCGGCTGAACGAGGAAACCTGGCTGGCTTCCACGGTGCTGGACAAGCTCGGCCTGGTGACTGTTGAGGCGTATCAGCGTGGCCGCGAGCAGGTGATCGAGCGCCAGCAGCAGGAACTGCTGGACCTGTCCACCCCGGTCATCAAGCTATGGGACGGCATCGTGGCGGTGCCCTTGATCGGCACGCTCGACAGCGAGCGCACCCAGGTGGTGATGGAGAACCTGCTCGAGGCCATCGTGCGCAACGAGGCCACGGTGGCCATCATCGACATCACGGGCGTGCCCACCGTCGACACCCTGGTGGCGCAGCACCTGCTCAAGACCGTGGCGGCGGCGCGGATGATGGGGGCCGAGTGCATCATCAGCGGCATCCGGCCGCAGATCGCCCAGACCATCGTGCACCTGGGGGTGGACCTGGGCAACGTCACCACCAAGTCGACACTGGCTGATGCCTTGCGCATTGCGCTGGCCAGATGCGACCTGAGCGTCACGCCTTCCAGGCGTCTGGCACCTGCGGGAGCCTGAACGTTGGAGCAGATTCCCATTCTCAAGCTGGGGGATTTTCTCCTGGTGACGATCCAGGTCGAACTGCACGATCAGCTGGCGCTGCGCCTGCAGGACGACCTCACGCTGAAACTCGCCCGCACCCACGCCAAGGGCGTGCTGATCGATATCTCCGCGCTCGATATCGTCGACTCGTTCATCGGAAGGTCGCTCGGCCACATCGCCAGCATCGCCCGCATCATGGATGCGACCACCGTGCTGGTGGGCATGCGACCGGCGGTGGCGATCACGCTGGTCGAGTTGGGAATGTCGCTCTCGGGCATCCGCACAGCACTCAACGTCGACAAGGGCATGGTGCTGCTGCGGGAAGTCACAGGCCGCGCGGGAGTGCCGCCATCGCCGTTCTGAGGTCAGCGGCCGTCGAAATCCGATCGCAGGACCAGCTCGGCCACGCCCGGCGCGTGGTCGCCGAATGGGCGGCACGGCTGGAATTCAGCGCAGTGGTGCGAACCAAGTTCGTCACCGCGGCGAGTGAACTGGGCCGCAACACGCTGGTGCATGGCCACGGCGGCAGCATGGTCATCCACGAACTGATGGAAGACGGGCGCAGCGCCTTGCAGTTGATCTTCGAGGACAACGGCCCTGGCATCGGCGACATCGAACAGGCGATGACCGACGGCTTCACTACGGCGAAAAGCATGGGCCTGGGCTTGGGCGGCGCGCGCCGCCTGGTCAACGAATTTGCTATTGAATCGCGGCCCGGAGCGGGCACGAAGGTCACGGTCACGCAATGGAAAAGACGGTAGAAGTCAGCGAACACAGCCAGGTGGCCGAAGTTCGCAGGGTGGTGTCCGAAGCGGCCAGGGGCCTGGGCATGTCGCCGGCGGAGACGGGTCGATGTGCGCTGGTCGCCACCGAGGTATCCACCAACCTGGTCAAGTATGGCAAGCAGGGGTCGGTGACGGTTGATTCCTATTCCGAATGGGGCGTGAGCGGCGTTCAGATCGTCGCCACCGACAAGGGCCCCGGTTTT
>JAKFEZ010000321.1:0-4342 GCA_036675435.1 Ramlibacter sp. | reverse complement strand
CGGCTGGAAAGCCCACACGCAACCGCAGCAGGCTGACGAGCAAAGCGGAGCCTCTGACATCGTGCACGGCCAGGGCGTGGCTTACGCACGCTACGTACACAGCAAGTGGCCGGGTTACGGCGCAGCCTGGGCCGCGTGGGTGGCCGACGTCGAGGTCAACCGCAAGACCGGCGAAGTGCAGGTCAGGCGTGTGGTGGTGGGGCATGACGCCGGCACGCTGATCAACCCCGCCGGCGTGCAGCACCAGATTCACGGCAACGTGGTGCAGACCACCAGCCGGGCTTTAACCGAGCAGGTCATCCTGAACCCGAAGACGAACACCGTGGCCAGCCTGGAGTGGGGCAGTTACCCCATCCTGAGCTTCAGGGATGTGCCGGTGATCGAGGTGGTGACGATGGCCCGGCCCGGTGAGCCGCCGCTGGGTGCGGGAGAGTCGGCCTCGGTGCCAGGCACGGCCGCCATTGCGAATGCGATTTTCGATGCGACCGGCGTGCGCTTTCGCCAACCGCCCTTCACCGCAGAGGTGGTGCGTGCTGCGCTGCAACCGGCGCCGGACAAGGTCACACCTTCATCGCCAGCCCTGGCCGCCCCGGCTCCATTGGCTCGTGCACCGGAAAACGCGCCATGGCCCAAGGGCCTGGGCCGCTGGTCCCGCACCGGTGCCATGCTGGCCGGTGTGTTCGGCCTGGCGGCAGCGCTGCTGGGTTGGCGGCCGGCGATTGCGCCGGTGCTGTCCAGCAGTTCTTCGATCTACACCGCAGCGACGATTGAACGCGGCCGGCAACTCGCGGCCGCTGGTGACTGTGTGGTGTGCCACACCGCACCCGGCGGCGCGCCGAACGCCGGCGGCCGCGCCATGGACACGCCCTTCGGCAAGATATTCACGACCAACCTGACGCCCGATGCGCAGACCGGCATCGGTCTGTGGTCTTTCAGCGCCTTCCAGCGCGCTATGCGTGAGGGCATCTCGCGCGATGGCCACCACCTGTACCCGGCCTTTCCCTACACGGCCTTCGCCAAAACCAGTGATGAGGATCTGACCGCGCTGTATGCCTATTTGATGGCGCAGCCGGCCGTGTTTTCGGAGACACCCGCCACGCGACTGGCTTTTCCCTTCAATGTGCGTCCCCTCATGGCGGCCTGGAATGCGATGTTCCATGACCCCACGCCTTACCGCGCTGACCCGACACAAACCGTGGAATGGAATCGCGGCGCCTACCTGGTCAACGGCCTGGGCCATTGCGGTGCCTGCCACACGCCGCGCAATGCTTTCGGTGCCGAACGCGGCGGCAAGGCCTTTCTCTCGGGCGCCGTGGTTGACGGCTGGGAGGCCCCCGCGCTGACAGCCTTGTCGCGCGCGCCCGTGCCCTGGACTTCCGCCGAGTTGTACCGCTATCTGCGTCAGGGCTACAGCCCGCAGCACGGCGCTGCTGCGGGGCCCATGGGTCCCGTGGTCAAGGAGCTCAGCGCCTTGCCCGACAACGATATCCGGGCCATGGCCAGCTACCTGACGTCTTTCAACCAACCGCTGGCTGAGCCCGAGAGCGCCGAACGTGCCAGGCAGGTAGTGTTGGCGGCGCAGCAGAGCGGCGCTGCATTGCCGGGCCCCGGCCAGCGCCTGTTCAACGGCGCCTGCGCCTCCTGCCACCACGATGGTGATGGCCCGAAGCTGCTGGGCGTCAACGCGCCATTGGCCCTGAACAGCAAGCTGCTCAGCGAGCGGCCCGACAACCTGATTCGCGTGATTCTGGACGGCGTTCGCGCGCCCGCGACGGCAGAGATTGGTTTCATGCCGGCCTTCCGCCACAGCCTGGACGACGCGCAGATCGCACAGCTGGCGGGCTACATGCGCAGCCGTTATGCGCCAGGGCAGGCTGCGTGGAAAGATCTGCCTGCCGCCGTATCGCGCCTTCGCGCATCCCCCGGGCACTGACCGAGGGGCAGGTGGTTTGTGCAGGCTACTATTAATTTTAGTAGCTGCTCGCGCCCGTAAATAAAGGGCAAATGGCATTTTTGATCATAAAAACTGCGGTTTTGGGGCTGCTGCAGGGTCTTTTTTGTCCCGCGCGCCCAGCCACTGCGCCAACACTTCTGCCGTGTGTTCGCCCAGCATGGGCGGCGGCCGCTGGTAAGTCACCGGCGAGCCGGACAGGCGGATCGGGTTGGCCACCAGCGGCACGCTGCCGGCCAGTGCGTGCGGCATGTCAATGTGCAGCCCGCGCCAACGCACCTGCGGGTCGGCAAACACTTCATCGATGCGGTTGATCGGGCCGCAGGGCACGCCGGCGGCTTCGAGCGCGGCAATCCATTCGGCCGAAGTCCGCATCACCGTGGCCTGGCGCAGCAGGGGCACCAGCACAGCGCGGTTTGCCACGCGCTGCGAGTTGCTGGCAAAGCGCGCGTCGGCTGACCATTCCGGATGGCCAGCCACAGCGCAAAACTTCGCAAACTGCTCGTCGTTGCCCACCGCAAGGATGATGTCGCCATCTGCCGTCGGGAAGTCCTGGTAGGGCACGATGTTCGGATGGGCATTGCCCATGCGGCGCGGCACCAGTCCGCCCGCCAGGTAGTTGGAGGCCTGGTTGGCCAGGCAGGCGATCTGCACGTCCAGCAGCGCCAGGTCGATGTGCTGGCCCAGGCCTGACTTTTCGCGCTCGGCCAGGGCGGCCTGCACGGCAATCGTGGCGTAGAGGCCGGTCATGATGTCGGTCAGCGCCACGCCGACTTTTTGCGGGCCGGCGCCGGGCTCGCCGTCAGGGCGGCCGGTCACACTCATCAGCCCGCCCATGCCCTGGATCAGGAAGTCATACCCCGCGCGCGCCGCGTAAGGACCGGTCTGACCGAAGCCGGTGATCGAGCAGTAGACCAGGCGAGGGTTGGCGGCGCTCAGGCTCGCGTAATCCAGCCCGTAACGCTTGAGCCCGCCGACCTTGAAGTTTTCCAGCACCACGTCGGCCTGCTGCGCCAGTGCGCGCACCTGCGCCTGGCCTTCAGGGGTGGCGATGTCTATGGCGACCGAGCGCTTGTTGCGGTTGGCGCAGAGAAAGTAGGCGGCTTCGGTGGTGTCACGGCCCGACGCGTCTTTCAGGTAGGGTGGGCCCCAGGCGCGCGTGTCGTCACCGCCCTGAGGTTTTTCGACCTTCACCACGTCGGCGCCCAGGTCGGCAAGCAGCTGCCCGGCCCAGGGGCCGGCGAGCACGCGCGACAGATCCAGCACCCGCACACCGGCGAGCGGCGGCGGGCGAACAGCGGAGCCTGTCATGGCTTCAGGAAAACGCGGCGATGCCGGTGATGGCACGGCCGAGGATCAGCGCATGCACATCGTGTGTGCCTTCGTAGGTGTTAACCACTTCGAGGTTGACCAGGTGCCGCGCCACGCCGAACTCGTCGCTGATGCCGTTGCCGCCCAGCATGTCGCGCGCCATGCGGGCGATGTCCAGCGCCTTGCCGCAGGAGTTGCGTTTCATGATGGAAGTCACTTCAACCGCAGCCGTGCCTTCATCCTTCATGCGGCCCAGGCGCAGGCAGCCCTGCAGGCCGAGCGCGATTTCGGTTTCCATGTCGGCGAGTTTTTTCTGGATCAGCTGGTTGGCGGCCAGCGGGCGGCCGAACTGCTTGCGGTCCAGCGTGTACTGGCGTGCCTTGTGGAAGCAGTCCTCGGCCGCACCCAGCGCGCCCCAGGCGATGCCGTAACGCGCCGAGTTGAGGCAGGTGAACGGGCCCTTGAGACCGCGCACCTCGGGGAAGGCGTTTTCCTCGGGGCAGAAGACTTCGTCCATGACGATTTCACCGGTGATGGAGGCGCGCAGGCCGACCTTGCCATGCACGGCGGGCGCGCTCAGACCTTTCCAGCCTTTTTCCAGTACAAAGCCGCGGATCGCGCCTTCATCGTCCTTGGCCCAGACCACAAACACGTCGGCGATCGGGCTATTGGTGATCCACATCTTGGCGCCCGACAGCTTGTAGCCGCCGTCCACCTTTTTGGCGCGCGTGATCATGCTGCCGGGGTCGGAGCCGTGGTTGGGCTCGGTCAGGCCGAAGCAGCCTATCCATTCGCCAGTGGCCAGTTTCGGCAGGTATTTCTGTTTCGTGGCTTCATTGCCGAACTCGTTGATCGGCACCATCACCAGCGAGGACTGCACGCTCATCATGGAGCGGTAGCCGGAGTCGACGCGTTCGACCTCGCGCGCGGCCAGGCCGTAACAGACGTAGTTCAGGCCGGCGCCGCCGTAGGCTTCGGGAATCGTGCTGCCGAGCAGGCCGAGCGAGCCCATCTCGCGAAAAATCGCGATGTCGGTTTTTTCATGGCGGAAGGCTTCCAGCACGCGCGGTGCCAGTTGCT
>JAKFEZ010000118.1:0-4373 GCA_036675435.1 Ramlibacter sp. | reverse complement strand
CGTGAGCCAGGGCCACCAATTCTGCAGGTTGCCGACATAGCCGAACACGTTGTTGAGCAAAAAGAAACTGATGCCGATCAGCACCCCGCCGAAGACATAGCTGGTGATGCCGGCGCTTCGGAAATGCAGGTAGGCGAACGGCAGCGCCAGCACCACCATCACCATGCAGCTGAGTGGGTAGAACACCTTGCGCCAGAACTCGATTTCGTAGCGCTGCGAGGTCTGGCCGTTGGCCTCCAGGTGCCGGATGTACTGGAACAGATCGATGGTGCTCATGCGGTCGGGCTTGAGCAGCGCCACCGAAACCATCTCGGGCGTGATCTCGGTCGGCCAGCGCAGGGTAGGCACGCTCAGGCGCTCCACCCGGGCGGGCCCCGGGCCGCGGGTGCTGAATTCGCTGCGCTGCGCGTTCTCCAGTACCCAAGCGCCGTCGTCGGCGATGCGGCCCTTCTCCGCCTGGGTGACCGACACCAGGAAGCCGCGCGAGTCCGATTCGAAAATACGGACGCCCTGCATGTGGCCGTCGGGCGTGAGTGCCCGCACGTTGACGTTGTAGGTGTGATAGGGCTGCCGCTCCTTCAGCCAGGCGCCGGTCTGGCCGACGCTGATGCGCCCCTGCAGCCGTGCCTTGAGCAGTTGCGCAGTGCGGTCGGCCACCGGGGCCAGGTAGTCGCCGGCGGCAAAGGTCAGCAAAGTGAACACCAGGCCCAGGGCCAGCAGCGTGCGCAGGGCGCGCCAGGGGCCCAGGCCGCTGGTGCGCAGAATGGTGTATTCCGAGCTTTGGGCGAGCCGGGCCATCACGAAGATGGTGCCGATCAGCACCGCGATCGGCAGCAGCTCGTACAGGTGGCTGGGCATCATCAAAGTGACGTGCGCCAGGGCCTGGCTCAGCCCGTAGCCGGCAATGCCTTTGCCCACGTTGGGCAACTCGTCGACGAAATCGAAAAAGAAGAACAGCGCCAGGAAGCCGATGGCGACGAACACCACCGACGCCAGCACTTCGCGGTAGATCAGGCGGCGAATCGTCCTCATGCGCTGCCCGCGGCTGCGCGGGCCGGGCGGCGAAGCAGTTCGCGCAGGGTCCAGTTGTTGTGCTGCTTGGCCAGCCACAGGGCGCCCACGGCCAGCACGCCGCCATGCAGGCCGAACAGGAAGGCGCCGAAGCCCGCCCGCCCCGCGCTGACCCAGCTTTGCCCCAGGTTCAGCAGGTTGAAGTACACCACGAAGGCGAACAGCGCGAACACCAGGTTGCCGCTGCGGCCGGCCCGCGGATTGACGCTGGACACGGTGATGGCGATCACCACGAAGTTCAGCGCGGCCAGGCCCAGGCCCAGCCGCCAGGCCAGTTCGCCCAGGTTCGGTGGCGTCGGCTCCATCAGCAGCGCGAAGGTGGACCGGGCCTTGACGGGCAGATCATCGCGGGCCGCCAGCTCACTGGCGCCGATCCGGTTGCCGTACTCCTCGAATTCGCTGATGCGCAACTGGTTGGGCCCCGAGCTTTCCAGCCGCTGGCCGTTCGCCAGGACCAGGAACTGGCTGTCGCCGATGGTTTCGATGCGGCCGCTGCGGGCCGAGGTGACGGTTTCCTTGCCGTGCTCGTTGGTCGCGATGAAGATGTTCTTGCCCGACTTGTTGTCCGGCGTGTCCTTGTCCAGGAAGAACACTCGCTTGCCGCTGGCGGACTCCTGGAACTGCCCCGGCGCCACGCGTTCGAGATCGCCACGGCTGCCATAGCGGTCCTTCAGCTCCTGTGCCTGCTGGTTGGCCCACGGCCAGACCACCAGCGCCAGCGCGGCCACCACCAGCAGCACCGGCCAGGCGAAGCGGAACAGCGGGTTGAGGAAGGCCGACAGCCCGCGCCCGGCCGAAAACCAGATCACCATCTCGCTGTCCCGGTACATGCGCGACAGGGTGCCGACGATGGCAATGAAAAGCGACAGGGTCAGGATGGGCGGCAGGTAGCCCAGGCCCGTGTAGCCCATGACCATCAGGATTTCCTGCGGGTTCACGCTTCCGCGGCTGGCCTGGCTGAGCGTGCGGATCAGCGTCATCGTCATGACAATGGTCGCCAGCACCACCAGGGTCGCGCCGAAACTGCGGGCGAGCTCTTTGCGCAGGGACGAATGGAATAACATGGAGCGATCGATGCAGTTGCGAAAGAAAAACAGCGAATTATGGACTTCGAACTCAAGACCCTGAACCTGGCAGGAGCGGCCGCCGAGAAATGCGACGCGCTGGTGGTGCTGCTGACCGACTCCTTCAAGCCGGGCAAGGACGACCTGTCCAGGCTGGCCGCCGACGCGCTGAAGGCGCGCGACATCGAAGCCAAGCCCGGCAAGATGCTGCAGGCCTACCGCAGCGCCGGCATCGCCGCCCCCCGGGTTGTGCTGGCCGGCGCCGGCGACGGCTCGGCCCGGCGGGTCCACTCGGCCGTCCAGGCGGCAGTCGCTTCGTTGCGCACCTCGGGCGTCAAGCGGCTCGTGATCTGCCTGCCCGCCGATGCCGCCGAGGATGCCGTGCGCGCCGCCGTGGCGGCCACGGCCGAGGCCAGCTACATCTATGTGGCGACGAAATCCAAGCCGGAAGGCCGGGAGTTGCAGCGCGTGGTCATCGCAGTGGCCGACGCGGCCCGCCACAAGCCGGGCTTCGCCGCGGCCAAGGCCATTGCCAATGGCATCGAATTCGCGCGCGAGCTGGCCAACCTGCCGCCCAACTCGGCTACCCCCACGCACCTGGGCGAGCAGGCCAGGAAGCTCGCCAAGACCCACGGCTTTCGCTGCGAGGTGCTGGGCCCCAAGGAAATCGCCAAGATCGGCATGGGCTCCTTCCTGGCAGTGGCCAAGGGCTCCGAGGAGCCGGCCCGGTTCATCGTCCTCAACTACCAGGGCGGCGCGGCCGGCGAGGCGCCGCTGGTGCTGGTGGGCAAGGGCATCACTTTCGACAGCGGGGGCATCTCCATCAAGCCATCGCAGGACATGGACGAGATGAAGTTCGACATGGGCGGGGCGGCCAGCGTGCTGGGCACCTTCCGGGCCATCGGCGAGCTGAAGCCGGCGGTCAACGTCATCGGCCTCATTCCGAGCTGCGAGAACATGCCCGACGGCCGCTCGATGAAGCCCGGCGACATCGTCACCAGCCTGTCCGGCCAGACCATCGAGATCCTCAATACCGATGCCGAGGGCCGGTTGATCCTGTGCGACGCGCTCACCTACGCCGAACGCTTCAAGCCCGCAGGCGTGATCGACATCGCCACGCTGACCGGCGCCTGCGTGATTGCGCTGGGCGGGGTTCGCAGCGGCCTGTTTGCCACCGACGACGATCTGGCCAACGCCCTGGTCGCCGCCGGTGACGCCGCGCTCGACCCGTGCTGGCGGATGCCCCTGGACGACGAGTACGCCGATGGCCTGAAAAGCAATTTCGCCGATGTCGCCAACGTGGCGGGCCGCGCCGGCGGCGCGATCAATGCCGCCAAGTTCCTGCAGCGCTTTGCCGGCCAGTACCCGTGGGCCCACCTGGACATCGCGGGCACCGCCTGGAAAGGCGGCCCGGCCAAAGGCTCCACCGGCCGCCCGGTCGGCCTGCTGGTCCAGTTTCTCCTGGGCCAGGCCGCCGCGGCCAGGCCCAAGGCAGCCTCCCGCGCCAAGCGCAAGACTGCCAAACCCTAGTCCCTAGCCTAGTCACTTCCCCCATGACCCAGGTCGAATTCCACTTCAACGCCGCCGACAAGGTGGGCTATGCCTGCCGGCTCCTGCGCAAGGCGGTGGCCAAGGGCGCGAGCGTGGTGGTGACGGGCGAAGCGGCGCTGCTGCGCGAACTCGATACCGCGCTGTGGACGTTCTCCGCGTTGGATTTCGTGCCGCATTGCCATGCCGACGGGGCGCCGCCCGCAGTGCTGGCCGCCTCACCTGTGGTGCTCGCGGAATCGGCCCGCGGCGGCCCGCACCAGCAGGTGCTGGTCAACTTGGGCGATCAGGTCCCCGACGGCTTCGAGCGTTACGAAAGATTGATCGAGGTGGTGACCCTGGACGAGGAGGATCGGCAGCATGCCCGGCGGCGCTGGCGGCACTACGTTGACCGCGGCTACGCAGTCGAGTCGCGCAACCAGGTCGCCAAGGAGACAAGCTGATGGCCAGCCGAACGCCGCCACGCTACGTGCCGACACTCACCGAAGTGGTGAAGAACGGCGGGGCCGCGCCACCCGACAGCCCGGGCTTGTCGCAGGAGCAGCTCATTCACAAGGTAATGCAGCGGGTCGACCTGGCACTGGAGAGGCGCCTGCGCGAGGCCATTGCGCAGGCGGTGCTGGAGCAGACGCGCTCGCTTGGATCGCTGCTGCGCGATGAAATCGAGTCCGTGGTGCGCGAAACCGTTTC
>JAKFEZ010000212.1:0-4406 GCA_036675435.1 Ramlibacter sp. | reverse complement strand
TGCCAACATCGGCAACTCGGCCGTGACGTCTTCCATTGAGGAAGAAGTCGACAAGCTGGTCTGGTCGATCCGCTGGGGCGCCGACACCGTGATGGACCTGTCGACCGGCGAGAACATCCACGAAACCCGCGAATGGATTCTGCGCAACTCGCCGGTGCCGATCGGCACGGTGCCGATTTACCAGGCGCTGGAGAAAGTCAACGGCAAGGCCGAAGACCTGACCTGGGAAATCTTCCGCGACACGCTGATCGAGCAGGCCGAGCAGGGCGTGGACTACTTCACCATCCACGCCGGCGTGCGCCTGGCCTATGTGCCGCTGACCGCCAACCGCCTGACGGGCATCGTCTCGCGCGGCGGCTCCATCATGGCCAAGTGGTGTTTGTCGCACCACAAGGAAAGCTTTTTGTACGAGCGCTTCGACGAGATCTGCGAGATCATGAAGGCGTATGACGTGTGCTTCTCGCTGGGCGACGGCCTGCGGCCCGGCTCGATTGCCGATGCCAACGACGAAGCGCAGTTTGCCGAGCTGCACACGCTGGGCGAGCTGACGCAGATCGCCTGGAAGCACGACGTGCAGGTGATGATCGAAGGCCCCGGCCATGTGCCGCTGCAGCTGGTGAAGGAAAACGTCGACAAGCAGCTCGAAGCCTGCTTCGAGGCGCCGTTCTACACGCTGGGCCCGCTGATCACCGACATCTCGCCCGGCTACGACCACATCTCCTCCGCGATGGGCGCGGCCAACATCGGCTGGTATGGCACGGCCATGCTGTGCTATGTGACGCCGAAGGAGCACCTCGGGCTGCCGAACCGCGACGACGTGAAGCAGGGCCTGATTGCCTACAAGATTGCGGCCCACGCGGGCGACCTGGCCAAGGGCTATCCGGGCGCGCAGATGTGGGACAACGCGGTGTCCAAGGCGCGCTTCGAGTTCCGCTGGGAAGACCAGTTCCGCCTGGCGATCGACCCGGACACGGCCATGGCCTACCACGACGAAACCCTGCCGAAGGAAAACGCCAAGGTGGCGCATTTCTGCTCGATGTGCGGTCCGAAGTTCTGCTCGATGAAGATTTCGCAGGAAGTGCGCGAGTTTGCAAGGCTCAACCCGGCCACCACCACGCTGGCCGCACCGGGCGTGATTGCGATCAAGCAGATCGACAGCGGCTTCGAGGAAAAGGCGAAAGAATTCCGTGAAGGTGGCAGCGAGATTTATTCCTGATGATTGCGCCCCGGTTTATCTCCTCTTCCTCTGGGAGAGGATTAAGGTGAGGGCTCCCCGGACCCGAATTTAAATGAAGTTGTTTCTTTTCATGTGCCGCTGGCCCTCACCCCCGCCCTCTCCCGGCGGGAGAGGGCGTAAGGCAGAAATACTTTCACTATGAGCACTCCTCACATCGGTATCGCAGGCGCAGGCCTGGCCGGCCGCACGCTGGCCTGGCGCCTGCTGCGCGCCGGCTGCCGCGTGAGCCTGTTCGACGCGCGCCTGCGCGATGACCAGGCCACCGCGTCCATGACGGCGGCGGCCATGCTCTCTCCCCTTGCCGAGCTGGCGGTGTCGGACGAGGTGGTGTTTGCGCTGGGCCAGCGTTCCATGCAGCTGTGGCCGCGCTGGGTCGCGGAGCTGGCGGCCACGGGCGCACCGCCGGTGTATTTCCGCCAGCAGGGCACGCTGGTGGTGGCGCACGCACCCGACCAGGCCTCGCTGGAACACTTCACGCGCCTGCTGCATCACAAGCTGCCCGAGGCCTGCCGCGCGCAGGTGCACACGCTGGACAGTGCGTCGCTCGCGCAGTACGAGCCGGCGCTGGCCGGGCGTTTTGGCGGCGGCCTGTTTCTGGAAAGCGAGGGCCAGCTGGCCAATGACCAGCTGATGGCGGCACTGGCGGCGCAGATCGATGCGCTGGGCGGCCGCTGGCATGAAGGACAGCGGGTGGACCGCCTGGCGCCGCATCTCATCAGCTGCCCCGGCGCGAACTACCCCGTCGATGTGGCGGTGGATGCCCGCGGCGTGGGCAGCCAGCCGGCCTGGCCGCAACTGCGCGGCGTGCGCGGTGAGGTGCTCACGGTGGAGTGCCCGGGCGTGACGCTGCAGCGCCCGGTGCGCCTGATGCATCCGCGCTACCAGCTCTATGTGGCACCGCGCCCTGATCACCGTTTTGTGGTGGGCGCGACCGAGCTGGAGTCGGAAGACACCGGCGCCATGACCTTGCGCTCCATGCTGGAGCTGGGCAGCGCCCTGCACAGCCTGCACCCGGCCTTTGGCGAGGCGCGTGTGGTGCGCCTGGCGGCGGCATTGCGGCCGGCGCTGGACGACCATCGCCCGGCGGTGGCCTTGCGCGACGGTGTCTGGCATATCAACGGCCTGTACCGGCATGGCTATCTGTGTGCGCCGGCGCTGGTGGAGGAGCTGGTCCATCAACTTCTGGGGAGCCCAACATGACGGTGATGAACGCTCTTGAAATTTCACTGAACGGCAAGCGCGTGGCCACCGGGGCGCCCACGCTGCAGGCGCTGCTGCTGGCGCAGGGCTACCCGCTGCAGGGCGCTTTTGCCTGTGCGATCAACAACACCTTTGTGCCGCGGCCGCAATGGGCCGAACGCGCCTTGCAAAACGGTGACCGCATCGACGTGATCACACCGATAGCTGGAGGATAGCTGTGGCACACCCCCGTCGGATGCTCACTGCGTGTAAGACTTCCATGCTGCGGCCAGAGGCCTTGCCCTTCGGGGTCGTCCAAGCCTGCGCAGGCAGGCTTGGAGCCCGCCCCTCAGCCCCTTGCAGGGGGCGACACCTGCGGCCTGGCAGAGCCAGTTCCGCGGTGTCTGCTGGTATGGAACCGGATCGATGGAGCAATTGATATGAAGACAACCCCATCCGCTATCGCGCACGGTCAACCGTGGACCGTCGCCGGCGTCACGCTGTCCAGCCGGTTCTTCCTCGGCACCTCGCATTACCCCTCGCCACAGGTGCTCAGCGAGGCAGTCGTTGCCTCCGGCACCGAGGTGCTGACAGTCGGGCTGCGTCGGCTGCAGCCCGAGAGCGGCGGTGGCAACAGCTTCTGGCAGCGCATCCAGGCGCTGGGCTGCCACATGCTGCCCAACACGGCGGGCTGCCACAGCGCCGAAGAAGCCATCACGCTGGCGCAGATGGCGCGCGAGATTTTTGGCACCCCGTGGATCAAGCTGGAAGTCATCGGCGACGACTACACGCTGCAGCCCGACACACAGGCCACGCTGCATGCGGCCACGGTACTGGCGCGCGAAGGCTTTGCCGTGTTTGCCTACACCACCGATGACCTGGTGATCGCCCAGCGCCTGCGCGACGCCGGCTGCGCGGCGGTGATGCCCTGGGCTGCGCCGATTGGCACCGGCCGCGGGCCGCTGAACCCCTATGCGCTGGAAACGATGCGCCGCCGCCTGCCCGATGCGGTGCTGGTGGTGGACGCCGGGCTGGGCCGGCCTTCGCATGCCGCGCAGGTGATGGAACTGGGCTTTGACGCGGTGCTGCTCAACACCGCCGTGGCGCAGGCCGGTGACCCGGTGCGCATGGCGCGCGCGTTTGCCGATGGTGTGGCCGCTGGCCGCGCCGCGTATGAGTCGACGCCCATGCCCGAGCGCGCCGCGGCGCAAGCTTCCACCTCGACCGTGGGCGTGCCTTTCTGGCATGCGCCCTAGGGGCAGCCATAAATCCGATTCTCGGGCGCATGGCGGCGTTGCGCGGTGCCCGGAATCCTCATGCACGCCAGTGCATTCCGGTGTCCTGCGCTCCGTGCGCCTTGCACTGCACTCCGATCATCGAATTTCTGACCGCCCCTTGAGACCACCATGAATACAGACGCTTTTGCTCCATTGACTGGCCCCATCGGCTTTTACCCCGTGGTACCCGATGCCGCCTGGGTGCAGCGCCTGCTGGGCTGGGGTGTGCGTACCATCCAGCTGCGCATCAAGGCGGCGGACCACACACCAGCCGAGATCGAGCGCGAAGTGCGCGCGGCGGTCGAGGCCGGGCGCGCCGTGCCGGGTGCGCAGGTCTTCATCAACGACCACTGGCAGCTCGCGCTGGCTGCCGGCGCCTATGGCGTGCACCTGGGCCAGGAAGACCTGAGCATGGCGGAGGCGGACCTCAATGCCCTGCGCAAGGCGGGTGTGCGGCTGGGCCTGAGCACGCACACGCCGGCCGAGCTGGCGCGTGCCCATGCGGTGCAGCCCTCCTACCTGGCGATTGGCCCGGTCTACCCGACCCTGCTCAAGGTCATGCCCTATGAGCCGGTGGGGCTGGAGCGCCTGAAAGATTGGGCGCTGCGGGCCGCACCGTATCCCGTGGTGGCGATCGGCGGCATTTCGCTGGCACGCTTGCCCGGTGTGCTGGCCTGCGGGGTGGATGGCGTGGCGGTGGTCAGCGCCGTCAC
>JAKFEZ010000314.1:0-21952 GCA_036675435.1 Ramlibacter sp. | reverse complement strand
GCGCCTCGGCCTGCCAGCGCTGCTGCAGGGCCTTGACGGCATCCACCCGCAACTGCGGGGCGGCGCCGAGCGCCTTGGCCTCGTCGATCAATGCGTGGCGCCGCTCCAAGCTCTGCTTCTGAATAGCTTCCAGGGGCGCTGCTGCTAACTGGATGGCTTCTTTCCAGAGCGGCTGCAGTTCGGCAAAGGCCTTTTCGCTCAGGTGGCCGGCATCGCGCCAGCGGCCTTCGAACTGATGCAGGATCCGCCCGAACCCCTTCCAGTCGTCGTCTTTGGCCGTGCGGTTTTCCGCCGCCCAGGCCTTCACCTCCTCGATCAGCGCCAGCCGCTGCGCCTTGTGCTCGGCAGCCTCGGACTTGACCTTGTCGAGCCAGGCTTCGACCACCTTGTACGCTTCATTGCAGGCGTCGTCGAAACGCTTCCACAGCGCATGGTTGGGCACGCCGCCCTGGTCGGTCTGCTTCCACTGTTCGCGCAGGGCGCGCAGCTGCTCCTGCATCTTGCGGCCGCCATAGCGGGGCTTGCGCACTGCGCTTTCCGGGGGCTGGGGCTTTGGCGGCGGCACCTCCTGGACCTCTGTCGCCTCGCCTTCCACAGGCGCCGCGCGTTCAACGGGCGCCGGCCGCTCCACGGGCGCCTGCCGTTCGAACAGGGCCTCGGCCTTGGCCACGAGTTCCTGCCGCAGCTGGTCGGCGCGCCAGCGCTGCCAGCCTTCCATCTCGCCGGCCGCCGCCAGCGCGGCATGGGCCTGGTTTTCCAGCTTGTCGTCGATCAGCTTGCCGTGTTCCTTGAGCGCATTGCGCAATGCGGCGGCCGCGCCGGCGCTGGCTTTGCCGTGGCCCTGCGCGATTTCCTGCTCCAGCTTGCCCAGCACTTCGCGCACCGCCTGGCTGGCCGCGGCGCGCACTTCCGGATCGACCTTGGGCTTGGCCGGCTTGGCCGGCGCTTCCACGGCCACCCCGCGCGCCACCCGCAGCTCGTCGGCCCAGACCGGAACTGGCGGCAACGGCGCCGAAGGGTCCTGGGCGGCGGCGACCGCCTGGCCCAGCGCGCTGCGAAAAGCCTCCCATACCACCTGTAGCTGGGTTCGCGACGACTCCAGCAAGGGCGGGAACTTCACGTCCACACTGGCCCAGTTCGGGTCCCCCAGCAAAGCCTGGGCCTGAGCCTGCCAGTCGGGCACGTCCGTGGCCAGGGACGCGGCGGCCGCTTCGGCGTCGCGCCAT
Organism: Ramlibacter sp.; assembly: GCA_036675435.1. Taxonomy (GTDB): domain Bacteria; phylum Pseudomonadota; class Gammaproteobacteria; order Burkholderiales; family Burkholderiaceae_C; genus Ramlibacter. Next base: position 20,726 of record JAKFEZ010000314.1, on the reverse strand, counting down.
GATTTGGTGGACAGCACTTCGATACGCTGGGCCAGCAATACGGCGGCCTCGCGCTGGACCTGCACCCGATGCTGCAGATCCTCGATGCCCTTGATGCGGTCGGCCAGCTGCGCCTTCAGCGCCGCAAGCGGTTCGCGGCTGAGGGGCGCGCCGGCCTTGGCCGCATCGCGCTGCCAGGCCATCGCGTCGGCGATGTTCAGCTTGCCCAGGGCCAACAGCGCCTGCGCCTTCTCGGCCCATTCGGCCGCAATGGCCTCCTGCCCGCGGCTGCGCTTGATCTCGTCGAGACGTTCGCGAAGCAGCTTCGCCGCGCCCTTGTCACGTCCGCTGAGTTCGCGGAAAACCTCTTGCATCTGCTCGACGCCGGGGTTGGTGGACAGCCATTCGCGTACGCGCGCGGCGCGCTCGCCCGAGGTCGGCGCCGAAAAGGCGCCGCCGGTCAGCGTGTCGAGGGAGCGGGTGTCGTTGGGTTTGAGAGTGGCTTGGGTCACTGCGATTTTCTGAGGAACTTAAGGGGAATCCCTCCGGGGAGGGCAAACCGCTATTCTCGCCGCGAAACGCCGAACGCCGCGCGAGGCGGTAACCACGCCTCACATAGAAGGAAGGAACACGACCCGGAAGACGACGCCTGACAAGCGGACATGAGAAAGCCCGGACAGACAGCAAAACCGCCTGCCGGGCTTGACGGCTGACATAAGTCCTACGCCGCCTGGGTTCGCGGCCGGGGAGTTTTGATGTCCCTGGTCGCGCCGGAAGCAAGGGATTGCTTCCAAGTGGGGCCGGGGCTACCACCGAAGTGGCCCTACCGGCTGATTGCCCGATTGCTCGGGCCTTATGAAGTTAATGGAGTGCGGCCGGGTTTTCAAGTCTGGTTTTTCAATGGCGATGGCCGGGCTGATTGCAGATTTTGCCTTGACATCGCTGCCCGGCATCCGGAAAACCGAACCTCGACGGCAGCCGCAACGCTGCCAAGCCTTGTTACCGAGCTGCCTTCCGACGGGCGGCGCTCTTGACAAAAGGGATTCCGCTGTGCGGCGCGTGCCGGCTGGGGCTGGGCCGCCGTCAGGCTCATCCGACACGCAGACAGGCGGCTGACTGACAGGAAATAGTGCCGCGCCAGGCGTAAAGTTGAATCTTTCTATGTGAATTTTGAATTAAGAAGTAACTTGATATTCTTGACCTGATATTAGCTGGGCACCTAGAATTCGCCGTCCCTGGCAAAAGTACTAGGGAGAACCCGAACCCGCTGCCGAACCCGGCTAAGTCGAATCGCTGCGGAGAGTCCCAGAAAGACTCCCGGCAATTCGATGGCGTACCAATCCAAACGAGGAGCCTCGCGGTGCATTGCTGACAAATCAGCGATGCCAAGCAGGCCCGCGCCACGATGAGGAAGTGCTATGACAGCGTTAGGAAAGTTGGCAGAAGGCGTGCGAGTGGTCGCAGCCGATATTGCCCAGGGCTTTTTTGAGATCACCCACAACGGCTTTGCCCTCGTCGGACTGGCCACCGTCTTTACCGTGATCGCCCTCACGGCGCGGCCTGACTTGCGCCAGGCCGGTGAAACCCGGCTGATGGGATGGCTTCACGCCCGGCACGAGGCTTCGATCGGCATGCCGATGGAACGCGGCGCGATCGAGCGCGCCACCGCGGCCAATCCGCATGACCTGCCCAAGCAGCAGGCCGCGGTGGCCTACTGGCTGAGCAAGAAGTACCGGGTGGCGCCCGAGCCTTTGAGCGCGCTGGTCGCCGAGGCCTACGAGATCGGCACGCGGGCCAAGCTCGATCCGACCCTGATCCTGGCCATCATGGCGATCGAGTCCGGGTTCAACCCGTTCGCGCAGAGCCCGGTGGGCGCCCAGGGCCTGATGCAGGTCATGACCCGCATCCACCAGGACAAGTACGAGAACTTCGGCGGCAAGCTGGCGGCTTTCGATCCGGTCAGCAACCTGCGGGTGGGCGTCAAGGTGCTGCAGGAATGCATCCAGCGCGCTGGCTCCCTGCAAGCCGGCCTGAAGTTCTATGTGGGCGCAGCCAACCTGGAAGACGACGGCGGCTACGCCGACAAGGTCATGGCCGAGCATGCCCGCCTGAAGCTGGTGGCCGCGGGCCGGGCCTTGCCGGTGGCCCAGCCGCCGGTGCTTCGCACGGTGGCGCCGCTGGAGCCACAGCCGGCCCTGGTGGAAGACAAGCTGGCCCTGGTTTCGATTTCGTGAACCGTGCGGCGGGCACTCCGCTACACTAGGGCCGTACGCGACTGGCGATAGGCGCGGCGCCCCGCAGGGCGGCCGGCGCTGACGTGGGTCTGAACCACTGGGGAGCGTGCCGCCGGTGCCGCAGCACAGTGAAGCCGGTGTTCCGCCGTTCGCCTGGGCAGCCCTTGTCGGGCCTGTTGACGCAGGCCGTACAGGGACAACCGTCTTAAGGACTGCCGCCATGTACCACCGCAACATCCTCGTCGAACAAGCCGATCCCGAGATCTGGGCCGCCATCCAGGCCGAGAACCGGCGCCAGGAAGAGCACATCGAGCTGATCGCCAGCGAAAATTACGCCTCGCCTGCCGTCATGGCCGCCCAGGGCACCCAGCTGACCAATAAATACGCCGAGGGCTATCCCGGCAAGCGCTACTACGGCGGCTGTGAATTCGTCGACATCGCCGAGCAGCTGGCCTTGTCGCGCATCAAGCAGATTTTCGGAGCCGAGGCAGCCAACGTGCAGCCGCACTCCGGCGCTCAGGCCAACGAAGCCGTGTTCCTGGCCTTCCTCAAGCCCGGCGACACCATCATGGGCATGAGCCTGGCCGAAGGCGGGCACCTGACCCACGGCATGGCCCTGAACATGAGCGGCAAGTGGTTCAACGTGGTCTCCTACGGTCTGGACGAGAAGGAAGAGATCGACTACGACGCGATGGAGCGCAAGGCCCACGAGTCGCGCCCCAAGCTGATCATCGCCGGCGCCTCGGCCTATGCCCTGCGAATCGATTTCGAGCGCTTCGCCAAGGTCGCGCGCGACGTGGGCGCCATTTTCATGGTCGACATGGCGCATTACGCCGGGCTGATCGCCGCCGGCGTCTACCCCAATCCGGTGCCCCACGCCGACGTGGTGACCTCCACCACCCACAAGAGCCTGCGCGGCCCGCGCGGCGGCTTCATCCTGATGAAGTCGCAGCATGAGAAGGCGATCAACAGCGCGATCTTCCCCGGCCTGCAGGGCGGTCCGCTCATGCACGTGATCGCCGCCAAGGCGGTCGCCTTCAAGGAAGCCCTGGCGCCCGAGTTCAAGATTTACCAGCAGCAGGTAGCCACCAACGCCCAGGTGGTTGCCCAGACGCTGGTGCAGCGCGGCCTGCGCATCGTCAGCGGCCGCACCGAAAGCCACGTGATGCTGGTCGACTTGCGGGCCAAGGGCATCACCGGCAAAGAAGCCGAGGCGGTGCTGGGCGAGGCCCACATGACCATCAACAAGAACGCCATCCCCAACGACCCCGAAAAGCCGATGGTCACCAGCGGTGTGCGCATCGGCACCCCGGCCCTGACCACCCGCGGCTTCAAGGAAGAAGAAGCGCGCCTGACCGCCAACCTGGTGGCCGACGTGCTGGACAACCCGCGCGACGCCGCCAACATCGCCGCCGTCCGGGAAAAAGTCAACGCGCTGACGCGCCGCTTCCCCGTTTACGGCTAATCCGGTAATGCGCTGATATGAAGTGCCCCTTCTGCAGCAACGGCGAAACCCAGGTGGTGGAGACGCGTGTGGCAGAAGACGGCGACTTCGTGCGGCGGCGCCGGCAGTGCACCAGCTGCGAGAAGCGCTTCACCACTTACGAGCGTCCCGACGTCACGTTTCCAGCCGTCGTCAAGAAGGACGGCCGGCGCATCGACTACGAACGCGGCAAGCTGCTGGGCTCGATGAACCTGGCGCTGCGCAAGCGCCCGGTGAGCACCGAGCAGGTCGACAGCGCCATGGAGCGCATCGAAGAAAAGCTGCTCAACATGGGCGTGCGGGAAATCCCCTCGGCACGGCTGGGCGAGCTGGTCATGCGCGAGCTAAAGAAGCTGGACAAGGTGGCCTACGTGCGCTTTGCCAGCGTCTACCGCAGCTTCGAAGATATCGACGAATTCAAGACGCTGGTGGACGAGGTCCGGCGCTGACGCTGTCGCAGGCACGGCCCAAGCCGGTCAGACGCAATCGGCGACGGCAGACTTGTAGACACGCGGCCGCCCCACTGCATTCAGGATGATCTGCCGCGCTTCGCCGGCCTCTGCCGAATGCCGGCACACGGTAAGCGTGCCCGCCTGGAAGCCACCGCCCACCAGCCGGGTCGCGCCGGTCGGCGCGAACGACACATAGCGCGCCACATTCAGGTTGCCCTTGAAGCGAAGGCTGGCAGACAAGGGCAACTCGCGCAGCACGAGGATTTCGGCGGCGTCGCGCTGGCCATTGTTGTTGGCGTCGTGGAAGACGATCCAGCCCTGCTCCCAGCCCCCGGAGAACGTGCAGCTGACTCCATCCACCGTCTTGCACAGCACGACGCGGCTGTTGCGCTTGATGGCTTCGCTGCGGGCCAGGTGCAGGCCGGCGACAAAGACGTTGGAGGCCGAGCTGAGCTTGATCGAGTCGATGATGGAAGTCATCGACGGCACGGCGACGACGGCCAGCACACCCATCACCGCCACTGTCGCCAGCAGCTCGACCAGGGTGAAACCGCGGTCCGCGCGGCGCGGCAGCATGCGTGCCGCGCGGCACGAGGTGCCGGACATCGGGAAGGAGTTGGTGGTGTTCATGGCCGGATGTTAGCCAGAACGTTTGACACCAACTCATCAATTAACCCATTGGTACTTGTGAATTAATTCCGCGCAAACCACTCAACGATCAAGCGCAGATGCCGGTGCGGGTCGTGTTGACCGAGGCGCGGCCGGTGGCGCTGACCTTGATCGTGCGCTCCTGCGAACCTGCCGAGGGCCCGGCCCGGCAAATGGTCAGCTCTGCGCTGGTAGCGCCGGCGCCGGTGGGCTGGAACACCAGGCTGTACGAGTCCGAAGTGAAGTGGAAATCGGCCGAGATCGGCTGCTGGGTCTGGACCACTGCCTCGCCACTGTCCACCGCGCCGTCGTTGTCGGCGTCGTGAAAGACGATCCATCCCTGCTGGAAGGTGCCGCTACTGGCGCAGCTGGCGCCATCCGCGGACCGGCACAGGCGCACGACTGCGTTGCGCTTGATGGCCTCACTTCGCGCCAGTTGCGCGGCGCCCACGAAGTTGTTGGCGAAAGCGGCCAGCTTGTTGCCGAGGATCGCGTTATTGAACGAAGGCGCAGCGATTGCCGCCAGCACGCCCAGCACTGAAAGCGTCACCATCATTTCGATGAGGGTGAAGCCTCGTTGCCGGGCTCGGCGCGTACGCGGGGCCGGCCCTCGGTCTGTGCGTTGCAGGCTCATGGGCATGGCGCGCTACTTCTGGATGTACCAGTACAGCCGGCCCTTGGGCTGCACCACCCCGCCCATGCCGCCCGGCATCTTGCTTTCCAGCGGCGAGTCCTTGCTGCAACCGATGCAGAACGGCACCGTGGTCCCGTCATCCAGGGTCACCTGGCCGGCCACCGGCGATGGCGGCAAACCGTCGCCCGCGACGTCCTCGAAGCGGGAGGCAGTGCCGTTGGCGCTGCCAGCGTTCTTGTAGTTGAGCTGATACAGCAGCGTGGTGCCCAGATCGGTGGTGCAAGCCGAGACGCCGGCCACGGCAGGCTGGTGGGTACTGAAGTTGGTCACCCCGAAGATGGTGATGGCCGTGGTGACCACCTGCTCGGTGGGCGCCAGCCCCAGGTACCAGCCCTTGACGGTGGCCAGTGCGGCATCGGTGGGCGTCGTGGTGGTGGTGATCCCCAGCAGCGATGCCTTGCAGATCACGGTGGTGCCGGTGCCGCAGTTCGCCACGTCCACCGTGGACGTTGCATCCGACGGCTTGTCCTTGAGCATGAAGAAGTAGTTGGTGACGTTCTTGGCCGCGATGAATTCCTTGACCGGCTTCTCGCGGTCGCCCGATCCCAGCAGGATGTTGAAGGTTTCGCCGTCCGCGGTCACCACGCTGGGCTGGAACATGAACTTGCGGTTGGCCGTGCAGGAGCTGGTGGTGTCGCAGCCCAGGGAGGCGATCTTGGTGATGCTCCAGCTGGCCACGTTGCCGCTGCCGAAGTTCACGCGGTAGACGTTGCCGCCCATGTCCGCGGTGTAGGCGTACTTGGCAGCGCCAGAGGCCTCCTTGACGATGGTCGCGTCGGCGATGACGCTCCGGTCGGTGTCGAACGCCTTCACGACGGCCCCGGTCACGGCGTCCACCACGTAGACCTTCTTCCCCTTGGATGCGGAAGTGCAGTTGTGATTGGCGCCACCGACGGTGCCGGAGTCGTAGTCTTCGCAGGTGTCGTAGCCGCCGCCCATGATGAGCAAAGGCGAGCCGCCGCCGCCGTAGCCGGTGGCGTACAGGGTCTTCAGCGACGACCAGGTCTGGCCCATGCCGGCGTAGCCATCGCTGCAGCCGGTGTCGTTGGCCAGATTGGGACAGCCCTTCTTCCACAGAAGCGCGGGGCTTCCGGGTGTCGTGACGTCGAAGGCGTAGACCACTCGGCCGCCGCGGCGCATGCCCGCGTAGATGTAGCTCTTGGCGGCGCCGCCGATCGTGCCCTGGAAGGCGGTGATCGTGCCGTCGATGCCGTAGTCCTTGGGAGTGGCGCTGTCGACCTGGGTGCCTGGGTAGGCGATGGTGGTCGTGTTCTCGTAGATCCGCTTGATGCTGGCGTAGAACTCCGGCGGCATGAACGCCCACATCTCGGCGCCGGCGTCGAAGGTGTTGCCGCCGGAGGTGATGCGGCCCACCGTCGCGTCGGCGGCGCTGCCACGGTTGCCGTTCACGGCCCGCAACATGCCGTCGTTGCCGCCGTAATACACCACCACCGACGGCGTACCATCGGTGCCGTGGTTGATGGCCACGGGCCGGGAATGCACGATGTCGCCGTGCACCGAGGGGCGCATCGCGGAGGTCCCCTTGTCGAGCTCGTCGGCGGTATTGGTTCCCCGCGCCCAGTTGATCAGGCTGGTGCGGTCGCTGCCGCCCGAGTTCAGCAGCGCCTGGCTGATGGCGGCGTTGCCCGTGCTGAAGTCCGTCAAGGTGGTGCAATCGGCGAACACCGGCGAGCAGGTCTTCACCGTGCGGCTCGCAGGCGTCATGCCCCGCAGCTTGTGACCTTGGCCGCCCTTTTCGACGATGTTGCCGTCCGGGTAATTTGAGTTGTCAGCCCCTGTCACCGTCAGGCAACCACCGCTTGGGTCGAGCGCCCAGTAGGTGTCGGCCGTATTCGGTGTCCAGTAGCTTCGGGCGCACTCCGTGACGAACCCCGTCAGCGAGTTGATGGCGCTAGTGTCGTCGCTGTCCAGCAGTTTCAGCGAGCCGCCGAGCATGCCCATCTTGTACTGCTTCAGGTTGCCGTTCCAGCGCGGCAAAAAGTTGCGGTGCGGCCGGAACATCCCCACATACACCTGGTTCAGGTAGTTGCCCTGCGCCTGGTTGGCCACCGGCAAACTCACCGCGGCAAACACGCTGTTGACCGACTGGATTTCACCGATGATCGTCTGAAAGGCCGCGACCAGGGTCGAATAGTCATTGGTGCTGAAGAACTTGCCGCCGCCGACTTCAGTGGAACCCAGCTTGGTCAGGTGCGCGCCGTACTGGCTGTCGCATGACGGGCCGAGAATGCCGACGCTGTAGGTGGTGATGCCGTTGGCCTTCATGTAGCGCGCCCAGTTGAGCGCATAGGCTCCCTTGTTTTCGGCTGTATCCAGAGTGGACGTGCCGCAGGAGGTGGTGATGGTGTCCTGGATCGAGGCGATCTGCGCCGCCGTGGCCGCCGGGCTGGCCCGCTTGGCGGTCACGGCGCTGGTGCCATTCAGCGGCTGGAGGGGGCCAGAGGCGCCTGTGTCGTCTTTCGGGCTCGCCTGAGTGCCATAGTTGTTGCCGACGAAAATGACGTGCTTGGAGGCGCAGCCGGCCGCCGGCGCGATGCCTGAATAGTCGCGCCCGGATACGCCGGTCTTGCCGTTGTAGTAGGCCCAGGCTTCCTGCATGGTGCCGCCGCTGGCCAGGCTGGAGGGCCCTTTGATGTTGTACGCTGTGTTGCCCGAGCTAGTCCACTGGCGGATCCACTCCAGGATGCGGGGTTGCGTCGTCGCATTGATGGGCACGATGGGCATACCCAGGCAGCCACCAATGTTTCCGGGGCAGACCTTCGAGAAGGTGTTCGTGGACGCGTCGAACGTGCTGAAACCGGTGGCGTTCATGAACATCACGCCGATGTTCACCGTGGTGGTCGACGTGCTGAGGGAAGCGATCACCGAATACAGGGCGCATTGCTCGACGCCCGCGTTCTTCCCGTCGAGGTTGGTGGCGGCCGTGCCGGTGCCGTCTGTCTTGACGATGCCCGCCACCTCGCCGGACGCCGGGGCGGTGATGCTGCAGCGCATGGCCGAGTTGCTGGCCGAGAAGCTGGCGCCGTTGTCGACCACCAGCAGCACATAGGGCGCTTCGGCGCCGGTGGGTTGCACGCCCGCAAAGAGGTCGATGTCAGCGGCTTGCGCCGACGCGCCAGCCAGCAAGCACAGGCCCATCAGCCATCGAGAAAAGATACTTCTTGTCATGTGGAACTCCCGTTTCTTGGCTTCATGGACAGGCCGCGGCCCTTTGGGTTTCTGACAGCAGCACCCGGACGCCCTGACGCACGCGCACGGCCGCCCCCGACGACGCATCGGTCACCGCGGCGTCGATGTCCCAGTCGGTGTTCCAGGTGGAACCCGAAGACATGGCGGAGCCCAGTTCGACGTCGCTGGGCGCGCCCATCGACGCCTGGGCCGCGCGGATGCACGTGGGCACCGCGACCGCCACCGAGTAGTCGTCGACGTCGTCCTTGTTGATGTCGACCGTGAAGGTCTGGCTGCCCAGTGCGCTGGTGAAGGTCGAGCTGATCAGCCGCTCGACCGCCTGGTTGGCGGCCGCCACCGACTCCTCGCGCATCTGCATGTTGCCCACCGACTTCAAGTTGGATGAGCTCAGCGTGAAGGCATTGACCACGATCAGCGTGATCAGCACCATCATGATGAGGCCCACGATCAAGGTGGCGCCGCGCTGCCGCGACGGGCTTGCCGACTGCCGTACGGCGCGCCGGGCGGATAGTTGCCGGGTCATGGCGTCTCCCTTCGAGCGGACACGTTGACCAGCCGCACCGTCTGGGTGAACAGGTGGCGCTTGAAGCCGTCGTTGAACGGCCCCAGCGTGGTCGAGCCCATGTCATAGGTCTTGATATCGCTGTAGCCCGGCGACGGGTTCTCGCTGCGGATCAGCACGTGGATGCGCACGGCCACGGTGTTCATCAGCTGCGCCACGGTGCAGGGGGTCGCCGAGGTGCAGCTCACGAAGGCGCCGTCGGGATTGCCGTCGCCGCGATTGGTGGGCGAGGTGAGCACCGTGGTGCTGGCCCAGGTCACCGCCTGCGCGAAGTTGGCGGCCGCGCCGGTGTCGCTCAGGCTGTCGATGCCCAGCTCGACCCGGAAGCCTTCGACGCCTTCGATCAAGGCGTCGGCCCCGGCGTGCGACGTGCCATCGAATTGCGAGCGCATCAGCGTCGGCACCCCGTCGCCGGGGCTGACGGCATAGTCGCGGATGTAATACAGGCTGGAGACATATTTGTGCAGGTTGGCCGCCGTGGCGCAGTCGCGATTGGTGAGCGCGAAAGTGTCGGTGGCCAGCAGCGCCACCGTGGTGGTGAACGTCGGCGACGTGGTGGTGGTGCAGCGGCCCGCCTGAAAATAAACGTCGCCCGCCACCACCGCGGGACATCCGCCCACGCCGGCGACACAAGTTTCGGCGTGACGCACCACCAGCACGTCGGTGTTGGGCTGGGGGCTGACCACGCGGGTGCCGCAGACCGACAGCGTCGGTGTCGGCACCAGGGCGGGGATTTCATAGGCCTGGATGCCGATGCCCATCAGGTTGGTCTTGTACTGCGCATCCCAGCTGCCCAGCGCCAGACAGGGGTCGGGCACGGCGTTGGGAACATCGGCGGGGACGTTGGTGTTGGACAAATCGTCGAAGCCGGGCACATGGCCGCCCCAGAAACCGGCATGCAGGACGTCGGCCTGCAGCAGCTGAAGCGCAAACCGGCCGTTCTCGATGACGCGGTTGGTCTTGCTCAACTCGCTGTTGCCCCGGTTCACGTTGATCAGCAACGTCACCAGGGCCAGCACGATGAACAGCCCCATCACCATCGAGACCATCAGCTCGATGAGCGTGAAGCCGGCCTGCAGCGCGCGTGTCGGCTTTTTCATAGCGTCGCGATCCTGACCAGGGTGGTGACCGTGCGGCGGCACCGGTCCTCGACGCAGCTCGATCCGGCCGACCCGTCATAGCTGTCGGCGCCGCAGCCCACCGAGACCGGCGGCGCGGCGATGGGCGTCATGCCCTGCCAGGCGACGGTGACCATGTAGTCGCCGCCCACCGATTCGACGCAGCCGCGCCCGCCGACCATGGCGCCCACCTTGGCGCCGCCGGAGGTTTCGCCGGCGCCCTGCAGCGCGTTGCACCATTCGCCCAGGTCGCGCTGCGCCAGCGTGGTGGTAGTGGTCGGGCAGACCATGCCCGACCCCACGGGGGTGGTCGCATCGACCAGGTAGGCAGCCGCGTTGTTGCGGTTGACTGCGATGCGGCTGGCCATGTCATTGAGCAGCAGCAGGGCCTGGCTGCGCTGGTACGACTCCAGCTCGGAGGACTGCATGCGCATCTGCAGCCCGGCCATGCCCAGCAGGCCGAAAGCAATGATGACCATGGTGACCAGCACCTCGATCATCGAGGCCCCGCGCTGGGCGCGGGCGGCCCGGGCTCGCCTGGCAACTACCATTTCGCGGGCGGGGCCTTGACCCCTTCGCTGGTGAAAGTCATGTCGCCGTCGCTCAGCTGCGAGCCGGCAGCCGTGAAGGTCACGGTGAAAGCCGGCACCGTGCTGGTGGCCACGGCGACCGACGGGGTGTACTTGCCGACCAGCTCGCTCGGCAGCGAATAGCCGCTGGCCTGCAAGGCGGCGTAAGTGGCATAGGATCGGTTCGACAGCAGGAACTGCTGCTGGCGGTTGGCGATGTCCAGCATCTGGGCCTGCGCGGCCCGGCGCACGCCCTTCTTCACGTATTCGGTGTAGGCCGGATAGGCCACGGCCGCCAGCACGCCGATGATGGCCACCGTGATCATCAGCTCGATGAGCGTGAACCCGACCTGTTTGACCCTGCGCATGCCTGCTCCTCGTTTCTTGTGCCATTGACCGAAGCTGGAACATACCTGATGAGCCAGCAGGCGAGAGGCCCTGCCCGACAATCGGTCGCTTTGCCGCGCCGAATGGTCCAGCAAACCCAGCCCAGGGCGCCAGCGCCGGGATGCCGGAGAATAGGCCGGTGGCACAGGCATTCGACTCCTTCATGCAGCAGGCGCTGGCGCTGGCCGAACGGTCGGTGGGCCTGTCCGAGCCCAACCCCCGCGTTGGCTGCGTGATCGTGTCGGCCGATGGGCGGCAGGTGCTTGGACAAGGCCATACCCAGGCGGCCGGCCAGGCCCATGCCGAAATCATGGCCCTGCGCGACGCCGCGGCTGCCGGCCGACCGGTCTCCGGCGCCACCGCTTATGTCACCCTGGAGCCTTGCGCGCACCACGGCCGCACCGGGCCTTGCTGCGACGCCCTGGCGACCGCGGGCATCGCCCGGGTGGTGGCCGCCCTGCCCGATCCCAACCCGCTGGTGGGCGGCCAGGGGTTCGCCCGGCTGCGCGCCGCGGGCATCGAGGTGGAGATCGGGCCGCAAGCCGCCGCCTCACGCGAGCTCAATATCGGCTTCTTCAGCCGCATGGTGCGCAAGACGCCCTGGCTGCGCATGAAGGTTGCCGCCTCGCTCGACGGGAAGACTGCGCTCGACAACGGCGCCAGCCAATGGATCACCGGGGCCGAGGCTCGCGCGGACGGCCACGCCTGGCGAGCCCGGGCCGGGGCCGTGCTGACCGGCATCGGCACCCTGCTCGAAGACAACCCCCGGCTGGACGTGCGGCATGTGCCGACCCCCCGCCAGCCGGATGCCGTGGTGGTCGACAGCCGGATGGACACGCCGCTGGACGCCAACATCTTCATGCCCGGGCGCCGGCTGTTCCTCTATTGCGCGGTGCACGACGCGGCCCGGCAGGCGGCGCTGGAGGCACGCGGCGCCATCGTGATCTGCCTGGCCGGCCCGGGCGGCAAGGTCGATCTGGCAGCCATGCTGCGCGATCTGGCCGAGCGCGAGGTCAACGAGCTGCACGTGGAAGCCGGCCATAAGCTCAATGGTTCGCTGATTCGCGAAGGGCTGGTGGACGAATTGCTGGTCTACCTGGCGCCCAAGCTGGTCGGCCAGGGCCGGCAGATGGCGCATTTCGGCCCGCTGGCCGACCTGGACGGGGCGGTGGCTTTCGAATTTCTGTCCAGCGAGCGCGTCGGGCAGGACCTGCGGCTGGTCGCCAGGATTACAGGGCGCGACCGGTTCTAGGCCAGGTCAATGGCCCGGGCCGGGTTGCGGCGAATCCATCTTGGGAACGGCCCTCTTGCAATCCTGCGAAAATACAATCATGTTCACCGGAATCATTACCGGCGTGGGGCGCATCGCCGCCATCCACGACCTGGGAAGCTCTTTGCAGCACGGCAAGCGACTGGTCATCCAGGCGCCGGCCGGCTACCTCGACGACGTGGGCCTGGGCGACAGCATCGCGCTCAATGGCGCCTGCATGACGGTGACCACGCTGGACCCCGCCCAGGGCTCGTTCACCATCGACATCTCCGCCGAGTCGCTGGACAAGACCGCGGGGCTGGCCGAGCCCGGGCCCATCAATCTCGAAAAGGCCTTGCGGGCGCATGATCGCCTGGGCGGGCACATCGTCGCCGGCCATGTGGACGGTGTCGGCACGGTGACGCGCTTCGCCGAGGTCGGCGAAAGCTGGGACCTGCAGATCCTGGCGCCGGCAGCCCTCGGCAAGTTCCTCGCGTACAAGGGCTCCATCACCGTCAATGGCGTCAGCCTCACCGTCAACAGCATCGCCGACAGTCCGGCCGGCACCCAGGTCAGCATCAACCTGATTCCGCATACGGTGCGCAGCACCGCACTCGGCTCGCTCCAGGCGGGCCGCTCCGTCAACCTCGAGATCGACCTGATCGCCCGTTACGTGGAGCGCATGCTGACGGCCCCACCCTCACTCCAGAAAGCCAGCGCATGATCGCCTCTTCCATTTCCGTTCAGCCCGTGGCGATCTCTCCGGTCGAAGACATCTTGGCCGACATGCGGGCCGGCCGCATCGTCATCCTGGTGGATGAGGAAGACCGCGAGAACGAAGGCGACCTGGTGCTGGCGGCCGAGCACGTCACGCCCGAGGCCATCAATTTCATGGCCCGTTTCGGCCGCGGCCTGATCTGCCTGACCCTGACGCGGGAGCGCTGCGAGCGCCTGCGCCTGCAGCCCATGGCCACCCGCAACGGCACCAAGATGGGCACGGCCTTCACGGTCTCCATCGAGGCCGCCGAGGGGGTGACCACCGGCATCTCCGCCGCCGATCGCGCGCGCACGGTGCAGGCCGCGGTGTCGCGGGATGCGAAGGCCGACGACCTGGTGCAGCCGGGCCACATCTTCCCGCTGCAGGCCGTCGATGGCGGCGTGCTGATGCGCGCCGGCCACACCGAGGCCGGCTGCGATCTCGCCGCCATCGCCGGCCTCACGCCGGCCGCCGTGATCTGCGAGATCATGAAGGACGACGGCACCATGGCCCGCCTGCCCGACCTGCAGCTGTTTGCCGCCACGCACGGGCTGAAGATCGGCACCATCGCCGACCTGATCGAGCACCGCAGCCGCACCGAGTCGCTGATCGAGAAGGTGGGCGCGCGCCCGCTCCAGACGGTCTATGGCGAATTCATGGCCCATGCCTGGAAGGACAAGCCCAGCCAGGGCCTGCACCTGGCGCTCGTCAAGGGCGCCTGGTCCGTCGACGACATCGTGCCGGTGCGCGTGCATGAGCCGCTCTCGGTGCTGGACGTGCTGGAAAGCAACCGCTCCATGCACTCGTGGAACCTGGACGCCAGCCTGCGCCACATCGCTGGTGAGGGGCGTGGCGTGGCGGTGTTCCTCAACTGCGGCGAAAGCGCGCAGCAGTTGCTGGCGCAGTTCGAAGGCACGGCCAAGGCCTCGCATGCGCCCGAGCGCGGGCGGATGGACCTGCGCACCTACGGCGTGGGCGCGCAGATCCTGCGCGAATGCGGCGTGCACCGCATGAGCCTGATGGGCAAGCCGCGCCGCATGCCCAGCATGGCCGGCTATGGCCTCGAGATCATGGGCCACATCGCCCCCGCGCCCACCCCCTCGCCCACTTCCTCGACCACCTCCCGGCACGGCGGCGCCTGAGCGCCCCCAATCCACAACGAAAGAACGACACATGTTTGGCGCAGAAAAAGGCACGTCCGGCAACCTCGACGGCAAGGGCCTCTACATCGGCATCGTCCAGGCCCGCTTCAACGAAAGCATCACCAACGCGCTCGAACAAGCCTGCCGCTCCGAGCTGGCGGCCCTGGGTGTGGCCGACGACCACATCGACCTGGTCCGGGTGCCGGGCGCGCTGGAAGTGCCGGTCGCCCTGCAGGCGCTGGCCGAAAAAGGCGGCTATGACGCGCTCGTTGCCCTGGGCTGCATCATCCGCGGCGAGACCTATCACTTCGAGCTGGTCGCCAACGAGTCGGCCGCCGGTGTGACGCGCGTGTCGCTGGATTACCAGTTGCCGATCGCCAACGCGATCCTCACCACCGAAAACCTGGAGCAAGCCGTGGCCCGCCAGACCGACAAGGGCCGTGATGCGGCGCGGGTCGTGGTCGAAATGTGCCACCTGCTGGACGAAATCTGATGAGCGACAACGACAAGCCAGCGGCCGACCGGGCGCCGCGCCAGTCGCGCACCGGCCTCACCGCCACCGGCGCGCGCAAGGCCTCCGCCAAATCGGGCCGCAGCCGGGCGCGCGAGTTCGCGCTGCAGGCGCTGTACCAGCACCTGGTCGGCGGCAACGAGGCTTCGGCCATCGACACCTTCACCCGCGACCTGGCCGGGTTCCACAAGGCCGACTCGGTGCATTACGACGCCCTGCTGCATGGCTGCATCAACGACGCGGCCGCACTCGACGCCCTGATCCTGCCTCTGCTGGACCGCAAGATGGCCGAGATCTCCCCGATCGAGCACGCCATCATGTGGATCGGTGCCTACGAGTTCCAGCACTGCGCCGACGTGCCCTGGCGCGTCGTGCTCAACGAATGCATCGAGCTGGCCAAGGAGTTCGGCGGCACCGACGGGCACAAGTACGTGAACGCGGTACTCAATGGGCTGGCGCCGAAGCTGCGCGAAGTCGAAGTCGAGGCGGACAAGGCCAGCGGAAAGGCCCGGGGATGATGAAGATATCGGCCCGCGCCGAAAAGATCGAGCCCTTCTACGTGATGGAGGTTGCCAAGGCGGCCTCGCAGCTGGCGCGCGAAGTGGCCGCCAGCAGCCGGCCGATGATCTTCCTGAACATCGGCGAGCCGGACTTCACCGCGCCGCCATTGGTGCAGGAAGCCGCCGCCCGGGCGATCCGCGACGGTGTGACCCAGTACACCGAGGCCACGGGGCTGGTGGCGCTGCGCGAGCGCATCAGCGGCTGGTACGCCCAGCGCTTCGGCGTGCAGGTGCCGGCCCGGCGCATCGTCGTGACGGCCGGCGCCTCGGCGGCGCTGCAGCTGGCGTGCCTGGCGCTGATCGATGCGGGCGACGAGATCCTGATGCCCGACCCCAGCTACCCGTGCAACCGGCACTTCGTCAGTGCCGCCGATGGGCGCGCGGTGCTGGTGCCGACCACGGCGGCCGAACGCTATCAGCTCAGTGCCGCCAAGGTGGCCGAGCACTGGGGCGAGCGCACCCGCGGCGTGCTGCTGGCGTCTCCATCCAATCCCACCGGCACCTCGATCCACCCCGGCGAACTGCGGCGCATCCACGAATTCGTGCGCGGCAAGGGCGGGATCACCCTGCTGGACGAAATCTACCTGGGCCTGAGCTACGAGGAGACCTTCGGCCACACGGCGCTGGCCATCGACGACCAGGTGATCAGCATCAACAGCTTTTCCAAGTACTTCAACATGACGGGCTGGCGCCTGGGCTGGATGGTGGTGCCCGAGGCGCTGGTGCCGGTGGTGGAGCGGCTGGCGCAGAACCTGTTCATCTGCCCGAGCGCGGTGGCGCAGCATGCGGCGCTGGCCTGCTTCGAGTCCGACAGCATCGCCGAATACGAACGCCGCCGCCAGGAGTTCAAGGCGCGGCGCGACTGGTTCATCCCGCAGCTCGATGCGATGGGCCTGGCAGTGCCGGTCGCCCCCGACGGCGCGTTCTATGCCTGGGCCGATTGCAGCCGCGCCTGCGAGCGGCTGGGCGTCACCGGCAGCTGGGACTTCGCCTTTGAAGTGATGAAGCAGGCGCACGTGGCGGTGACGCCGGGGCGCGACTTCGGCAGCGCCGACACCAGCCGCTTCGTGCGCTTTTCCACCGCCAGCTCCATGGCGCAGTTGCAGGAAGCCGCGGCGCGCCTGAAGGGCCTGCTCGGATGAGCGGCGGGCAGGCCTTTGCCTGGCCAGTGCGCGTCTACTGGGAAGACACCGATGCCGGCGGCATCGTCTTCTATGCCAACTACCTGAAATTCTTCGAGCGCGCGCGCACCGAGTGGCTGCGCTCGCTGGGCGTCGAGCAGCAGCGCCTGCGCGAGAGCACGGGCGGAATGTTCGTGGTGGGCGAAACGGCAGTGCGCTACCATCAGCCGGCACGCCTGGACGATGAACTTCTTGTTACGGCGCTCATCCAGGAATCGGGCCGTGCGTCTTTGATAATTGCCCAGCAGGCTTATCTGCAGCCCAAGGCTCTCGCTGCCCCGGCCAACCCCGGCCCCGCCGAAGGCAAGATACTTCTGTGCGGCGGAATCATCCGCATCGGCTGGGTCGATGCCGTCACGCTGAAGCCTGCGAGAATCCCGCCCACCCTTCTGGAAGCCCTGAAAAAATGAACCAAGACCTGTCGATGCTTCAACTGGTGATCAATGCCAGCTGGGTGGTGCAGCTCGTGATGCTGCTGCTCGTAGGCGTCTCGATCGCCAGCTGGGCGGCGATTTTCCGCAAGCTGTTCGCCCTGAAGCGCCTGAATGCCCTGAACGACGACTTCGAGCGCGACTTCTGGTCCGGCACCAGCCTGAACGACCTGTTCGCCGCCGCCGCCCAGAACGCCAAGCTGGCCGGCCCGATGGAGCGGATATTCGCCAGCGGCATGCGCGAATACAACAAGCTGCGCGAGCGCCGCATCGCCGATGCCGCCACCCTGCTGGATGGCGCGCGCCGCGCCATGCGCGCGAGCTTCCAGCGCGAGCTGGATACCGTGGAAACCAACCTGTCGTTCCTGGCTTCAGTCGGCTCGGTGTCGCCCTATGTCGGCCTGTTCGGCACCGTGTGGGGCATCATGCATGCGTTCACCGGCCTGGCCAGCCTGCAGACCGTGACGCTGGCCACCGTCGCGCCCGGCATCGCCGAGGCCCTGGTGGCCACCGCCATCGGCCTGTTCGCCGCCATCCCGGCGGTGGTGGCCTACAACCGCTTCGCCCGCGACATCGACCGCGTGGCGATCAAGCTGGAGACCTTCATCGAGGAGTTCTCCAACATCCTGCAGCGCAACCTGGGCGCGCACTCGGCGTCGGGCCACTAGACAAGGAGGCGCCGGATGCCAGCCACCATCTCCCGCGGCCGCGGCCGCCGCACCATCAGCGAGATCAACATGGTGCCGTTCATCGACGTGATGCTGGTGCTGCTGATCATCTTCATGGTCACCGCGCCGCTGATCGCGCCAAGCATGATCAAGATTCCTTCCGTGGGCCAGGGCGCGCAGACGCCCAAGCAGATCGTCGAGATCGTGGTCCGCACGGACGACTCGCTGGAGTTCAAGCGCGACGGCAAGGGCGTTCCCATCGAACTCGGTGAGATTGCCGACGCGGCCATCAAAGCCCAGACCGGCGTAGGGGACGGCGATTCGGTCGTCATCATCAGCGCCGACCGCAACGTCAAGTACGAGAGCGTGGTGAAGATCATGGACACACTGAACCGGGCAGGCGTCAAGCGCGTGGGCTTGGCGGTGCAGGTGGCCAAGTAGGCGGCGCGGATGCACGATAACGCCGATCGCCTCGATTTCGCGCCGCCGCCGCAGCCCGCGGCGGTGCGCGCCTTCGTGCTGGCGATCATTGCGCACCTGCTCCTGCTGCTGGCCCTGACCTGGGGCATCAACTGGAACCGCGACTCGGACAGTGTGGCGGCCGAAGCCGAGCTCTGGTCCAGCGTGCCCCAGCAGGCCGCACCCAAGGTGGTGCAGGCGCCGCCGCTGCCCCAGCCCCGGCCCGCGCCGCCGCCGCCGCCAGCGCCGAAGGTGGTCGAGCCGCCGGCGCCACCGGTGCCGGCCAAGCAGCCGGACATCGCACTGGAACGCGAGAAGGAAAAGCGCGAAAAGGAAAAGCGCGAACTGGCCGAGCGCCGCCAGGAAGAAATCGAACGACAGAAGCAGCTGGAAGCGCGCAAGAAGCAGGAAGAGCTGGAGCGGCAGAAGAAGCTGGAAGCCCGCAAGCAGCAGGAGGAAGCCGAGCGCGAAAAGCGTGCGGAGGCGCGCAAGAAGGAAGAAGCCGAGAAGCGCCAGCAGGTGGCCGAGCAGAAGGCGGCTGAAGAGAAAAAGAAGAAGGCGCAGGAGCTGGCCGAGGCCAAAGCGAAGGCGAAGGAAGAGGAAGCGAGACTTGCCGACATTCGCAAGGACGCCATGGCGCGGATGATGAAGGGCGCGGCGGGTGACGCAGATGACAAGGGCACTGCCCTGCGTTCGTCAGGCCCCTCGAGCAGCTACGCCGGCCGCATCCAGGCCCGCGTGCGGCCGCACATCGTCTTCAGTGAAAACGTCCGCGGCAACCCGAGCGCGGAAGTGGAAGTGCGCATGGCCCCGGACGGCACCATCACCAGCCGCAGACTGGCCAAGTCCAGTGGCATTCCCTCGTGGGACGAAGCGGTCCTGCGCGCGCTGGACAAAACGGAAGTCTTGCCGCGCGACGTCGATGGGCGAATTCATAACCCGCTGCTGATCGAGTTCAGGCCCAAGGGCTGAGAGGTTGTCGGCAGGAACTCCTGCCCCCACCCCAACCCTCCCCCAGAGGGGAGGGAGCTAACTCCGGCCTCTCCGGCAAGGCATTGGGAGCGTCTACTCGTAGACGATTTGCGCGGCGCCCTGGTCGGCTTGCGCCATCCAGCTGGCCAAGGCGGCGTCGCTGGGGAAGAAACGGGCTTCGTCGCCCAGTTGCAGTTCGGCGGTTGCCCCATCCCGGCGTAGAGCTAACCGCACATTCAGGCCCCGCACCAGCTCGCCCTGCTCCGACAACTCGCGTTTGGGCGGAAACTCGCGCACCAGGCGACGGATGTCGGGCGCCGTGCCGTTCACGGCCACGCGCAGGAACTTGCCGAAGCGGCAGCGCGCCGTGGCCAGGTCCCAGACCTGGTTGACGCTCAGCCTGAAGCCGCCCGAGAAGCGGTCCGGCTGCATCTTGGCCATTACCACGACCAGCTCGTCGTCCTTGAGCAGGTGCCGGTGGGCATTGATCACGCCTTCATCGGCCGTGGCTTCGATGGTGGCCGACTTGTCGTCCAGCTTGAACAGCGCCAGCTTGCCGCGCTGGCCGTTGATCACCCGGAAATCGCTGACGATGCCGGCCAGCAGCTGCGGCTCGCGCGAATCAATCAACTCGTCGATGCGGCGCTTGACGAAACGCCGCACCTCCAAAGTCACCTCGTCGAACAGGTGGCCCGACAGGTAAAAGCCGATCGCCGTCTTCTCGAAGGTCAGGCGCTCCTTCACGCCCCAGGGGGTGGCCTCGACCAGCGGCGGCTCCTGGGTGCTGGCGGCGTGCGAGTCACCCATGTCGAACAGGCCGCCCTGATTGGCGTTGGCTTCGGTGGCGTTGGCGAAGTCGAAGGCCCGATCCACCGAGGCCACGAGCGAAGCCCGATTGAGCTGCAGCGAGTCGAAAGCGCCCGCCTTGATCAGCGCCTCGACGGTGCGCTTGTTGAGCCGGGTGCGATCGACGCGCACGCAAAAATCGTAGAGGCTCGTGAATGCCCCACCCTCTTCCCGGGCCCGCACGATCGCGTCGATGGCTTGCTGGCCCGTGCCCTTGACGGCGCCCAGCCCGTAGCGGATCACCTTGTCGGAAATCGGCTCGAACCGGTACACCCCGCGGTTGACGTCGGGCGGCTCGAAAGTCAGGCCGAAATTTTTCTGAGCATCCTCGAACAGCACCTTCAGTTTGTCGGTGTCGTCCATTTCCACCGTCATGTTGGCGCAGAAGAACTCGGCCGTGTAGTGCACCTTGAGCCAGCCCGTGTGGTAGGCCAGCAGCGAGTAGGCAGCGGCGTGCGACTTGTTGAAGCCGTAGCCCGCGAACTTCTCCATCAGGTCGAAGATCTCGTCGGCCTTGTCCTCGACGATGCCGTTCTTTGCCGCGCCGTCGCGGAAGATCTGCCGGTGCTCGGCCATCTCCTCGGCCTTCTTCTTGCCCATGGCGCGGCGCAGCA
>JAKFEZ010000020.1:0-4452 GCA_036675435.1 Ramlibacter sp. | reverse complement strand
CGAGGCCGAGGCGGCCCCTGCGGGCCTGCCTTCGTATCCGGCGGCCGCCAGCGCAGCGAGCATCGCCTGCACCTGCGCGGCCACGTCGTCGCCCCGCACCGTAGCGGCTCCATCCGCCAGGCGCACGTCCACGCTCTCGACGCCGGGCACGGCAGAAAGCGCTCGACTGGCAGACTTCACGCATGACCCGCAAGTCATTCCATCAACCTTGAGTTCAACTGCTTCCATGGCCAAGCCTTTCGTCACGATGGGGGAAGGTTACTACCGGCAGGTGGGGACCACTTGCGCCAGGTCAAGCGCAATCGAATGTCAAGCAGCAAGATGCCCGGAGAGAAAACGACATGACCGTGCTCGTCCTGAACGCCGGATCGACCAGCATCAAGCTGGCGTTGTACGACCGTCGATTGCAGCAACTCTGGAGCGCCAGCGTGTCCGGACTGGCCTCCGGAACCGCGCGGCTGCGGGCTAGCGACGCTGACCATGATGCTGCGGACGACAAGGATCTGGGACCTCTCTCGTTCGGTCCCGCCTTGGACTTGCTCCTGGCCACTTTTGCGCAGCGCTGGCCTGCGGTCGAAATCCACGCGGTAGGCCACCGCGTCGTGCACGGGGGCGACGTGCCCGCGGACAGTGTGCTCGTGGACGCGGCAAGCTTGGCCAGGATCAACCGCTGGGCGGCGCTCGCGCCCCTGCACCAGCACCTGAACATCGCGGGTATCGCCGCTGCACGGCAGGCCTATCCCACGGCGATGCATGTCGCGTGCTTCGACACCGGATTTCACCGAGCGCTGCCTCAGCGTGCAAGCGTCATCGCCATCCCCGAGCGCATGAGATCGCTCGGGCTTCGCCGCTACGGCTTCCACGGCCTCTCCTTCGAATCGGTGCTGCAGCAACTGGCCGCGGAGGGCGAACCGGTGCTATCCGAGCGCGTCATTGCAGCGCACCTGGGTGGCGGCTCCTCGCTATGCGCCATCCTGCGCGGGCACAGCATGGACACCACCATGGGGGTCACGCCGCTCAGCGGGGTTCCGATGACGACGCGTTCCGGCGACCTGGATCCAGGCGCGCTCCTGTACCTGCTGCAGTCCGGCGAAATGGACGCCCGGCAACTCCAGGCGATGCTTTACGACGACTCGGGCCTCAAGGCCCTCTCCGGCACCTCCGGCGACATGAAGGTGCTGCTCGGGATGGCGCAGCACTCACCCGAGGCAGGCAATGCGGTCGACTACTTTTGCTATCACGTGCGCCGGCACATCGGCGCGCTGGCCGCGGCGATGGAAGGCGTCGACCGGATCGTCTTCACTGGCGGCATCGGTGCGAACGCGGCACCGATCCGGCAAGCAATCTGCACCGGTCTCCGCTTCCTGGGCGTTGAGATCGATTCCTCGGCCAATGCGAGCCACGCGCGCACCATCAGCAGCTCCATGAGCAGCGTACGGCTGAACGTCATCCAGACCAACGAGGAAGCGGTCATTGCAAGCAAGGCCGCTGCGTTCCTCGACGAGGAGAGGTGAACTGATCGAAATCGACCTGGCCGGGGGCGCTCAGGCGCTGGGTACCGCATTGGGTGTCGGGCTTCTGGTGGGCCTGGAGCGCGGCTGGCGGGATCGCGAGCTACCGGAAGGCGGCCGGGTGGCGGGCCTGAGGACGTTCGCGCTGATCGGGCTGCTGGGTGGCGTCCTCACCCTGCTTCAACCAACCCCTGGTTTGCTGCTACCCGCCGGCCTGCTGGCGGTCGTCGTTCTTTTCGCCGTCTCTTTCCGTCGCGCTTCGGAAGCGGCCGGGACCCTCAGCATCACCACGGCCGCCGCAGCCTTGACGACGTTCGGTCTGGGTGCGCTGGCAGCCAGCGGCAACGCGATCCTGGCTGTGGGCGCCGCCGTGCTCGTCGCCCTGCTCCTTGACCTCAAACCCGTCCTGCACGCCTGGTTGCGTCGGATCCGGCCGGCCGAACTCAACGCTGTACTGCAACTCGGCGTGTTGACCGCGGTGGTGCTGCCGCTGTTGCCGGACGCGGGATATGGCCCCTACGCTGCGCTCAACCCCTACAAGTTGTGGATTGCAGTGCTGCTGATCGCCGGTCTCTCCCTGCTGGGTCATGTGGCGACCCGACTGCGCGGGGAACAACAAGGCCTTCTCTGGACCGGCCTGTTGGGCGGACTTGCATCCTCCACTGCAGCCACCGTCGCCCTCTCGCGCACCGCGCGCCTCCGGCCGGCATGGCACGCGTCCGCCGCTGCCGCGATCGTCGCCGCGTGCGGAGTCATGTTCCTGCGAATGGCCGTCGTCGTCGCCGTGCTGCAGCCTTCGCTTGCCGGCCGCATGAGCGTGTTCCTCGTACTGCTGGCAGCGGTCGCCTTCGCGGTAGCCTGGTGGCAGTGGCGGCGCCAGCCTGCGACTGGGGCCGAAGGCAACCCGGCGGCGGGGCGGGTGTTCGACCTGCCCACCGCCCTCGGATTCGGCGCCATCCTTGCAGTGGTGTCAGTAGGTGCCCGCGCGGCGCGGGATGCGTTCGGCACTGCCGGCATGTATGGCGTGGCGTTCGTGTCCGGCCTCGCGGACGTCGATGCCATCCTGATCTCCAGTGTGCAGATGCTCGCTCAAGGCGAACTTTCGGCAAGCACTACGGCCTCGGCCATCCTGCTGGCTGCCGTGGCCAACATGCTGACCAAGGCAGTCCTCGCGTGGGGGATCGCAGGGCGTGCCGTCGGTGCACGGGTTGCAGGGGGCTACCTCGCGGTGGCCCTGTTCGGCTTGGCGGCCGCAGCCATCAATACTGGCTCATGATGGTGCGCGGGTTGTCTTGCCCCCGCACCGCGCGGAGTTCGGCGGGCTCGAGCAACTGCTCCAGCTCCAGGCCGGCCGCATCCGCCGCCGCGGCGACGGCGTGCGCCCAGGTCGTGCGGTTCGCGAACAGCATGCCGCCGACGTCCAGGGTTCCGCCTCGGCTCAGGAAGCCGAGCACGCGGGTCTTCTGCGCGCCGGTATCCAGCCGGCGCAGCAGGCCAACCATCGGCTCAGGACGGGTATGGGTGAGGATTACCCGGGCGTCCTGCGTCTGCGGGAACAGCGAAACCAGGTCGGCGGGCGAACCGTGCGCGGCCTCCCGTTCGTCGCGAGGCAAGCGAAAGCGCCCCGGCTCGATGATGTACGTCACGGCCGCCGCGACGCCGCGTTGCGCCAGGCGATCGGCCGCCTTGAGTGCTTCTGCCAGCTGGTAGGCGCCGATCGCCACCAGCAAGATGCGCGCCTGCGGCGCCACGCGGACTGCAATCGCGCCCTCGTGGACGAGCCGAGCTGCCTCGTCCACGGTGAACTGCAGCGGCACGGGGCGCTTCGGCACCACCATGGCCCAGAACTGGCCATGGGTGCGGTATGCGGCGTGCAACGAAGCCTGCGCGGAATTCCAGTCGGCCGGAAACAGCACGCGCGAGACGTCACTCATTTCACCCAGCAGGGTTTCGCCGAATGAAGGGTCCTGGTGTGACTGTTCATTCTTGCCGTTCTCCCACGTGTGTGAGGTCGCCACGATCACGGGCGACAGCCAGCCCGGTGGCCTGCCGGCGTCGGCGAGGTGCCGCGCGAACAGGATCTCCTGCCGCAGGGCTCCGAGCATCTTGGCGGCAAAAGCCTCGTACGACACGACCAGGCTGAGGCCGCCCTTGTTGCCCAGGGCCGCACTCACCACGGCTTCCTCGTTCAGTGCGGTCACCACGGCGCCGCTGGTGGACTCCGCGATCCCCTGCTCCGGCGTGGTGACGCGGTGCTTGAGCAGGTCCAGCGTCCGACCCATGCGATTGCTGCGCAGTTCATCGGGGTTGCCGACCCGCACGCGCAGGGCAGGGTTGGCCGCCACCAGTGCCGTGAAAGCCTGGTCCAGCCCCTCCATCGGTGAAGCAGGACGTCCGCCGGGCGCGAGCGCCTCCAGGGCCGGCAACACAGGCAGGGGCACGCTACGGGTCGCCAGGGCATGATCACGCTCGCGTGGCCGACCCTGTTCGCGGTGTCGGTTCAGGGTGCGGGCGGACGTTTGAAGTTCATCGCGTGAAACCCAGAGCGCCTTGGCTCCCGATTCGAACAACCCTCTGGCGCGAGCGTCGGTGCGTGGATTTGCGCCCAGTGGCAGGTTGTGGGCGTCGTTCGAACCCGCGCCAGGGAAGCCGTACCCCTTGGGGGCTTCGGCAATCGTGTAATGCAGTGGCACGGGATATTTTTGCTGGCCCTGGCGCATCGCTTCGGTGCATGCATCCAGGCGGTCTTCCATGGTGAAGATCGCCCAGGCGAACGCCGCGGGGTCCGTGCCGTCGATCTCCATCGGATCGAAGCCGTTCAGGCGCAGGTGCTGCTTCAGCCATTGGACGCCGCCCTGCTGCTGCATCGTGCTGCGCTGCTCGATTCGACGGCCGTTGAGGATCATGATCGGCGCCACATGGCCGCTGTCTTCCGCGCGCC
>JAKFEZ010000085.1:0-22041 GCA_036675435.1 Ramlibacter sp. | reverse complement strand
CAGGACGAAGCCGAGAAGAAGGCCACCGAAGAGGCGGCCGAGGCCTTCAAGCCGGTGCTGGAAAGACTCAAGGCCGCGTTGAAGGACAAGGCCCAGGACGTGCGCGTGACGTCACGGCTGGTCGATTCGCCGGCCTGCCTGGTGGTGAGCGACGAGGGCATGAGCATGCAACTCGCGCGCATGCTGAAGCAGGCGGGTCAGGCGGTGCCCCAGGTCAAGCCGGTGCTGGAGGTGAACGCCAGTCATGCGCTGGTGAAGAAGCTGGAAAGCTCGGAGCACTTCGACGACCTGGCACACATCCTGTTCGACCAGGCCCTGCTGGCCGAGGGCGGCCTGCCGGAAGACCCGGCGGCCTACGTGAAGCGCGTCAACGCCTTGCTTGCGTAGGACGATTGGCTCCCTCCCCCTCTGGGGGAGGGCCGGGGTGGGGGCACGGCGTCGCCGATGCAATGGGCATTGCGGGCCTTGGCTCCCAGCAAGCCTCACTGCACCTTGCCGATCTTCTTGACCACGTCCGCCATGCGCCGGACATCGGCCTGCACGTACTTCTCGAAGTCCGGCGTGTCCTGATAGAGGATGGGGCTGCCGGCGTTGCCGATCACTTCCTTCACCCGCGGATCGCCGGCCGCCATGCGCGCGGCCGCGCGCAGGCGCTGCGCCACCGGCTCGGGCGTTGCCGCCGGAATGAACAGGCCCGACCACTGCGCGTACTCGGCGTCATAGCCGGCGTCCTTGAGCGAAGTCACGTCCGGCAGCGCCTCGAGGCGGCCGTTTCCCCAGTGCGCCAGCACCCGCACCTTGCCGGCCTTGACATGCTGCAGCACGGTGGCCGGTCCGGTCGACACGGCGTCGATCTGGCCGCCGAGCAAGGCCACGATGGCCGGCGCGGCGCCGGTGAAGGGAACGTGGGTCATCTTGATGCCGGCGTTCTGCGACAGGATCTCCATCGGCACATGCATCGTGCCGTAGTTGCCCGACGAGCCGAAGTTGATGGCGCCCGGGCGCTTCTTCGCATCTTCGACGAAGTCCTTCGCGCTCTTCCAGGGCGCGTCGGCCCGCACTGCCAGCACTGTCGGGTCGGCGGTGATGCGGGCGATGGGGCGCAGTGCCGAGAAGCTGTACATCGGCTGGCGGCCGAGCAGGGCGTCGGCCTCCGGAATCACGCTGAACGACGACAGCGCCATCAGGATGGTGTAGCCGTCGGCCGGCGCCTTGGCCGCCAGGCCCATGCCGATGCCGCCGCCGGCGCCGCCCTTGTTCTCGATCACGACCGGCTGGCCCAGATCGCGCGACATTGCCTCGGCCACCGGCCGGGCCACGATGTCGGCCAGGCCGCCGGGCGGGAACGGCACGATCATGGTGATGGATTTGGTCGGAAAGGCGCCTTGCGCGGCGGCGAAGCCCGCCACCAGCAAGGTGCCCGACAAGGCGGCGCGAAGAGCGGAACGGCGTTTCATGAAGTCTCCTTTTGATGGTTGGCATGCTACATTGGCTGCGCGTCCACCCCAGAGAGTTTTCCCCATGAAGATCGCCGCTTACCTCGATCAGGGCCGGCCCGCCGTCGGCATCGTTTCCTCCGACCTGCAAAGCGTGCTGCCGCTCGAGCTGGCGCCGGCCGAGCGGGCGAAGGGCGTGCTGGCCATTGTCGAGCTAATGGCCGGTGGCCAGGCCATGCCGCCGACCGGCGCACCGGTCGCGCTGGGGGCGGTGCAGCTGACCGCGCCCTTGCCGCGGCCGCGCCGCAACCTGTTCTGCGTCGGCAAGAACTACCACGCCCACGCCAGGGAGTTCGCCGGCAGCGGCTTCGACAGCAGCGCCAAGTCGGGCGGCGACATCCCCAGCGCGCCGATCATCTTCACCAAGGTGCCCGAGTGCGTGATCGGCCCCGTCGATTCCATCGTGATCCCTGGCGCGGTGTCCACCTCGATCGACTACGAAGCGGAGCTGGCGGTGGTGATCGGTCACGGCGGCAAGGGCATCCGGGCCGCCGACGCCATGAAGCACGTCTGGGGCTACACCATCGTCAACGACGTCACCGCGCGTGACTGGCAAAGCCGCCATCAGCAATGGGACATGGGCAAGTCGTTCGACACCTTCTGCCCGATGGGGCCGTGGCTGGTCACCGCCGACGAGTGCGACGGCACCCGCACCCGCGTGCGCTGCTGGGTCAACGGCGAGCCCCGCCAGGATGCCTCGACCGCCGACCTGATCTTCGACATTCCGACGCTGATCGAGACGCTGTCGGCCGGCATCACGCTCTACCCCGGCGATGTGATCGCCACCGGCACGCCGGTGGGCGTAGGTATCGGCTTCAACCCGCCGAAATACCTGAAGCCCGGCGACGTGGTGAGAGTTGAAATCGACGGCATCGGCGTGCTGGAAAATCCGGTGCGCTGACGTAGACTGGAATCGACGCATGATGAAACGATTGGTCGCCGCTTTGTTGACCGTCGGGCTGGCCGGTTGCGCCGGCATCGGCCTTGGGGTCGGCGTGCCGGTCGGGCCGGTCTCGGTGGGCATCGGCGTCGGCTCCGGGGGCCTGTCGGCCGGCGTCGGCACCGGTGTCGGGCCGTTCGGCGTAGGCGTCGGGGTCAATCCGCACGGCCAGGTCAGCGCCGGCGCCGGGGTGGGGGCCAGCGTTCCGATCGGCGGCAACGCCAGGGCAGGCGCAGGTATTGGCGTTGGCACCGTGATCTACGATCCGCATCGCACGCCAGGTCCGCCGGTGGTGCCTCAGCGGGCGAGGGTCGTGCCGCGATCTGCGGCCGATCAGGTGGCGCCTTGACGGCGGATCAGGCCACCAGCGGCGGCTCGGCCATGGCCTCGATCTGTTCCTGCAGCATCTGCACCTGGCCCTGCCAGTAGTCGCTGCTGCCGAACCACGGAAAGTTGATGGGGAAGATCGGGTCGGCCCAGCGCCGCGCCAGCCAGGCGCTGTAGTGGATCAGCCGCAGCGTGCGCAGCGGCTCGATCAGGGCCAGCTCGTCGCGGTTGAATTCGCGCATGGTCTCGTAGCCGTCGAGCAGCGGGCCGAGTTGGCGCTGGCGCTGGCTGCGATCGCCCGAGAGCAGCATCCACAGGTCCTGCACGGCAGGGCCGGTGCGGGCATCGTCGAGGTCGACGAAATGCGGCCCCTCGTCGGGCGTCCACAGAATGTTGCCGGGGTGGCAGTCGCCGTGCAGTCGGATCATGGCGATGCCATCGCTGTCGCGTCCGCCCAGCGCCGTGTCGGCGATCATGGTCAGCGCTTCATCGCACTGCTTCTGCCATTCGGTCTGCACATCGAGCGGAATCATGTCGTGGCCCAGCAGCCAGTCGCGCGAAGCCGTGCCAAAGCTCTTCAGGTCGAGCGCCGGCCGGCTGGCAAAAGGCCGGGCCTTGCCGACCACGTGGATGCGCGCCAGGAAGCGGCCGATCCATTCCAGCACCTCGGTATCGTCGAGCTCTGGCGCGCGGCCGCCGCGTCGCGGGCTGACGCTGAACGAGAAGCCGCCGAACTCGTGCAGTGTCTTGCCATTCAGCACCAGCGGTCCCACCGCCGGCACTTCGGCGCCCATCAATTCGGCGGCGAAGGCGTGCTCCTCGAGGATCTGGGTCTCGCTCCAGCGGCCGGGCCGGTAGAACTTGGCCACCACCGAAGAAGCGCCCTCGTGCGGCTCTTCCAGATGGATCTGGTAGACCCGGTTCTCGTAGGAGCTCAGCGCCAGCAGGCGACCGTCGCCGTACAGGCCGATGGCGGCCAGCGCATCGAGCACCCGGTCGGGCGTGAGGACTTCATAGGGGTGCGACGACATGCCCCATTGTCGCCGCCGCACGGCGGCGATCCGATCACACCAGCGAAAGGATGTGTCCTGCGCGGGGATCGCCGCGGCCCGCCAGCATCTGTGCATAGGCGGCCTGCACCGCATCGGCGCCGCGATGGTGCTGCACCCGCAGCCAGGGCGCAGCCGGATCGCCCACCTTTTCGACGAAGGCCTGCCAGGCCAGCAGCATCCGCTGCCGCAGTTGCGCCGCGCCCCATTCCTCCTGGCGCTTGGCGGCCTGGGCCGGCGCGAAGAAGAGCGTGGCGCGCGGGCCGGGCAGGTCGCGGGCGCCCCCGAGCTGCTGCACATGGGTGCCCCCGATCGCGCAGCTGTACTTCAGATTGGCAAAGCGGGTGTGGACCTGCCGCCTGAGATCGGCGTTGCCGGCAAAATCGGTGTAGACGCAGGCCGTGTCGGCTGGCACCTGCTCCAGCTGGTCGTAGGCCAGCACCCGGCTGTAGCAGCCCAGGCCTTCGCAGAAGGCGCGGTTGGCCGGCGACGTGAGGCCGATCAGCTCGATGCCCAGCCGCTGGCGCAGCTGGAACGCCGTGCCATACGCCGTCTTGCTGGAGGCGCTCGACAGAAGCACGGTGCGCGCGCCGAAGAAATCGTTGTCGGCCAGCAGATCGTCGATCAGCCAGGAGGTGGTGAACAGCGGGCGGAGCAGCGCCTGCAGGTCTTCGCTGCCGGACCGGTGCACCGGGTCGGCATTGCAGCGCAGGTAATGGTTGTAGATGGCATGCAGTCCCGCCCGGTGAAGCGCCGCGTCGCGAAACCCCGCGGCCGAAAGCCGGTCGGGTTGCAGGACGGCCTGGCTGGCCATGGGCCAGTAGCCGTAGAGCGCCTCGCCCACCGCAACCCCTGGGTGCAGCGACTGCACGACGCTGCCGAAACCCCAGGCCGGGATGATGCCCCAGCCGGGCGCATCGGCGGGATAGAACCGCCAGTAGTCCATCGCCTCGCCGAAAGCGGCGTAGGTGATGTTGTTGGCGGTCAGCGCAAAGGAATCGACCCGCACTCTTATCTGGCCCTCGGCGAGCGGCAGGTCGTCCCGGGTTTCGATGCGGGTGCTGTCCAGTTGGTCCTGCCGCACGAGGAGAGTAATAGTGCTCATGAGGCGACCCTAAAGGAAACGGCCCGCCAGTTCAACACCGGTGGGCCGCCTCGGGGACACAGCGCCAGATCAGACCAGATTCAGCGTCACATCGATATTGCCGCGCGTGGCGTTGGAGTAGGGGCATACCTTGTGAGCCGCGTCCACCAGGGCCTGGGCGGCCTGGCGCTCCATGCCGGGCAGGCTGATGTTCATGCGCACGGCAATGCCGTAGGCGTTGGGAATCGGGCCCAGGTCGACTTCGGCGTCGATCGACAGGTCGGCCGGCAGCGTGACCTTGGTCTTGCCGGCCACGGCTTTCATGGCGCCGATGAAACAGGCGGAATAGCCGGCGGCGAACAGCTGCTCGGGGTTGGTGCCGGTGCCCGGCGTGCCGGGAGGTGACAGCTTGACATCCAGGCGGCCGTCATCGGTGCGGGAGGCGCCGTCGCGCCCGCCGGTGGTATGGGCCTTGGCGGTGTACATCACTTTTTCGAGCTGGGTCATGGGTAGTCCTTTGCAGTGGTTGGCGCTGGTGACAGCGGAAGAAAAAAGGCGGAAGGCAAGTCGGGGTCAGGCCACCGCCGGGCCGCTCCCAAGGTGGGCTGAGCCCCCTCGGGGGGCAGCGAACGAAGTGAGCGTGGGGGCGAACATATCTCAGGCGGCCAGGCGGTCGCGCAGGCGCTGAACCTGCCGGGTGAGCTGCACCAGCTCGGGCATCGAGCACTGGCTGGCCTGCAGGATGCAGCCTGGAATTTTTTGAGCGCGGGCCTTGAGGCGGCGGCCGGCTGCCGTCAACGTGATGTGCACTCGCCGCTCGTCCTCGACGGCCCGCAGGCGCGCTATCAGGCCGGCGGCCTCCAGCCGTTTTAGCAAAGGCGTCAGCGTGCCGGAGTCCAGCGACAGCCGCGCGCCGAGTTCCGACACCGCCAGGCCATCGCGCTCCCAGAGCACCAGCAACGCGAGGTATTGGGGATAGGTCAGTCCCAGCTCGTCGAGCAGCGGCTTGTAGAGCCGGGTCATGGCGAGCGATGCCGAATACAGCGCGAAGCACAGCTGGTTGTCCAGCAGCAGGGCTTTTTGTGGATCGAGTTTCTGCGGCATGGCGATAGTATAGCGTCAAATTCAATTGCGTGCAATTGAATCTATTTCGCAGTAGCGATGATGCCGGCAGTACGCCGCGCCGCGCCGTGCCCCCACCCCATCCCTCCTCCAGAGGGGGAGGGGGGAATTCCGCAACTACAGCAGGGAGTCGGTCAGCACGGGCCGCGCGGTCATCACCCGATCCAGCAGCGTATCCAGGAACAGCAGGTCGCGGTACACGCCCAGGCCCAGCAGCGGCGGGCCCGAGCACTTCTGCCGCATCTCGTTCTCGCCCAGCATCCACCGCAGCACGAACATCCGCGCCTCACGATCCGGCCAATGGCGCGTGAGGCCGCCGCAGAGCTGCTTGTCGGCGGCCAGTTCAAGGCCCGCCGTCGCGGGCGCATCCCAGGAGGGCGCGTTCTGCCCGAAGCGATGCCTGAACGCCTGGCGCGCGACGTCCCACTCGTGGCGCCGCTCGAGTCCCTTGTACAGTTCGCGCAGCTCCAGAAAGACCCAGGGGCTGGTGTAGCGGAAGTCGGCGAGGTGCTGCTGCAGCAGCAGCACAGCGGCGAAAGTATCGCCCCGGTCACGCCTGCGCACCAGCTTGCCGTCGAGCTGGTGCAGGTCGATCAGGGTGGCCTCCCGGCGTGACGTGGTCTCGGCGATCGCGGTGACGTAAATGGCGCGGGCCGACTCCGCCGGGTTCGGGCTGTCGGGCAGGATATCGTCCAGTCCGTGGGCGGTGGTGACGATCGACGGGCCGGGCGGCTGCACGTCGGCCCACAGCACCGAGTCTTTCTCGGTCTCCAGCAGCAGCCGGCGGCGCCGCTCGACCAGCCAGCCGGCGCCGGCCAGCAGGGCTGTGCCCAGCAGCAGCCAGCTGCTGCTGGGCAGCGGCGAGCCCACGGCCGTGTCGTTCGGTTCTGCCTCGGCCTGCGACGGCATCGCAGGCACGGGGCCGGCAGGCGACGCGGTCAACGCCGGCGCTGCCTGCGGCAAGGGCCACCGCAGCAGCTCGCCGCTCGGGCGCAATGCCAGAGGTGCGTCCAGGCGCGGTTGTGCCGTCGCCTCCAGGGGCGGCAAGGGAGCAGTCACGGCGGGTCTTGACGCTTCACAAGGCGCAGCATGGGCGGCATAGTACAAGCAGGCTGGGATTGCCGCTACTTTCGTTGTAAGGTGGGTCCCCAGAGTGGAGGAGACATGATGGACTTGCAGGTGGACTACATCGTGGTGGGCGGCGGCTCGGCGGGATGCGTGCTGGCGGCGCGCCTGAGCGAGGACCGGTCGCTGAGCGTTGCCCTGA
This sequence comes from Ramlibacter sp., assembly GCA_036675435.1. Taxonomy (GTDB): domain Bacteria; phylum Pseudomonadota; class Gammaproteobacteria; order Burkholderiales; family Burkholderiaceae_C; genus Ramlibacter. Next base: position 14,756 of record JAKFEZ010000085.1, on the reverse strand, counting down.
TCGAAGCCGGGCCGGCCGATCGCAGCGTGCTGATTCACTGTCCGGCCGGGTTGGCGGCGCTGGCCAAGAACGGCCAGGCCAACTGGGCGTTTGAAACAGCGCCTCAGCCGGGGCTGAACGGCCGCCGTGGCTATCAGCCGCGCGGCAAGGTGCTGGGCGGCTCGAGCTCGGTCAATGCCATGATCTACGCCCGCGGCCACCGTGCCGACTACGACCACTGGGCCGCGCAGGGCAATCCGGGCTGGGGTTGGGACCAGGTGCTGCCGTACTTCCGGCGCAGCGAGCACAACGAGCGCGGCGCCGACGCTTTCCACGGCAGCGGCGGGCCGCTGAACGTGATGGACCTGCGCAGCCCCAATCGCTTCGGACCGCTGTTCGTGCAGGCGGCAGTGCAGGCCGGCTATCCGGCCAATCCCGACTTCAATGGGGCCGAGCAGGAGGGCGTGGGCACCTACCAGGTGACCCATCGCAACGGCGAGCGCTTCAGCGCCGCCAAGGCCTATCTCACGCCGAACCTGAGCCGGTCCAACCTGCAGGTGATCACCGGCGCGCACACCACCCGGATCCTGCTGGAGGGGCGGCGCGCCGTCGGCGTCGAGTACCGGCAGGACGGCCAGCTGCGGCAGCTGCGCGCTGGGCGCGAGGTGCTGCTTTGCGCCGGCGCACTGATGTCGCCTCAGTTGCTGATGCTGTCCGGCATCGGCCCCGCGGCGCATCTGCAGCAGCACGGCGTGCCGGTGCTGCACGACCTGCCGGGCGTGGGCCGGCAGCTGCACGACCATGTCGACGTGGTCCAGGTGGTGGACGCGCCCCAGCTCAAGGACCTGTTTGGGCTGTCGCTGACCGGCATTGCCCGGGTGATCAAGGGGGTTCACCAATGGCGCAGTTCGCGCAGCGGCATGCTCACGACCAACTTCGCCGAGGCGGGCGGCTTCATCAAGAGCGATGCCGGTGAACCGCTGCCCGACCTGCAACTGCATTTCGTGATCGGCAAGCTGGTGGACCATGGCCGCAAGACCGTGTTCGGGCACGGCTACTCGTGCCATGTATGCCTGCTGCGGCCGCTCAGCCGCGGTAGCGTGCAACTGGCCAATGGAGACCCTTTCGGCGCGCCGGTGATCGACCCCAACTTCCTGGCCGAGCCGGACGACCTGCGCCGGCTGGTGGCGGGCTTCAAGATCATGCGCGGCATCCTCGCCCAGCCTGCGCTGGCGGAATTCGGCGGGCGCGAGCTGGCCACCTCGGCCGCGGCGCGCAGCGACGCCGAGATCGAGCAGTTCATCCGCGGTCATGCCGACACCATCTACCACCCGGTGGGCAGCTGCCGCATGGGCAGCGGCCCGCTGGATGTGGTGGACGCCCGGCTGCGCGTCCATGGTATCGCCGGGCTGAGGGTGGTCGACGCGTCGATCATGCCGCGCATCGTCGGGGGCAACACCAACGCGCCCACCATCATGATCGCGGAGAAGGCGGCCGACATGATCAGGTCGGCGGCTTCGCAATCGCGTGACGAAGTTCACAGCTCCCTGCCCGAAGGCGAGGCGGCGACTGTCGTTTAAGGAATCCTTAGGGATTGCTTAAGCAATTCTTAGCGGCGCGAAGGCGCCGCCGTTTCTAGACTTCTTTGCATGGTGCGGCACACGGTGTGCGGCGCGTTCAACCGAAGCGAGAGAAGCGAAATGAAGATCGATATCCAGGAAATCCGGCAGGTGGCGGCGGCGCAGGACCCCCGCATCGATATGTACGCGGGCATCCACAAGGCCTTGCGCGCCCTGATGGCGGACACCCTGCTGGCGGTGGGTCGCATGGACAGCGAAGATGCGCTCGAGCTGGCGCAGGTCACGCAGCGAGTGGTCGAGCTGCTCGACTTCTGCCGCTCGCACCTGCGCCACGAGAACCAGTTCGTTCACCCCGCGATCGAGGCCCGCGCGCCCGGCGCCAGCGCCGCCATTGCCCACGAGCACGACGAGCACGAGCGCCACATCGACGCGCTCGGCCAGGCGGTGACAGCACTGCGCGCCTGTCCGGCCGTACAGCGCGGCGCAGCGTCGCTCGACCTGTACCGCAGCCTCGCGCTGTTCATTGCCGAAAATTTCCAGCACATGCACGTCGAGGAAACCGCTCACAACGCCGTGCTGTGGGCGCGCTATACCGACGCGCAGCTGATCGAGATCCACGAGGCGCTGGTGGCGTCGATTCCGCCCGACGAGATGATGTTCGCGTTGCGCTGGATGGCGCCGTTCATGAATCCTGGCGAGCGTAGCGCCATGCTCGCGGGAATGCAGGCGCATGCCCCGGCCCCGGTGTTTCAGGCAGCCCTGGACACGGTGCGCCCGCACCTGAGCGCGCTGGAAATGTCCAAGCTCGCCCGCAGCCTGGGATTGGCCGCGGTGCAGGACCCGGCGGCTTGATACTCGCCCCCACGCTCACATCGTTCGCTGCCCCCCGAGGGGGTGCCAGCCCACCTTGGGAGCGGCCCGGCGGCGGCCTGACACCGCTTCAGGCCACCTCGACCAGCTCGAGCGGCCTTCGCACCACCAGCCGCAGCCGCCCACGCCCGCTTTTTTCGATCCGGATGTGCGGGCTGTGCTCGGCCAGGCGCCGGCGCAGCAGCACCAGCCGGGCCTCCAGGTTGTCCGTGACATCGGGCAGGCGGATGGCGGGGTCAAGCCGCAGTTCGCGATTGGAAAACTCGGTGCGGCCCAGCTGGACATGGTCGCGCAGCAGCTTCCAGAAAATCGCGCCGGCCACGCCCTTGATGAGGTAGCCATCGTCGATGAAGATGCTGTCGTTGCTCTTGAAACGGCGCAGCTGCACGGTGGCTCCCGCGGGTGGCTGCGCCGGCGCCGTGGCCTGGGCCGGCGCTTCCGGGGTGTCGGTGCTCGCCTGCATCAGGTCGATGGCCGCGCCCAGGTGGCCGGCCATCGTGACCAGCATGTCTTCGTCCTCGAAGCCGAACCGCAGCTCGGTCGGGCTTTCGACGAACAGCACGCCCAGCAGGCGGCCGGCCGACAGCACCGGCACCGCCAACTGGCTGTGCGGTTCAGCCAGGCCCGGATAGGGAATTTCCGTGGCGGCCTCGATGTCGGGCACGTTGGCCTCGAAGCTGCTGCGCATGGCCTGGCTGTAGAGGTAGGCGTTGGTCATGTGCATGATGCGCACCGGCGTGCGCTCGCGCGCTGCCACGCCGATGACCCCCTGGCCCATGCCGATCTCCGAGCCGACGCCGGAGGTGCGATAGCCGCAACTGGCCACCGTGTACAGCCGCTGGCTGCCGCTGTCGTGCATCAGCACCATGGCGTATTCGACGCCCGCGAAATCGGCCAGGGAGGCCAGCACGGCGTTCAGCGCCTCGTCGAGCGAGGTGCAGCGCGCCAGCCGCTCGCTGCAGCGCCGCACGGCGGTGAGCATGCCGCTGCGGGGCGCCGGCGCCGGCAGCGGGTCGCCCGGCACCGCTTCGATCTGCTCGACTTCGTATACGTCTGAGCCGAGCAGGCGGAACACCCCCTGCATGCCGGTGTGCGAGGCGATGCCGGCCAGCTGCGCTTTCATGCCCTCGAACAGCGGCCCGTGGGTCTCGGTGCGCAGGTAGCGGATGTGCAGGCGGAAATAGGCCGCGGTCTGCGGATGCAGCAGCAGCACGGTGGCGCGCGGGTTGGCCAGGATGTTCTGGCGCGTCTTGTTGAAGAACTGGAACGACAGCGCGACGTGCCGGTCGCCCGCGTAGTACACCTGCGAGATGTAGGCGACGTTGGGCATGCCGTCGCCCGAGCAAGTGGCCATGACGGCCGGGATCGCGCCCTCGAGGCAGGGACGAATGTCGCCGAGCTGGGTCACCGGCTCATCTCCCGCTGCCCGACAGCAGCGCGCCCGCCTTGGGCCCGGGCGTCTGGTCGAAGGCCTGCTCGGGCTCGAAGCGGATCGCCACCAGGTCGTCCAGCCGGTGCGAGAGCATGGCTCGGGTCATCGGCGGCGCATAGCCGACGCGCTGGATCTCATGCTCCATCGAGGCCAGGTAGCGCGCCAGCACCGGCGCATCGGCCGCTTCGGCATTGCGCAGCGTGGCGCGGCCGGCCTTCACCTGCACCGTGCGGTGGGTCGCCGGCTCGCTGAAGACGGCGGCCACGTGGCCGCTGGTGGCGACGTCCTGGATCAGCTGGCGCGACTGGCTGCGCGAGACATAGACCGTGATGGCACTGCCGTCGGACGCGACCTCGCTGCCGACCGCGCGCATCATGCTCGGGCGCAAGGCCTGGTCGCGCGAGGCGACGATCACCGACACGCCCCGCGCCATCATGGCCAGCAGCTCGGGCGGGATCAGCGATGCGCCGGCCATGGCGTCAGGCGCGAAAGCGCCGGCGGGTCAGGGCCAGCGCGACCCAGAACGCCGCCACCGTGTAGCCGGCGAGCACCAGCGCGCTGCGCAGCGGCTGGGCCGGCCACTGGTCCATGAACATCGGCCGAACCAGTTCCACCGCGTTGGTCAGCGGCAGCCAGTCGGATACCGCCCGCACCACCGGCGGCAGCTGGTCACGCGGAAAAAAGACGCCGGACAGGAACATCATGGGCGTGAGGAACAGGGTGAAGTAGTAGGTGAAGAAATCGTAGCCCTTCGCCAGCGCATTGAAAATCAGGGCAATGCAGGAGAAGGTGAGGCCGGCGCCCAGCAGCACCGGCCAGGCCGCCAGCAGCTTGAGGCTGTGGCTGATGCCCAGCGCCAGGATGACGCCCAGGATGGCGGTGACCGTGAACAGGGCCTTGAAGCCGGCCCACAGCATTTCGGCCAGCACCACGTTGTCCAGGTTGACCGGCGCGTTCATGATGCCATCCCAGGTCTTTTGCACGTGCATGCGCGAGAAGGCGGAGTACAGCGCCTCGAACGAGGCGGCGTTCATCGCGCTCATGCAGATCGAGCCGCTTGCCAGAAACAGCAGGTAGGGCACCCGGGCCTCGCCCGCGGTGGTGCGCACGGTGACCTCGCCGACCAGCGCGCCCATGCCGTAGCCGAAGGCCACCAGCCACATCAGCGGCTCGGCGATATTGCCGAGCAGGCTGGGGACGGCCAGCTTGCGCCAGACCAGCAGGTTGCGCAGGAACACCGGCCACCAGCGAAACGAGAGATCGGGCGGGCGCCAGATCGAGGGGGGCCGGGCGGCAGGCGCCGGCGGGGCGGCGAGCGTGTCGGTCATGCTTCCTCCCTGATCTGCCGGCCGGTGAGCTTGAGGAACAGGTCTTCCAGGTTGGCCGGCCGGTGCAAGGTGCGCAGCCGCGGATGAGCAGCCAGCGCGTCGAGCAGCTGCTTGGCGTCCTGGGTATAGAAAAACACGGTCTCGCCACTCACCTCGACGCGGGCGGCCAGCGCTTTCAACGGCGAATCCACCAGTGCCAGCGCGCCATTGCCGTAGGCTTCCACCACGTCGGGCTCCAGGTGCTGTGCGATCAGGTCGCGCGGCCTGCCCTCTGCGATCTTGCGGCCGTGATCCAGAACCAGCAGCCGAGAACACAGGCGCTCCGCTTCGTCCATGAAGTGGGTGGTGAGCAGGATCGACTTGCCCTGCTGCAGCAGCAACTGCAGGCGCTCCCACATCAGGTGCCGGGCCTGCGGGTCCAGGCCCGTGGTGGGCTCGTCGAGCAGCAGCAGGCGCGGATCATTTACCAGCGCACGCGCCAGGCTGAGCCGCCTGCGCATGCCGCCGGACAGCTCGCCGGGCTTGACGTCGGCCTTGTGCGCGAGCGCGGCGAACTCCAGCAGCCGCGGGATGCGCTCACGGATCTGCGCGTCCCTCATGCCGAAGTAGCGGCCGTACACCAGCAGGTTCTCGGCGCAGCTGAAGTCAGGGTCGAGCGTGTCGAACTGGCTGACCACGCCCCATTGGGCCTTGATGGCCAGCGCGTCGCGCGGCATCGACAGGCCGAGCGCGGTGAGCGATCCGGCGTCGGGCACGGTGAGCCCCAGGCACATGCGGATGGTGGTGGTCTTGCCCGCGCCGTTGGGACCGATCACGCCCAGGCACTCGCCCGGCACGATGCCGAAAGACAGGTCCTTGACCACCGTGGCGCCGCCATAGCGCTTGCTCAGGTTGCGGGCTTCGAAGAAAACGTCGCTCATCGGGCGGGTGGGTGTTGGGCCCGCTATTGTGTCGCAGGCGCGTGCGGCCCGCGGCGGGACACGTCGGCAGTGGCTAGAATTTTGGCTTTCGCCAACCTGGACCCCATGTGCCCAACCGTCTCGCGGTGACGCCGCAATACCTGCTGCCCAAGCGGCTGCTCACCGAGTTTGCCGGGCTGGTGGCCAATTTCCACGGCGGGCCGATCACCCGGGCCATCATCCGCAGGTTCATCGCCAAGTACGGGGTTGACATGGGCGAGGCGGCCGACCCGAAGGTCGAGAGTTACGCCACCTTCAACGAATTCTTCACCCGGGCCCTGCGGGACGACGTGCGGCCGATCGCCGATACGCACTTCATCTGCCCGGTCGATGCCGCCATCAGCCAGTTCGGGCCGATCGAGCACGACCAGATCTTCCAGGCCAAGGGCCACAGCTATTCCACCCGCGCGCTGGTGGGCGGCGACCAGGCGCTGGCCCACCAGTTCGACCACGGCCACTTCGCCACGCTGTATCTCGCGCCCAAGGACTACCACCGCATCCACATGCCTTGCGCGGGACGCCTCACGCGCATGATCTATGTGCCGGGCGACCTGTTCTCGGTCAATCCGCTGACGGCGCGCCATGTGCCCAGCCTGTTCGCGCGCAACGAGCGCGTGGTCTGCGTCTTCGAGACGCCGTACGGACCCTTCGTCAACGTGCTGGTGGGCGCCACCATCGTCGGCAGCATCGCGACGGTCTGGCACGGCGTGGTGAATCCGCCGCGCACCCGTGCGATCCGCGAATGGCGCTATGACGATGAGCGCATCGAACTGGCCAAGGGTGCCGAGATGGGCCGCTTCCTGCTCGGCTCCACCGTGGTCATGCTGTTCCCGAAGAACGTGGTGAGCTTCCATCCGGATTGGTCACCGACCCGGCCGGTGCGGCTGGGCGAGCCGATGGCGACGGCCCTTCGCTGAAGCCTTACTGGAAAGCCACCTCGTCGAAGCTGCGCAGTTTGCGGCTGTGCAGCCGCTGGCTGCCTTCGCGGCGCAGGATCTCGATGGCGCGCATGCCGATGCGCAGGTGCTGGTCGACGCGCTCGCGGTAGAACTGGTTGGCCATGCCGGGCAGCTTGATCTCGCCGTGCAGCGGCTTGTCGCTGACGCACAGCAAGGTGCCGTAGGGCACGCGGAAACGGAAGCCGTTGGCCGCGATGGTGGCGCTTTCCATGTCGAGCGCGATCGCCCGGCTCTGGCTGAAGCGGCGCTGCGGCTGGTTGCCGGGCAGCAGCTCCCAGTTGCGGTTGTCGGTGCTGGCCACGGTGCCGGTGCGCATGATGCGCTTGAGGTCGGCGCCCTGGCACTGCGTCACGTCCGCCACCGCCTGCTCCAGCGCCAGCTGGATTTCGGCCAGCGCCGGGATCGGCACCCACAGCGGCAGGTCTTCGTCCAGCACGTGGTCCTCTCGCACATACGCGTGGGCCAGCACGTAGTCGCCCAGCTGCTGGCTGGTGCGCAGGCCCGCGCAGTGGCCCAGCATCATCCAGGCATGCGGGCGCAGCACCGCGATGTGGTCGGTGATGGTCTTGGCATTGGCCGGGCCGACGCCGATGTTGACCATGGAGATGCCACTGTGATTGGCGCGCATCAGGTGGTAACCCGGCATCTGCGGCAGCCGCGGCGGCACCGCGCCAAAACCGTCGCCGGGCTCCGCCGCCAGTCCCACGCGCCGTGTGACCACGTTGCCCGGCTCGATGAAGGCCGTGTAGTCGCTGTCCGGGTTAGCCATCTCCTCGTGGCCCAGACGCACGAATTCGTCGATATAGAACTGGTAGTTGGTGAACAGCACGAAGTTCTGGAACCAGTCCGGCGCCGTGCCCGTGTAGTGGCGCAGGCGGTGCAGCGAGTAGTCGACGCGGGCCGCCGTGAACAGTGAAAGCGGCTGCGGCTCGCCAGGCCGCACGTCCCAGGTTCCGTTGGCGATGCCGTCGTCCATGGCGCCCAGATCGGGCAGGTCGAACACATCGCGCATCAGCGTGCGCCGTTCGGGGCTGAGCGTGCCCTCGATGTGGTCGTGCTCGGCAAAGGAGAAGTGCACGGGAATGGGCTGTGTGCTGGTGCCCACTTCCAGATCGACGCCGTGATTCTGCTGCAGCAGCCGGAATTGCTCCAGATAGTAGTTGGCATAGAGGTCAGGCCGCGTCAGGGTGGTCTCGAAGCGCCCCGCCGTGGCCACGAAGCCGTAGGACAGGCCCGAGTTCTCCAGCGCGTTCTGCCGCACCACGGTGTCGGTGTGGATGCGCACGAAGGGATAGCAGGCGCGCACATGCCCAGGCAAGCTATCCCCGGCGACGAACCGCTGCATGGCGCTGCGCAGGTGTTCGATCTGCTGCGCGTAGATGGTTCGAACCTGGGCCAGCGCGCTTTGCGGGTCGCTGTGCCGGCTGGGGGCAATGAACGGCGGCAGGTAGGGCATGAAGCTATTGTGCAACGCCCAAAGCCCTGGCCGCCTGAAGCCGTTTGTGTGTGAGAAAGCGTCCTACAAGGTGTAACGAAGCCACCTGACGTTACAAACCAGTGCCTGCTGCGAAAGTCTGTCCATCCGAAACGAACTGCAATCTACAGGAGTCGAGCGAATGAGAACAGCAACAATGGCTGGCAATCCCTTTGCATTGATGACGGACCCGGCGGGGGTGCGACAGATGATTGACCGGTCAGAGGCCTTGAGCCGTTTGAGCCAGCGCCAGTGCCACCCGCTCGATCGGGCCGTGATCCGCAGCGCCAGCGCCGAACTGGCCGCCTACGACGCCAAGATCGATCGCACCACGGTTTACCTGCCGCCCGAAGAAGAAAAATCGTCGCCGCTCGTTCGCGCCTTTCCCGAACCCGTCAACTGAAATTCGTGATCGCGCTCACTCGCTGCGGCCTGCGGGTGCGGCGCGATGACATGCCAGTGAGCACGGGCCACTCGCCGGCCTAGCTGGTGCGGCCCGGGTTGAGAATCGGAATCCCGCGCTGCCAGACTTCCGGCGGCGCCCGCCGTTCCTGGCGCCCCTCGGGCCGCTGGCGCGCGCGTTCACGCTGCTGCTGCTCCCAGGCCTGGTGGTCGCGCCGCCATTGGTCGCTCAACGCCTGCTGCTGACGCTCCCACGCCGCGCGCTGCGCCTGTTCGCGCTGCTCGCGCTGCTGGCGCAGCGCCTGCGCTTCGAGGTCCGCGGCACGCCGGGCCTTGGCCACTTCCGCCATTCGGCCGCTCTGCTCGCTGCGGGCAAGTTCGCGCTGCGCCGACGGGGCGCGCCGGGCTTGCGGGTAAGCCACCGGCTTGCGCTTCGTGCTTTGGCGCGCCACCTGTTCGCGCTGCGCCGGCGGGCGCTTGGCCTGGCGCTCGGACTGGCGCGGCACGCGGGCCTTCGCCTGTGGCGCCGGACGGGTCTCCTGGCGGGCGCGAGCCTGCTCGCCCTGCAGGCGCTCCCGAGCCAGCCGCACTTGCTCATCAGCTTTGGCTTGCTGCGTCTGCTCGGCAGCTTTGGCGGGCGCGGGGGGCTGCATCGCCGCGGGCGCGGTCGGCTGCGCGGCGACCTGGCGGACGTCGGCGTGCGGCGGCGGCGCTGCGCGCGCGGCCGGCGGGCGTTCCCGGGCGGCCAGCGCAGGCGCCTGCGGCATCGGTGGCGGCGGCACGATCTGCGCCTGGGTCAAGGCGTTCGCCGCCACCCGCAGCCAGCTGCCGCGCACCGGCCGGCCGCGGTGGAAGTCTTCCGTGGATATCGCCGTCATTGCATCCGGCCGCATCTGATGGGCATGCTGGCTGCTGCCCAGCGGCGGCATGCCGCGATTCACGCTGCCGAGGTAAGCAGCGCTCGCCTGGTAGCCCGGCTGCCAGGGCTCGCCCGGCGCCAGCGGGAACCAGGCCACGCCAGGGCGCCCCGCGGCCACGGGCAACTGCCAGCCGCTGGCGCCGCCGCCGATGAATGCCACCAGGGCCGGGGCATAGACTGGCCGCAGCCCCATGCGACCGGGGACCCAGGCCCAGCGCGAATCGAGTTGCGTCCAGCGGCCGTAGTGGGAAGGCGCGAAGCCCCAGGCCGCGTCATCGATCCAGGTCCAGCCCCAGGGCGCGATCCAGTCCCAGCGGCCGTGGCGATACGGCGCCCAGTTGTCGGCGGTGACCTGCGGAAACCAGACCGGGCCGTGCGTGGCATCCTGCGACCAGCGGCCATGCGCGTCGAGCTGCTGGTAGCCGACCACTTCGCGCGGCACGTGGCGCGCCGACACCGACTGGTCCTCGCGGCGGTTGCGCTCGGCTGCCCAGCGATCGAAATTGTCCAGCGGGGGCGACTCCTGGGTGTTGACCTGCGCCAACGAGCGCGTACGGAACGTGATCTGCTGGCCGCCGCCCAGTGGCAACGCCTGGCCACTGTCTCCATACACTGCACCGGTGCCCGAGTGAATGGTCACCCGGGACGTACCGCCGGCGCCGTCGACGTCGACCCGGTATTCGCCGGGGTAGGCTGCGCGAAAGGCCAGGTTGGGTGTATCGACCTCGAAGTTCTCGCCCTCGGGCAGGCTGCGCACCCGCACGTACACCGTGCCCTGGGTCACGCTCAGCTGCGCCGACCGGTCGTCGAGCGCGAGGATTTCCAGCTGGGTCTGCCCGTCCATCCGCACCGACGAGGAGCCCGCCTGCACCTCGGCGCGCGAACCCTTGTCGGTCCACAGGCGGTCGCCGCGGGTGAGCGGTCGGTTGGGGACGGCGTCGATCCACTCGTTGTCTCCGGCCGGCGAAAAGGTGACCGTGCCTTCGGCATGGTTCAGCCGCGCGACGCGTCCCGGCGGATCGGCCTGGGCCAGCACCTGGCTGCCGGTGAGAACCGCGACCCCCAGCGGCAGGAGGCGGACCAGAAATTTGCGGAACAGGCGGGTTGGGGACATGACGACTCTCTCTGTGATGGGAGTAGAACGCCTGAGTCGCCGGGCAGGCGCAAAGCAGGTGTAAAGCGAGGCGATGGATCGCCCGTTTTTTGTAATGCCCTGTAAAGCGAATGCCGGCAACGCCTTGTGCCCGCCGACCGATCAGTCTCGAAAAGTGGTGAGGTCCTGTCGTACCCAGTCGATGAACACCCGGGTGCGCGCCGGCAGCAGCCGGGCATGGGGATAGACGATGCTGATGGGCAGCGCCGGGCGCTCGAACGCCGGCAGCACGACCTTCAGCTGCTTGTTCTTGATGAACGGCGCCACCTGGTAGGAAAAGAACATGCCGAACCCGGCCGAGTCCGCGCAGGCCTGCACGGCCGGCAGCACATGGTTGAATTCCAGGTTGCCGCTGACCGCGACCCGGAACGCGCGGCCGTTCTCCTGGAACTCGCCCCAGCCGGGGCGGCCGGCGATCATGCGGATGCAGTTGGCTTGCTGCAGGTCGCGCGGGTGCCCCGGCGTGCCATGCTTGCGCAAATACGCCGGGCTGGCGACCACCACCCGCCGGATCTGTCCCAGCGGCTGGGCCACCAGCGAGGAGTCGCGCAGCGCGCCGATGCGAATCCCCAGATCGATACCCTCCTCGAGCAGGTTCACCACGCGGTCCAGCAGGATGACGGTGCAGCGCAGCTTGTCGTGCTGGCGCACAAAGCGCGTCACGGCGGGCGCCACGTGCATCTGCCCGAACATCACGGGCGCGGTAATGGTCAGGTGCCCGGCCCGCTCGCTTGCGCCGGCCGACAGCGCGGTTTCGGATTCCTCCAGCGCGGCCAGCACCTGCCGGCAGTTCTCCAGGTGCTGGCGGCCTTCGTCGGTGAGCGAGATGCGGCGCGTGGTGCGATTGAACAGGCGCACCCCGAGCGCGGCTTCGTAGCCGGCCAGGGCGCGCACCACCGCCGGCAGCGACGAGCCGAGCAGGCGTGCCGCGGCCGTGAGGCTGCCCTCGTCGGCGATGCGCACGAAGGTCTGCATGGCCTTGAACTTGTCCATCGGCGCATTATCAAGCCGTATTAATCCGGTAGATGGAGCAGTCATCTGCAGTCATCGCCATTTATTCCGATCCGCGCAGCAAACACAATCCGGGCATCCCAACCCGAAGGAGCGCCTCGATGACCCCTGCCACGCAACCTCCGCCGCTGCGTCCGATCAAGCTTCACCGTATGGCCTTGTCCGGTCATTGCCACCGCGTCGAGCTGTTCCTTTCGCTGCTCGGCGTTCCCGTCGAGCTGATCGACGTGGACCTGGCGGCCGGCGCCCACAAGACGCCCGCCTTCCTGGCGCAGAACTGCTTCGGCCAGGTGCCGGTGATCGAGGACGGCGACGTGGTGCTCGCCGATTCCAACGCCATCCTGGTCTATCTGGAAGGCCGCTATGCGCCGGGCCGCTGGCTGCCGCGCGAGCCACTCGCCGCGGCGCAGGTCCAGCGCTGGTTGTCGGTGGCCGCCGGGCCGCTGGCCTTCGGCGCCGCCGCGGCGCGGGTACACCAGCTGTTCGGCCGGCCCGGCGATCCGGCCGAGGTCATCGCTCGCGGCCACCAGCTGTTCGCGGTGATGGAGGCGCAACTGGCCGTGCGGCCGTTCCTTGCGGGCCACTCGCCAACCCTGGCGGACATTGCCAACTACAGCTACGCCGCGCGCGCGCCCGAGGGCAATGTGTCGTTGCAAGACTATCCGATGCTGCGGGCCTGGCTGGCGCGCATCGAGGCGCTGCCCGGGTTTGTGGCGATGCCGGTCTCGCCGGTCGGGCTCGCGCACTGAGAAGCGATGATGTCAGGCACCTTTCACGAGGGCGAACTCGCGTTGCAGCACGGCGCGGGTTCGATGGCCCGGCTGGCCGAGATCGGGCCGCGGGTGATACGCGACTACATGCCCGAGCAGCATCGCGAATTCTTCGCGCAACTGTGCTTCCTCGTGGCGGGCAGCGTCGATGCGGCGGGCCAGCCTTGGGCCACGGTGCTGGCCGGGCCGCCCGGCTTTGCGCACTCGCCCGATCCGCGCCACCTGGCGGTGCGCGCCCGCCCGCTGCCGCACGATCCGCTGGCGGACGTGCTGGGGGATGCGCAGGCCATCGGCTGGCCGGCCGCCCTGCTGGGGATCGAGCCGCACACCCGCCGGCGCAACCGGCTCAACGGCCAGCTCACAAGCGCCGGGCCCGGTGGCTTCGTGGTGCGTGCGCAGCAGAGCTTCGGCAACTGCCCCAAGTACATCCAGGTGCGAAAGCCCGAATACCTGGCGGGCCATGTGGCCGGCGCCGGCGCGCATCGGCAGCAGGGGCTCGACGCGCGGGCCATCCGCCTGATCGAAGACGCAGACACCTTCTTCATCGCCAGTGCGCATCCGCTGGCGGCGGGCGGCGGCTCGCAGCGCGCCTTCGGTGTGGATGTCTCGCATCGCGGCGGCAAGCCGGGGTTCGTGCGGATCGAGCCGCCCGGCACGCTGACGGTGCCCGATTTCACCGGCAACTTCTTCTTCAACACGCTCGGCAACGTGTCGCTGAATCCGCGCTGCGGCCTGCTGTTCATCGACTTCGACCATGGCGACCTGCTGTACCTGGCGGCCCGCGCAGAAGTCGTGGCGGGCGGAGCCGAGGTTGAAGCCGTCGAAGGGGCGCTGCGCCTGCTGCGGCTGCAGGTGGTGTCGATGCTGCGGCTGACGGCGGCGCTGCCGCTGCGCTGGGGCCCGGCGCAACTTGGGAACGGCCCGTCGGCGGCCTGAGCCGCCGCGCCGGGCCGTCGGCCTGCGCCCGCTGGCCTAAGATGGCAGCCATGAGCTCGCCATCCACTCCATTGCAAAAGCTGGGCCACGCCGGCTCGGCGCCGCTGCGCTGGCTGGCCGGCTGGTGGCGCATCGTGTTCTTCGGCGCTTCCGTGCTGGTGCTCGCAATGTCGCCGTCGAGCTGGGGGCGCGGGAACCGTCACGCCCTGCTGCGCCACATCTACGTCGACACCGCGCCCATCCTCGGCTGGTTCACGGTGCTGTGCGCCTTGCTGACGATGGTGATCACGCGCATCGTCGTCGTCACGGCATCGAGTTACGGCTTGTCGCGCCATGCCCAGGAAATGGTGATCCGGGTGCTGGTGCTGGAGCTGATTCCGCTGACGGCGGCGCTGTTCGTCGCCATGCGCTGCACCATTCCCAATGGCGCGGCGCTCGCCGAGATGCGGCGCCTGGGGCACTTCGACGCCCTGCGACAGCGCGGAGTCGACCCGGTGGTGACTGAAGCGCTGCCGCGCGCGCTGGCCGGCATCTTCGCCACCATCACGCTGGCCGCGCTCAGCTGCGCGGTTGCCATCGTGCTGGCCTATTTCGCGGTGTATGGCTGGACCCTGGCCGGCATTCCCGCATTCACCCATGTCTTCGGCCATGTGTTCAACGCCTCGGTGTCGCTGATCTTCGTGCTCAAGGCCCTGTTCTTCAGCCTGGCCGTATCGATCATCCCGATGGCATCCGGCCTGTACGACGTGGAGGGCGACGGCTCGCGCGAAAGCGCCGCGCTGCAGGGGCTGGTGCGCATGTTCGCCGTCCTGCTGGTGCTGGAAGCCGCTTCGCTCACCGGCAACTATTATTAGGGCCTGCTCACACTATTTTTGCAAGATGCGTTGCGGATCAAAAAGGTCATGCGCAAGGCGCGAAACGCAGCCGGACAAGGCGTCCGGCAAGGCTTCGCAACGCGGCGCATGGCCTTTTTGGCCGCAACCC
>JAKFEZ010000102.1:0-4475 GCA_036675435.1 Ramlibacter sp. | reverse complement strand
GGCCGCCAGCGTGCCGGCCGTGCCGGTGGTGTGGAACACCTTGTAATGCGAGCGGCCCAGGAACTCGCCCACCCGAATCCCGACCTCGTAGCCTGCCACCGAGGCCGTCAGCAGCTGCCGGCCGCTGGCGCCCAGCGCCTGGGCCACCGCCAGCGCCGCCGGGAATACCACCGTGGCGGGGTGAAACACCGAGCCATTGTGGACGTCGTCCTGCTCGGCCACGTGCGAGGCGGCCGCGTTGACCATGGCTGCCAGGTAGGGGCTGGTGCAGCCGCGGTTGATCAGCACTTCGGCCGAGCCGGCGGGCAGCGCGCTGCCGCTGCGGGCCACTTGCGGCCCCATCTGCGCGGCAAAGCGCGCGATGGTCTCCACCGGGCGCGCGCCCTTACCCGCAAGCGCCGAGCCGAACCAGTCGACCAGCAGATCCTCGGCCTTGCGCACCACCGGCGCGGGAATGGCCTCGAAGGTCAGGCTGGCGGCAAACGCGGCCAGCCGGGCGGTGGGAGAACTCATCGGAACGTCCTTATGAATGCAGTCGGCACAAGCTCATAGGGTCAAACGGCCTGGGCCGCGTGCAGCTGGGCGATGGCAGCCTCGTCACGACCCAGCTCGCGCAGGATGGTGTCGGTGTGCTGGCCCACGGCGGGGATGGCGTCCATGCGGTAGTCAAAGCTGCTGTTGCGGCCCGGCGGCAGCAGCGCCGGGATCATGCCAGCCGGCGAGTCCACATCCTGCCAGCGCTCGCGCGCCTTCAGCTGCGGGTGCGCCCAGACCTCGGCCATGCTGTTCATGCGGGCATTGGCAATCTGCGCTTCGTCCAGCCGTGCCACGACCTGGGCAGTGCCGAGTTGGGCAAAGGTGGCCAGGATGATGGCCTTGAGCGCATCGCGGTTTTCGTTGCGGCGGGCGTTGCTGTCAAAGCGCGGGTCGGTGGCCAGCGCGGCGTTTTGCAGCACGACCTCGCAAAAGACTTTCCATTCGCGCTCGTTCTGCAGGCCCAGCATCACCGTGCCGCCGTCACCGGCCTGGAAAGGACCGTAGGGGTAGATGCTGGCGTGCGAGGCGGCGGTGCGCGGCGGCGGCGGTGCGCCTTCAAACGCGTAATACAGCGGGTAGCCCATCCATTCGGCCAGCGATTCGAGCATGGACACGTCGATGTGCGAGCCCTTGCCGGTCCCGCCAGGTTTATCGCGCTGCAGCAGCGCCGCCAGCACGCTGGTGTAGGCATACATGCCGGCGGCGATGTCGGCCATTGAGTTGCCGGCCTTGGACGGCTCCTCGGCCGTGCCGGTGATCGACAGCAGGCCGGCCTCGCTCTGGATCAGCAGGTCGTAGGCCTTCTTGTCGCGGTAGGGGCCGTCTTCGCCGTAGCCCGAGATGTCGCAGACGATCAGGCCGGGATGGTCCCGGCTGAGCGCTTCATAGCCCAGCCCCATGCGCGCGGTCGCGCCGGGTGCCAGGTTTTGCACCAGCACGTCGGCCTTGGCCAGCAGTGCCTTCAGCACGGCCAGCGCCTCGGGTTGCTTGAGGTCCAGCGTCAGGCTTTCCTTGGAGCGGTTGGTCCAGACAAAGTGCGAGGCCTGGCCGCGCACGCGCTGGTCGTAGGCGCGTGCAAAGTCGCCCACGCCGGGGCGCTCGATCTTGATCACGCGGGCGCCGAGGTCGGCCAGCTGGCGGGTGCAGAACGGCGCGGCGATCGCGTGTTCGAGGGAAACGACAGTGATGCCGTCAAGTGGTCTTGGCATGGTGGTTAACTCTAGTTGCCGCCGGGCCGTCCCAAGGCAACTGCGGCCCCCTCGGGGGGCAGCGCAGTACACGAAGTGACAAGCGTGGGGGCTATCAGCACATTAGAAGGAGCGGGGCAGGCCCAGCAGGTGCTCGGCCACGTAGCTCAGGATCAGGTTGGTCGAGATCGGCGCCACCTGGTACAGCCGGGTCTCGCGGAACTTGCGCTCCACGTCGTATTCGTTGGCAAAACCGAAACCGCCGTGGAACTGGATGCAGGCATTGGCCGCCTCCCAGCTCGCCTTGGCCGCCAGGTACTTGGCCATGTTGGCCTCGGCGCCGCAGGGCTGGCCGGCATCGAACAGCGCGCAGGCCTTGTAGCGCATCAGGTTGGCGGCCTCGACCTCGATGTAGGCCTCGGCAATCGGGAACTGTACGCCCTGGTTCTGCCCGATCGGGCGGCCGAACACCACGCGCTCGCCCACATATTTGGTGACCCGGTCGAGAAACCAGTAGCCGTCGCCGATGCACTCGGCGGCGATCAGCGTGCGCTCGGCATTCAGCCCGTCCAGGATGTACTTGAAGCCCAGCCCTTCCTGGCCGATCAGGTTCTCTTCGGGGATTTCCAGGTTCTCGAAGAACAGCTCGTTTGTCTCATGGTTCACCATGTTGGGAATCGGCCGCACCGTCATACCGGATTTTTCGGCCTGGCGCAGGTCGACCATGAAGATCGACATGCCCTCGGATTTTTTCTTGACCTCGGCCAGCGCCGTGGTGCGCGCCAGCAGGATCATCCAGTCGGAGTGCTGCACGCGCGAGATCCAGACCTTCTGGCCATTGATGACGTAGCGGTCGCCCTTCTTGATGGCCGTGGTCTTGATCTTGGTGGTGTCGGTGCCGGTGCTGGGCTCGGTCACGCCCATCGACTGCAGGCGCCATTCGCCGCTGGCGATCTTGGGCAGGTACAGCTCCTTTTGCGCGGTGGAGCCGTGGCGCAGCAGCGTGCCCATGTTGTACATCTGGCCGTGGCAGGCGCCGGAGTTGCCGCCGGAGCGGTTGATCTCTTCCATGATCACCGAGGCCTCGGCCAGGCCCAGGCCGGAGCCGCCGTATTCGGCGGGGATCAGCGCGGCCAGCCAGCCGGCCTTGGTCAGCGCATCGACAAAGGCCTCGGGGTAGGCGCGCTGCTCGTCGATCTTGCGGTGGTATTCGTCCGGGAACTCGGCGCACAGCGCGCGCACGGCATCGCGGATGTCCTGGTATTGGTCGGTGGCGGTCTTGATCATGGTTGTCGCAGGGTGTCTGGTTGGAGGGCTGTTCAGGCGAGTTCGGCCGTGCCCTGCATGGTGAGCCAGCCTTCGTGGTCGGCGGCCCAGAGCTTGACGGTCTTGCCATCGGCCGAGGGCTGGCCATGCAGGCGGAACGGGTGCAGGTCAAAGGTGGGCCGCACCGCCTTGAAGGAGAAGCTTTTGACAAAGGCATCCGGCACATGGCGGCGCACCAGGTCCACCAGCAGCGTGGCAATCAGCGGGCCGTGCACGATCAGGCCGGGGTAACCCTCGACTTCGGTCACATAGCGGCGGTCGTAGTGGATGCGGTGGCCGTTGAAGGTCAGCGCCGAATAGCGGAACAGCAGCACGTCGTCGGGCACGATCTCGCGCTGCCAGGCGGCGCCCTGGTCCGCGGCGGTCGGCGGTGGCACCGGGTCGCCGGGCTGGGTGAGCGGCGACGGGCCGCCCCTAGCCGCGAAGGCCCCCTCGGGGGGCAGCGAGGACACGCCAGTGCCGAGCGTGGGGGCCTGTGGTGTCGCGCGATAGACGATGTCGTGCTCTTCGGTCAGCGCCAGGCCCTTGGCGTTGTGCAGCTCATGCCTGACCAGCACAAACAGCAGGTCGCCGGTGCGGCCGGCCTTGTGCGTCACGGACTCGATGCGCGAGACGCGCCGGGCCGCGTCGCCCACCACCAGCGGGTTGCCCGGCTGCCAGTTGAGGCGGCCACCGGCCCACATGCGGCGCGGCAGCGGCACCGGCGGCAGGAAGCCACCGCGCTTCGCATGGCCGTCCGGGCCGATCTCGCTCTGGCGATGCTGCGGCAAAAAATACAGCCAGTGCCACAGCGGGGGCAGCGCCGTGCCGGGCACGGGCGGCGCATCGTCGCGGTCCAGCGTGGCCGAGAGCGCGCGGACCGGCGCGGCCGTGATGTCGTCGGTCAGGGTTTCGGTCTTGCCGACCCAGCCTTGCAGATGGGCCAGCGTGGCGGCGTCGAGGGTGCGGATGTCAGTGCTCATGATCAGGTGGGTGCGGGGGTGGGTGTGGGTGCGAGGTTGCAGTTCAGAGGCAGTCCGGAATCAATTCACAGGGTCAATCGACCGAGGCGCCGGAGGACTTGACGATGCGCGCCCATTTGGCGATGTCGTCATTGAGCACCGCGGCGAACTGCTCCGGCGTCACCGGCCGCTCGGGCGGGCCCGCCAGTTCCACGCCCTGCTGTTCCAGTTTGTCGCGCAGGTCTTTGGCGGCCAGCGCCTTGGCCATGCCCTCCTGCAGCCGGGCCAGCACGTCCGGCGGCACGCCGGCGGGGGCGAACAGGCCTATCCACAGCGTGCCGTTGTAGCCGGGCACGGTCTCGGCAATGGGCGGCACATCGGGCAGCACCGGCGAGCGGTTGGCGCCGCTGACCGCCAGCGCACGCAGCTTGCCCGCCTTGATGTGCGACAGCGCTGACGGCAGGCTGGCAAACAGCATGGGCAG
>JAKFEZ010000051.1:0-22229 GCA_036675435.1 Ramlibacter sp. | reverse complement strand
GGCCTGGTGATGAACCATGGCATCACGGCCGGCAGCATTCATCCCGGGCATCTGGGCGCCGGCATGGGCGACTTCATCGAGAAGTACATCTTCCCCGGCGGCGAGCTGCTTCACGTCAGCCATGTGCTGCGAGACCTGGCCACCGCCGGCCTGGAGATGGTGGACGCGGAGAACCTGCGGCCGCACTACGCGCGCACGTTGTGGGCCTGGTCTGACGCGCTGGAAGCCCGCCTGGAGGAGGCCCGGCGCGTGCTGGCCGAATCGGGCGGCGCGGAGCAGGGCGAGAAGGTGCTGCGCGCCTACCGGCTCTACCTGGCAGGCTGCGCCATGACTTTCGAGCAGGAGTGGATCGGGCTGCACCAGATCCTGGCGACCCGCCCCGATGGCCAATTGCACACGGGCGCCCTGCGCGGCGCACAATCGAGCTATCCTTTCAACCGCGAGTACATGTACCGCTAGGCATGGGGCCGACGCGTTTGCAGTGCCGCCTCATCGCGATACATGCTCTACAAATTCAAATCGAAAGCCGCCGGCGACCTGATCATGCTCGAGCCCAACGGGCGCCGGGTGCTGCAGATCATCGGCAAAGACCCGCAGCCCCAGGGCATCATCCTGCCGCAGCAGATGCCCGCCGCCATCGAGGCGCTGGAAGGCGCGATCACCCAGGAAGAGGCCGATCAGCAGGCACTGGCCGACGAGGCCCGCGCCAAGGGCGAAACGCCGCAGCGCGCCGAAGGCGTGTCGCTGCGCCAGCGCGCCGTGCCGTTCATCGACATGCTGCGGCGCTGCCAGCAGGCCGACCAGGAGATCGTCTGGGGAGTCTGAGTTGTTCACCTTGAAATTTCACAAGCGAAATTTCAAGGTGGTTGAATGAGCGTGGGGCCGAACATCAGTCCACCTTGGCGCCGGAGGCCTTCACCACCTCGGCCCACTTGCGGTGCTCGGCGTCGATGTGCCGGGCGAATTCGGCCGGCGTGTTGCCGCTGGGAATCGCGCCCTGGGCCAGCAGCTTTTCCTTGATCGCCGGGCTGTTCAAGGCCTTGGCGGTTTCCTGCTGGATGCGGCTCACCACGTCGGGCGGGGTGCCGGCCGGGGCCAGCAGGCCGAACCAGGAGGTGGCGTCGAATCCCTTGAGGCCCGCGGCCTCTTCGACCGTAGGCACCTCGGGCACGGCGGCTGACCGCTGGCGGCTGGTGACGGCCAGCGCCTTCAGCTTGCCGGCCTTGATCTGCGGCATCGACGAAGGCAGGTTGTCGAACATCACGTCCATGGTGCCGCTGATCATGTCCAGCAGCGCCGGGCCGGAGCCGCGGTAGGGAAAGTGGACCATGTAGGTGCCGCTCATGCTCTTGAACAACTCACCCGCGAGATGGATCGACGTGCCGTTGCCGCTGGAAGCCATGTTGAGCTTGCCGGGGTTGGCCCGGGCGTATTTGACGAAGTCGGCGGCGCTGTCGATGCCCATGCTGCGCGCCTTGTCGGCGTTCATCACCATCACGTTGGGCACCCCGGCCACCATCGTGATCGGCGCGAAGTCCTTGATCGGATCAAACGGCAGCTTGCTGTACAGGGCCCGGTTGATGCCGTGCGTGCCCACGGTTCCCATCAGCAGCGTGTAGCCGTCGCCCGGGGACTTGGCGACGATCTCGGCGCCAACGTTGCCGCCCGCTCCGGCCCGGTTGTCCACGATGAAGGGCTGGCCGAACGCCTTGGAAAGCTCCGGGGCAACGGCGCGCGCCAAAATGTCGGTGGTGCCGCCGGCCGCGAAGGGCACGACGATCCGAACCGGCTTGGACGGCCAGGCGCTCTGCGCGCCCGCGGGCAGGGCCGCCAGGCCCATCGCGGACAGGACCATCGCGCCCAGCACCCGGCGGCGTTGCTTGAACTTGGTTGTCATGGCTGCAGTCTCCTTGAATGATCTGGATCGGACAAAAAAGCCGCCCGAGGGCGGCCTTTGCTTGGCGTCGTCAGTGTCGGCGCTCTTAGTCGGCGTAGACGCCGGCGGCCTTGATGACAGGGGTCATCTTGGCAATTTCGGCGGCGATGAATTTCTTGTGCTCGGCCGGCTCCATGCGCTTGTCGGTCACGACCACGGCGCCCAGGCCTTCCTGCTTCTTCATGAAGTCCGGGTCCTTCAGGGCGATCTTGAGCGCATCGTTGAGTTTCTTCTGCACGTCGGCGGGCGTGCCCTTGGGCGCGTACAGGCCGTGGAAGATGGTGATCTGGAAGTCCTTGACGCCGGATTCCTGCAGCGTCGGGATGTCCTTCAGGGCGGGTGTCGTCAGGCGCTTGGCCGTGGTGACGCCGAAGGCCTTGACCTTCTTGGCCTCGATCTGGCTGGTGGTGTTGGTGGTCTGGTCGCACATCAGGTCGACCTGGCCGCCGATGAGGTCAGTCATGGCGGGCGCGGTGCCCTTGTACGGCACGGTGGTCATGTCCACGCCGACGGCCGATTGCCAGAGCATGCCGCACAGGTGCGAAGCCGAGGCCATGCCGGCATTGGCAAGGTTGATCTTGCCTTTGTTCGCCTGCACCCAGCTCATCAGTTCCTTGTAGTTGTTGGCGGGCAGCTGCGGCTTGCCGATCAGCGTCATCGGAACGTCGTTGACCATGCCCAGGTATTCGAAGTCGGTCTCCACCTTGAACGGCAGGTTGCGCACCAGGCCCGGGAACACGCTCATGGCGATGTGGTGCAGCAGCAGGGTGTGGCCGTCGGCGTTGGCCTTGGCCACCTTGTTGGCGCCGATCAGGCCGCCGGGGCCGCCAGCCGCGTTTTCCACCACGACGCTGGTGCCCAGCGTCTTGCGCATGGCCTCGGCCAGGTCGCGCGCAACCCGGTCGGTGGGGCCGCCGGCGGCGAACGGAACAATGATCGTGACGGGCTTGTCCTTGATCGGGAAGTCAGCGGCCTGGACGCCGCCGGCAGCCGCGACGATGGCGGCGACAGGAGCCAGGTATTTGAAGATTGATTTCATCGGGGTCTCCTAGGGTGTGTGACAGGCAAATACTACGTTCGGCCGTGCCGCGCAACATCGCGGGAAGTACGTATCGGGCCCCGGGGGAAAGCCCTAGATTCCCCAGACGTTGAGCCAGATCAATCTCTACTCGTAGCTCCTGGCGTCCTCGATCACCTTGCCATCGTTGGGCAGGCAGCCCGGCTGCAGCAGCTGCACCTGCGCGCGCAGCTTGGTGATGTCGCGCACGGCCTCGCCGATAAGCGCGTCCAGGCCGTCGGCCGGGGCTGCCGCCTCGACCTTGAAGGTCATCACGTCGTTGGCCATCTCGCCGCTCACCACCAGCCGCGCCTTGAGCACTTCCGGAAAGCGCCGGGCGATCTCGGCCACTTGGGACGGGTGCACGAACATGCCGCGGATCTTGGTGGTCTGGTCGGCCCGGCCCATCCAGCCCTTGATGCGGCTGTTGGTGCGCCCGGTCGGGCAGCCGCCAGGCAGCAGCGCCGACAGGTCGCCGGTGCCGAACCGGATCAGCGGATAGTCGCGATTGAGGCTGGTCACCACCAGCTCGCCGACCTCGCCGGGCGCCACCGGGTCACCCGTGCCCGGCCGCACGATCTCGACAAGGACCGACTCGTCGAGCACGAGGCCTTCGCGGGCTTCCGTCTCGTAGGCGATCAGGCCCAGGTCGGCCGTGGCGTAGCTCTGGTAGGCGGCGATACCGCGCTCGCCGAACCAGTCGCGCAAAGAAGGCGGCAGCGCCTCGCCGCCGGTCAATGCCCTGCGCATGCTCGAGATGTCGGTGCCGGCCTCCTGGGCCTTCTCGCACAGGATGCGAAGGAAGCTGGGGGTGCCGGTGTAGGCGTCGGGCCGCAGGTCGGCGATGGCCTGCAGCTGCTGCTCGGTCTGGCCGACGCCGGCGGGGAAAACGCTGCAGCCGACGGCATGGGCGCCCGATTCCATGATGAAGGCGCCGGGAGTGAAGTGATAGCTGAAAGCGTTGTGCACCAGGTCGCCGGCGCGAAAGCCGGCCGCGTAGAGCGCCCGAGCCACGCGCCAATAGTCGCGGCTGGTGCCCTCGGGCTCATAGATCGGCCCGGGCGAGGCGAACACATGCGGCATCGCCGGCCCGCGCACCAGCGCCGAAAAGCCGCCGAAGGGATCGCTGGCGCGCTGCGCCCGCTGGCGCTCGAGGAGTTCGTGCTTGCGGGTGACGGGCAGGCGGGCCAGGGCCTCGCGGGAGCGCACCGCCCCGGCGTCGACGCCCTCGAGTATCTGGGCGAAGGCGGCCGAGGCCCGCTGCGCGTGCGCGATCTGGCCTGGCAGCGCGGCCAGCAACTGGGCCTCGCGGAGCTCCGGGTCCCGGCTCTCCAGGGGGTCGAAAAACTGCGTCATGAAGTGCTTTCTCAGGCCAGCCAGCGCTTGCGCCGCTTGTAGCTCTTGGCGTCGCGAAAACTCTTGCGTTCGCCGCCGCCGACGCCCAGGTAGAACTCTTTCACGTCCTCGTTCGTCGCCAGTTCGGAGGCCGGCCCGTCCATCACGACGCGGCCGCTTTCCATGATGTAGCCGTAGTCGGAATATTTCAGCGCCATGTTGGTGTTCTGCTCGGCCAGCAGGAAGGTCACCTGCTCCTTGGCGTTGAGGTCTTTGACGATCTCGAACACCTCCTGGACGATCTGGGGCGCCAGGCCCATCGAGGGTTCGTCCAGCAGCACCACGCTGGGGTTGGCCATCAGCGCCCGGCCGATGGCGCACATCTGCTGCTCGCCGCCGGAGGTATAGGCCGCCTGCGAGCTGCGCCGCGTCTTCAGGCGCGGGAAATAGGTGTACACCTTCTCCAGGTTGGCGGCCACCTCGCTCTTGCTGGTGCGGGTGTAGGCGCCGGTCAGCAGGTTCTCCTCGATGGTGAGGTGGGCGAAGCAGTGGCGCCCCTCCATCACCTGCACCACGCCGCGCAGCACCAGGTCGGCCGGGGTGAGGTTTTCGATGCGCTCGCCGCGCAACTCGATCGAGCCCTTGGTCACCGCGCCGCGCTCGCCCTTGAGCAGGTTGGACACTGCGCGCAAGGTGGTGGTCTTGCCGGCGCCGTTGCCGCCCAGGAGGGCGACGATGCTGCCCTGCGGCACCTGCAGCGATACGCCCTTGAGCACCAGGATCACGTGGTTGTAGATGACCTCGATGCCGTTGACGTTGAGAACGATGTTGGATGTGCTCATAGTTTCTTTACCAATCCAAAGGCCGGAGCCTTTGGATTGGCGGCTCCTTCGAGCCGCTGCCCCTCCCGCCTGGCGGGAGGGGTTGGGGGAGGGTGCCGTCAATACGGCCGCACGGCGGCTGCCAAAGCGTCAGCTTTGGCAGTCCGCCGGCGTGCGAGGCGTCAGCTTCTTGTCGGCCGCGTACTTGGCGGCCGTGCTCTTGACCAGCGGCTTGATGATCTGCTCGTCACCCTGCAGCCAGTCGGAAGTGAACTTCCACTGCTTGCCGTCCCAGGTGTGGATGCGGGCCCAGGAGGCGCCCATGTGGTCGGTGCACGAGGTGCTGATCGGACGCATCACGCCGGCAAAACCCAGCGCATCCAGCTTGGCTTGCGTCAGGTTCAGGTTCTCCAGACCCCAGCGGATCTGCTCGCCGGTCATGACCTTGCCCTTGCCGAAGCGGTCCTGGGCGGAGCGGATGCCCTCGATGCCCAGCATCGCGCTCATGGCGCCGCGCATGTACAGCACCTGGCCGACTTCGTCCTTCGGTCCCGTGCCCTGGCCCTTGGCGTGCACCATGGCCAGAACGTCCTTGACCAGCTTGGACTGCGGCTCGGCGCCATGCTGCATGGTCACGGCGTTGTAGCCCTTGGCGCCGTCGGCGACGTCCTTGACGTCAGGCTCGGCGCCGGCCCACCACACGCCGTACATCTTCTCGCGCGGATAGCCGGTGGCCTGCGCTTCCTTGATGGCGGTGGAGTTCATCACGCCCCAGCCCCACAGGGCGACGTAGTCCGGGCGGGCCTGGCGGATCTGCAGCCAGGTGGCTTTCTGCTCGACCCCGGGCGCTGCCACCGGCAGCAGCTGCAGCTCGAAGCCGTGCATGCGTGCGCGCTCCTGCAGCAGGGGAATCGGCTCCTTGCCGTACGGGCTGTCGTGATAGACCAGCGCGATCTTCTTGCCCTTGAGCTTGTCGAAGCCGCCTTCCTTCTTGGCGATGGCCTGCATGATGGCGTCGCTGGCCACCCAGTAGGTGCCGGCGATGGGGAAGTTCCACTTGAACACCGTGCCGTCGGCGCTTTCGCTGCGCCCGTAGCCCACGGTGACCACCGGAATCTTGTCGATGGGCGCTTTCTCGGTGATCGCGAACGTGGCGCCGGTGGACAGCGGCTGCACGAACGAGGCGCCACCGCCCTTGCCCTTCAGGCGCTCATAGCACTCGACGCTGCGGGCCGTGTCGTAGCCGGTCTCGCACTCTTCCCAGCTGAGCTTGACGCCGTTGATGCCGCCCCTGGCATTGACGAGCTTGATGTAGTCGACATAGCCATTGGCCCAGGGCGTGCCGTTGGGCGCGTAGGGGCCGGTGCGGTAGGACAGCACCGGGATGAACTGTTCCTTGGCCTGGGCGAAGGCGCTGGTCGCGACGACCGAGGCACCCGCCGCCACCGCGGCGACCGTCAAGACGAGATTGCGAAGCTTCATGTTTTGTCTCCTGAAATAAAGGTTGAAGCGCACTTGGAAAACCGACACGCCAGTGGGCGGCATGATCTGAAAAATGACATCGGTAATTGCCAGTAAGTCCTTGTCCCTAGGGCGTGTCCCTTAGTGCGGGAACGGCCACAGCCGCAGCTTCTGCTTGCCGGTGGACCACAGCTTGGCCAGCCCGTGCGGCTCCACGATCAGGAACCAGACGATCAGGCCGCCGAAGATCATCAGCTCGGTGTGGGAGACGCCGGCGGTGGAGATCGAGATGCCGAACAGGCCCGCCAGCACCGGCAGGAACTGGTTCAGGAAGATCGGCAGGACGACGATGAAGGCCGCGCCGAAGAAGCTGCCCATGATCGAGCCCATGCCGCCGATGATCACCATGAACAGCAGCCGGAACGACATGTCCACCGAGAACGCCGCCGGCTCCCAGGCGCCCAGGTAGACGAAAGCCCACAAGCCGCCGGCCACTCCGATGATGAACGAGCTGACGGCGAACGCGGTGAGCTTGGCGTACATCGGGCGGATGCCGATCACCGCGGCTGCCACGTCCATGTCGCGGATCGCCATCCATTCGCGGCCGATGGCGCCGCGCACCAGGTTCTTGGCCAGCAGCGCCATCACGGCCAGCACCGCCAGGCAGAACAGGTACCTGCTCATGGCGCTGTCGATCGGCATGCCGAGCACCTGCAGGTTGGACACCGACACCGAGCCCGACGGGGTGTCCAGCGTGAACCACTTGATGCGCAGGAACATCCAGTCGGAGAAGAACTGCGCTGCCAGGGTGGTGACGGCCAAGTACAGGCCCTTCACCCTCAGGCTGGGCAGGCCGAACAGGATGCCGAAGATGGTGGCGCACAGCCCGCCCAGCAGCAGCGCCGGGATCAGCGGCAGACCCGGCAGCCGCACATAGAAGTTGTAGGCGCCGTAGGCCCCCACGGCCATGAAGGCGCCCGAGCCGAGCGAGATCTGGCCGCAGTAGCCCACCAGGATGTTCACGCCCAGCGCCGCCAGCGACATGATCAGGAACGGGATGAGGATGGCGCGGAACAGGTAGTCGCTCGCCACGCCGGGCACCACCACGAAGGCGACGACCAGCAGCAGCCCGATGGCCAGCCGGTCCTGCGAGATCGGGAAGATCTGCTGGTCGGCGCGGTAGCTGGTCTTGAACTGGCCGTTTTCTCTGTAGAACATGAGTTTCCTTGCGGGGGTCAGATCACGGTTTGCAAAGCGCAGCGGCGCAAATGTGCTCTGACACCAACTGACTAGACACGGTCGATGATCTTTTCGCCGAACAGACCTTGCGGGCGGAACAGCAGGAAGCCGAGGGCCAGCACATAGGCGAACCAGATCTCGATGCCGCCGCCCAGCATCGGGCCGAGGAACACTTCGGCCAGCTTCTCGCCGACGCCCAGGATCAGCCCGCCGACGATCGCGCCGGGCACCGAGGTGAGCCCGCCCAGGATCACCAGCGGCAGCGCCTTGAGTGCCAGCACCGACAGCGAGAACTGCACGCCCAGCTTGCTGCCCCAGATCATCCCGGCCACCAGGGCGACGAAACCTGCCACGCTCCACACGATCACCCAGATGCGGTTGAGCGGGATGCCGATGGACTGCGCCGCCTGGTGGTCGTCGGCAACCGCGCGCAGCGCGCGGCCGGTGCTGGTGTACTGGAAGAAGGCGGCCAGGGAAGCAACCAGGGCGGCGGCGATCACCGCCGCTGCCATGTCTTCCTTGTTGATCAGCAAGCCGCCCTGGAAGGTTTCCTGCAGCAGGAAGATCGGCTCCTTGGGCATGCCGATGTCGATCTTGTAGATCGACGAGCCGAAGATGGTCTGGCCGAAGCCGTCGAGGAAATACGAGACGCCGAGGGTGGCCATGAGCAGCGTCACGCCCTCCTGGTTGACCAGCTTGCCCAGCACGAGCTTCTCGATCAGCCAGGCCACCACGATCATCACCAGCAGCGCCGCGAAGAACGCCAGGATGTTCGGCAGCCACTTGCCCTCGATTCCGGTCCAGCCGGGAATCCACTCGGCAAAGCGCGACATCGCCAGCGCCGCGAACAGCACCATGGCGCCCTGCGCGAAGTTGAAGACACCCGAGGCCTTGAAGATCAGCACGAAGCCGAGCGCGACGAGCGAATACAGCATGCCCGACATCAGGCCGCCGATGATGGTTTCGAGATAGGGTCCCATGGATAGTCCTGATCAGGCGCCGCCGGGCCGCCCCAAGGCGACTGTGGCCCCCTCGGGGGGCAGCGCATTACACGAAGTGAAAAGCGTGGGGGTCATATTCATTCAGAGGTGCCCAGATAGGCCTTGATGACTTCGGGGTTGTTGCGCACCTCGCCGGGCGTGCCGTCGCCGATCTTCTTGCCGTAATCGAGCACCACCACGCGGTCGCTGATGTCCATCACCACGCCCATGTCGTGCTCGATCAGGACCACCGTGGTGCCGAACTCGTCGTTCACGTCCAGCACGAAGCGGCACATGTCCTGCTTTTCCTCGACGTTCATGCCGGCCATCGGCTCGTCCAGCAGCAGCACCTGCGGCTCCATCGCCAGCGCCCGGCCCAGGTCGACCCGCTTTTGCAGCCCGTAGGGCAGCTGGCCCACCGGCGTCTTGCGGTGCGCCTGGATTTCCAGGAAGTCGATGATGTGCTCGACGAACTCGCGGTGGCGCATCTCCTCGCGCACCGCCGGACCGATGCGCAGCGCCTGCAGCAGCAGGTTGCTCTTGATGCGCAGGTTGCGCCCGGTCATGATGTTGTCCAGCACGCTCATGCCCTTGAACAGGGCCAGGTTCTGGAAGGTGCGGGCCACGCCCATCGACGCCACCTGGTGGCTGTTCATGTGCTTGAAGGTCTGGCCGCGGAACGTGATCAAGCCCTGCTGCGGCTGGTAGACGCCGTTGATGCAGTTCAGCATCGAGCTTTTGCCGGCGCCGTTGGGGCCGATGATGGCGCGGATCTCGTGCTCGCGGACGTCGAACGAGATCTCCGACAGGGCCTTGACGCCGCCGAAGCTGAGGGAGATGTTCTCCACGTTCAGGATGACTTCGCCGGTCTGCCGGGCGGGTGCCAGGGGCTGGTTGGCGCTGGTCTGCTCGACCAGCCGCGCCGCCTTGTCGGGCGTCAGGGCTTCGCCTGGATCGGCGCGCAGGGTCACGCTGGTCATGCTGCTGCCTTCACGGGTGCGAACAGCCGGGTGTCCAGAATGCGCAGCGTGGCGTTGACGCTGCCGCTGCGGCCGTCCTCGAATTTCACCTGGGTCTCGATGTATTGCTCGGTCTTGCCGCTGTAGAGCGCGTCGACCAGCACCTGGTACTTCTCGGCGATGAAGCCGCGCCGGACCTTGTTGGTGCGGGTCAGCTCGCCGTCGTCGGCGTCCAGCTCCTTGTGCAGCACCAGGAACCGGCTGACCTGCGAGCCCGCCAGCAGCTCGTCGGCGGCCAGGTCCGCGTTGACCTTCTCGACGCAATCCTTGATCAGCTCGTAGACCTCGGGCTTTTGCGCCAGGTCGGTGTAGCCCGCATACGGCAGGTTGCGCCGCTCGGCCCAGTTGCCTACCGCGTCGAAGTCGATGTTGATCATCACGCAGACCTGGTCGCGCCCGTCTCCGTACGCCACCACTTCCTTGATGTAGGGAAAGAACTTGAGCTTGTTCTCGACGTACTTGGGCGCGAACATGGCGCCGTCGCTGACGCCGCCCTTGATGCGGCCGACATCCTTGACGCGGTCGATGATCTTCAGGTGGCCCTGGGCGTCCAGGAAGCCGGCGTCGCTGGTGTGGTACCAGCCGTCGGCCGTGAGCACCTCGGCGGTGGCGGCCGGATTCTTGTAGTACTCCTTGAGCAGTCCGGGCGATCGCACCAGGATCTCGCCGTTGTCGGCCACCTTGATTTCGACGCCGTCGATCGGGATGCCCACGGTGTCGGCGCGCGCCTGGTCGTCCGGTTGCAGGCAGACGAACACGGCCGTCTCGGTGGAGCCGTACAACTGCTTCAGGTTCACGCCGATGGAGCGGTAGAAGGTGAACAGGTCGGGCCCGATGGCTTCGCCCGCGGTGTAGGCCACCCGCACGCGCGAAAAGCCCAGGTTGTTGCGCAGCGGCCCGTACACCAGTACGCGTCCCATCGCGTATTTCAGGCGATCGAGCGGGCCGACCGGCTTGTTGTCCATGAGGGCGGTGCCGACGCGCTTGGCCACGTTCATGAAGGCGTGGAACATGTTGCGCTTGATCCAGCCGGCATCTTCCATGCGGATCATCACGGTGGTGAGCAGGCCCTCGAAGATGCGCGGCGGCGCGAAGTAATAAGTGGGGCCGATCTCCTTGAGGTCGATCACCACGGTGCCGGCGGACTCCGGGCAGTTGACCACGTAGCCGCAGGCCAGCCACTGCGCATAGCTGAAGATGTTCTGGCCGATCCAGGCCGGCGGCAGGTAGGCCAGCACCTCCTCGCGGTGGGTGAGCTTGTCGAACTGCGCGCCGGCCCACGCCCGGTCGAGCAGGGTGCGGTGGGTGTGCACGACGCCCTTGGGGTTGCCGGTGGTGCCCGAGGTGAAGAACATGGCCGCCACGTCGCCGGGGCGGGCGCGCTCGACCTGCTCCTTGAAGAAGTCCGGGCTCTGCTGCGCGAAGGCCTGGCCCGCGGCCACCAGCGCGTCGAGTGACTGCAGGCCGGCTTCGTCGTATTTGCGCAGGCCGCGCGGGTCGTCATAGAAGATCGCGCTCAGCCCCGGGCACTGGGCGCGGATCTCGAGCAGCTTGTCGACCTGCTCCTGGTCTTCGGCGAAGGCGAATCGGACATCGGCGTTGTTGATCGGGAACACGCATTCGGCCGCGACGGCGTCCTGGTAGAGCGGGATGGGGATGGCGCCGAGCGACTGCGCGGCCAGCATGGTCGCGTACAGCCGGGGCCGGTTGGAGCCCACCACCACCATGTGCTCGCCCGAGCGCAGGCCGGCGCTGTGCAGTCCGCAGGCCACTTGCTCGACCAGCGCGGCCATGGCGGCCCAGGTATGGGCCTGCCAGATGCCGTATTCCTTTTCGCGCATCGCCGCATCGGCGGGGCGCTGCGCTGCGTGCTGCAGCAGCAGGCGCGGGAACGTTGTCTCCATTCGGTGTCCTTGTTGACGACTGGATTGCCTGAACTGGACGCATCGTAGGACTGGGTTTGACGTCATGTTGTCTTTGCGACGACATTCCTAGGGAATGTCCTAGTAGGGACTGTCCGGCCACTGCCGGACTCGCGACAATGCAATCCATGACCAAGGACCTGACCCTGCACCAGCGGCGCCGCGTCCCCACGGCGGGCGAGTTGGAGGGGATTCCGTGGCTCAAGGTGCTCAAGCCGGACGAATACGAGCGGGGCGCGGGTCACGTGTCAGTGGCCGACGCGCTGCCCGGCGACTACGTCTGCCGGATCGGGCGGCCCGTCACCTACTGGTTCGGCGTGGTGGAAGGCCTGCTCAAGATGAGCAGCGACAACGAGCAGGGCCAGACCATGACTTTTGCGGGGCTGCCGCCCGGCGGCTGGTTCGGCGAAGGCACGGCGCTCAAGCGCGAGGCCTACCGCTACAACATCCAGGCGCTGCGCAAGAGCGTGGTGGCCGGCCTGCCGGTGGACACATTCCACTGGCTGCTGGACCACTCGATCGGCTTCAACCGGTTCGTCATGAACCAGCTCAACGAGCGGCTGGGGCAGTTCATCGCGGCGCTCGAGATCGACCGCATGAACAACCCCGACCTGCGCGTCGCCCGCAGCCTGGCCTCGCTGTTCAATCCGGTGCTTTTCCCAGGCGTCGGCAGCGTGCTGCGCATCACGCAGCAGGAGCTGGCCTACCTGGTGGGCCTGTCGCGCCAGCGGGTCAACGAAGCCCTGGCAGCCCTGGAGGCCCAGGGCACGATCCGCGTGGAATATGGCGGCTTGCGCATCCTCGACCTGGAGGCGCTGCGGTCCAGTGTGGCGCCCGGGTAGCATACGGCCGATGACGCCCGCCACTTCCCCCGCTCCTTCGACATCGCGCCTCAACAAGCGCATGGCCGAACTGGGCCTGTGCTCGCGGCGCGAGGCCGACGACTGGATCGCCAGGGGCTGGGTGCGCGTCAACGGCGCGGTGGCCGTGATGGGACTGCAGGTGGCGGCCGACGACCGCATCGAGGTCGACCGCCAGGCCCATGGCCAGCAGCAGCAGCAGGTGACGATCCTGCTGAACAAACCCATGGGCTATGTCAGCGGGCAGGCCGAAGACGGGCACCAGCCGGCGGTGGTGCTGGTGCAGCAGCGCAACCACTGGAGCGGCGATGCGTCGCGGCTGCGCTTTGCGCCGTCGCAGCTGCGTGGCCTGGCACCGGCCGGCCGGCTCGACATCGATTCGATCGGCCTGCTGGTGCTGACGCAGGACGGCCGCGTCGCCCGCCAGCTGATCGGCCAGGACAGCGACATGGAAAAGGAGTACCTGGTGCGCGTGAGCTACGGCGAGCTGCCGACGCAGGTGCAGGCGGCCTTTCCGCTGGCGCAGCTCGCGCGGCTGCGCCACGGGCTGAGCCTGGACGGCCAGCCGCTCAAGCCGGCCCAGGTGGAATGGCAGAACCCGGAGCAGCTGCGCTTCGTGCTGACGGAGGGCAAGAAGCGGCAGATCCGGCGCATGTGCGAGCAAGTCGGGTTGAAAGTGGTCGGGCTCAAGCGCATCCGCATCGGCCGGGTGGTGCTGGGGCCGCTGCCGGTCGGGCAATGGCGCTACCTGGCGCCGCACGAGCGCTTCTGAAGGCGGCCATGGATCGGCCTTCGCCCACCCTGGCTTGCGCCTTAGGCGGCTTCCCTAGGGTGCAGCGAGCAACTTCCCTATAGTCCAGGGCCCGGCAGCTCCTATGCTCTGGCTCATGACGGCAACTCGCCTCCCTCTGAAAACGGCCATCGCGGCGCTGATGCTGGGACTGCTGGGGTTGCCGCTGCAGGCCGGCGCGGGCGAAACCCGGCTCAGCGTCACGGCGGGCATCCTCAAGCACGCCAGCCTGAAAGTGCTGGCCCAGCCGGGCTCGGTGGTGGTCACCGCCGCCGATGTTGCGCGCGGCTATGTCGACGTCCCGGCGCCGGCGCAGGTCGCCGTACAGAACAACAGCCTGGGCGGCTACCTGTTGTCGTTTTCCAGCCAGGGTGATTTCATGCGCCAGATCCTGGTGCGGGGCTTGGGCACCGACGTGCAACTCAGCCCATCGGGCGGCGACGTGGCCCAGGGCGCCGGCGGCCGGGGCATGGTGCGCACCACGCTGAACCTGGCTTTCCGCTTCGTGCTGTCCGATTCGGCGAAACAGGGCGTCTATGCCTGGCCGATGCAGCTGTCGGTGACGCCGCTGTAGGGCGGGACCCCCCTCAGCCGGGCCGGCAGAGCACGTCGCCGAGGTCCACGAAGGTCTCCTGCGAGTGCGGGATCTGCAGATCGAACAGGCAAGGTTTGCCATCGGCCGTCGCCGCCGCGGGGTAGCGTCCGGCCGGCAGGTTTTCGACGTAGAACTCGCCGCCGCGGCCGGTTTGCAGCACCTGCGCCTTGCCCTCCACGCTGAAGGCGATTTCCTGGAATTCCACCGGCTGCAGCCGCCCGGGTGGGCCGGACTTGAGCTTGCCGCTGAACGCCTGAATTTTGGCCACCGCGAAGTCGATCACGGCACCGCTGCGCAGCGAGGGCGACACGGTCTTGACCGTCGCCGCGATGGCGTAATCGATCGGCACGCTCTCCGGCGCAATCGAGACGTCGTTGTCGAAGTAGGGCGTCAGGGTGGGCACGAACACCTTGCCTTGCGCGTTGGTGCGGCCTATCGGCTGGCCATTGACCGACACCGCGACGTCGGCGAGATCGCCGACCTTCACGATGCCGAAGCTGTCGGTGATGGGCCGGCCGAAGCCGACATCGCCCTGCACGTAGGCGACGCCGCCGGCGACGGACAGCCGGTAGTCGTCCACGCTCGGGCCCAGGCCGGTATGGCGCCCGAGTTCGGCCCGCAAAATGGCCGCCGGCGCGTTGTACTGCAGGTTCGACTTGAGCTGCAGGCCGGCGCCGCCGGGGCCCGAGCTGCGGTCGGCGCTCAGCACATAGCCCAGGCCCTCGCCGATCGGCTGGTTCCGGGTGAACTGCACCGACTCGCTGTGGCGGTCGCGGTCGGCCCGCACGTTGGCCGCGACGGAATAAGCCTTGTCGAGGAACACGATCACCCCAACGAAAGCCTCATTGCGGCTGCCGAATTGCCGGTCCTTGATGTGGCTCAGGCTGGCCGTCAGGCTGGCCCGCCCCGACACCAGCGGCGTGCTGTAGCTGAGCGCGGTGGTACGGCGGTTTTCCAGGGCCACCACGCTGAACGGGCGGACCGGCGTGGCCGGCGACGACGTCACGCCCGAGCGCGTGGACAGGAACGAGTGGCTGAGCGAGAGGCCGCCGCGCTGAGGCAGGTAGTAGCTGGCGACCAGGTTGCCTTCGAGCTTGCGATTGGTGGTGCTGGGCGGGTCGCCCAGCGCCGCGTAGCCGCGCGAGTCGGCCCGCAGCCAGGCGCCGAAACTGAACGAACGGGCCTGGTAGTTGTACGACACCGAAGCGGCGCCACCCTGGCGGCCAGCGATGGTGCTGCCGGCCAGGGACAGGTTGACCACGCCGGCGCTGCCCAGCACCGCCGTCACCATGGGGCCGGCATTGGCGAGCTCGCGCGTGCCTTCGGCGCGCAGCCCCAGCGTCAGGGCATTGCTGAAGCCGTAGCGGTGAAACAGCGCGAAGGCCGGCGGGCCGTAGCGGTTGCTCTCAATGCCGTAGCTGCGCCGCAGGGCGCCCAGGTTGTAGCTGTATTCGTGCAGCCCGGCGCGCAGGGGCTGGTCGCTGAAATAGAACGAGTAGTTGACCTGCTGGACCCGGCCGAAGGCATCGCGCAGCACCAGCTGCACGTTGCGCGCGCCGCCATAGGCCAGGATGTCGCGCACCTCGAACTCGCCGGGCCGCAGTTTCTCGCTGCGGATACGCTGGCCGTCGAGATAGACCTCCAGGTCGCTCGGCAGGGCCACGTTGCCGCTGACGCTTTGCGTGGGGAACTGAACGAAGTAGGGGTTGATGCCGTAAAGCTTGGACAGGCCGATGCCGCCCAGGTTGACGCCGGTGCTGAACTCCCGTGCCGGCGTGAAGAAGTCGCCCACCACCGTGCGGCGCAGGTCGTCGCGGTCGTCGCGGGTGACGCTGCTCATCAGCCGGACGAACTGGCGCTGGCCGTTGGGCCGCAGCACCGTGCTGCCGTCCGACAGCAGCAGCCAATCGCCCCAGCGCCAGCCCAGTTCGCCGGAGAAGGCCAGGCCGTGCGGCGCCGCGCTGCCGCCCGAGGCGCTGAGCGCGTAGTTGACGAACAGGCTGCTATCGGCGGGCACGGCGCCGCGGCCGCGGCGCTGATTGTCGTCGCCGTAGGTGCTGGCGGGCAACAGCTGGGGCTCGGCGCTGATGTTGAGGATCAGGCCGCGCTCCTGGAACTCGAAGCGCACACCGCGCATCGACTTGAGCGACAGGTGGGGTTCGCCGTCCACCAGCACCGACGTGCCCGAAGGATCGCGAAAGCCCATCGCCTTCAGGTCTTCCAGCCGCACCAGGAAATCGTGGGCCGGGGTGCGGGCCACGAACAAGTCGCCCTTGTCGACGGTGTTCAGCCGCACCCGCAGCACCATGGTTTCGGACTGGACGGGCTGGGCTGCCGCGGCCGGCGGCTCGGCGCCGGCTGCGGGGAGTCCGGCCAGCGCACACAGCATCGCGGCGACAAGCACGGGCTTCATGCGCGCATCCGCGCGGCGTGCCGCGGCCCGATTCCGCCCCCGCTCAAGGGCACATCGCACGGCTCACGTCCAGCTTGCGTTTCACGCTCAGCTTGTCGGTCTTGAGCTCGATGGCCAGGCCGGCAAGCCTGGCGCAGACGTCACCGGCGATCGTGGTGGTGTACGACTTGACGGTGCCGGCCAGCAGGTAGCGGTCTGCCAGCGTCAGCGCGAAGACCTCGGCGCCGTGGGCGTCGGAGCCCTTCAGGTGGACGCCCTGCACCAGCTGGTGCCGGTTGCCGGTGTTCCTGGCGGCGAGGTGGAGCACCCCTTTGTCCAGCGACAGGCTTTCGAGCTCCAGGCCGTCCTGCGGCTTGAGCGGGGTGACGAAGACCGGCGCGCCGAAGCGGATCAGCACGTTGAGCTTGACGCCCGCGCCTTCAGCTGCCTTGGCGGCGCCGGGCAGCTCCTCGATGAACAGCCGATACGTCTTTTCGACCGGCGTGACGGCGTTGCGCGCGCCGACGCGGATCAGGCCCTCCTGGCCGGGCTCCACCGTCATGAGCTTGGGAAAGAAGATCAGGTCGCTGGTCTCGACGTACTGGTCCTTGCCGGCGGCGTCCTGGGTCCAGGCTTTGGCCTGTAGCTGGAAACTGAGTTTGACCGGGCCCTCGTTGCGCACGGCGATCACGCCGCTGCGCACGGCGGCGGCGAGTTCGAGCCGGATCGGGTTGACCGAGAATTCGCCGGCGCTGGCGGAGCCGAACGCAAGGACGCACGATGCAGCGGCAAGGGCGAGACTGCGCAGAGGGCTTGCCATCGGGTGCCTGGGCGCGGCCGGCGAAACGCGCAGCCGCGAATCCCTTTCAAGGAGTAACGGAGAGGATGACAGTGTCCGAGTAATTGCCAGCCGACGCATTAGCGTAATCGCTAGCCAGGATCGTTCCGTTGAAGGTGAATGTGGCGTAGCTGCCGTTGCCCGGCCCGCCCACGTTGGTCGGGAACCCGGTCAGCGAATAGCGGATGTAGTCGTTGCCGCCTTCTTTCTTCAGCCGCCGGCTGCCGCTGTAGTTCAGGCCGTTGTCGCCCGTGATCGTCATGCCTTGTCCCGGCGCGCAGTCGCCCATCTTGTTGGCGTTGAGGGTGGCGGCCGAAACCGCTGCCGTGACATTGTTGCCGCTGGCCGGGTTGAGCATGCCGAAGCTGATGGACAGCCCCTTGGCCTGGAACGAGCAGTTGTTGCCCACGCCGTAAGCCGGCGCAGCGAACCCCAGGAACAGGGCCGCCGCGACGGAATACAGGGCGATGAATGGCAACT
The DNA here is from genome assembly GCA_036675435.1 of Ramlibacter sp. Classification (GTDB taxonomy): domain Bacteria; phylum Pseudomonadota; class Gammaproteobacteria; order Burkholderiales; family Burkholderiaceae_C; genus Ramlibacter. The sequence goes on along the minus strand of JAKFEZ010000051.1, from coordinate 4,504 downwards.
TCCTCATGGCTCGGTGGAAAACGGCGTGAAGGACTTAGGGTGCGATGTCCAGGGTCACGTCCTCGCTGTACGAGGCGGCGGCGGCATTCTGGAACTGCGTCGGCGTGATGGTGCCGGTGACCACCACCGTCTTGGTTTCGCCGTCGCCGAAGCCGGTGCCATCGGCCATGGCGCCCATCGACAGCGTGTAGGCCAGGGTGTTGGTGCCGCCGTCCGACATGGTGCGGCTCAGTCCACCCGACGCCGGGGCGATCGATGAAGGCGCCGTGCCGTTGGTGCACTTGTAGGTGATGTTGGCGGTCGCTGTCTTGTCGACGGTGCCCGACGGATCGATGGCGCCGAACGCCAGCGCGTAGCTGGTCGTGTTGAACGTGCAGATGGCCGAAATCGAGGCCGACACTGCCAGCGTGGTGCTGTCGGCGGCGGCGGCCAGGCCGCAGGACAATGCCAGCAAGGTGGCGGGGAAGGCCTTGCGCAAGAATCGTTGGGTCGTCATGAAATTGCTCCTAGCAAAAAGTGAAAAGAACCTTGCAATGCCGCCAGTTCGAGAGGCCGGGTCCGGCGAAGCCCTTGAAAAGCGCGAAATGTATCAAAGCGCAACAAATGTTAATTGGAGCGCCTTAAGAAAACAACCTAAGGACTGGTAGGAATCCGCACTAAGGCTAGAAAAGTCTTTTGGATTTCAGTACTTACGTGAACTAATGCTCGCCTAAGAGTGGTTGGCTATTCTTCGAGACTCTGTTACAGGTACATGCCATGAACGATCTTGCCCACCGAGTCGCCGTCGCCCTGCTGGTTGCCTGCGGGCTCTTGAGCGCCGCCCTGGTGCCCTGGGACTCGGGCTTTGCCGGTGTGCTGCTGCAGGCGCAGCACCGGTACTTCCTGGTGGGGCTGCTGGGTGCGAGCCTGGTGCTTTCGGCCTGGCTGCCGGCGCTGCGGCCCGCTGCGGTGGCTGCGTCTCTCCTTAGCAAGCTGGCTTTCCTGGCGCTGGTGCTGGGCAGCGCCGCGCCGGGAGTGCCCGACTTCGTCGCCTACCTGGAAGCGGCCATGGCGCTGGCCCTGGCCGGCGCGGCCGCGGTGCTGGCGCGCGAGGCCTGGCAAGAGGCCCGCTGGCATGGCGTGCTACCTTTGCGGTCCGGCGCCTGAAAGGGCGCGAGGGACACTGACATGAAACCCCCACGCTCTCTGCGTTCGCTGCCCCCCGAGGGGGCCTCAATGCCCTTCGGGCGGCCGGACGGGCACTGACATGCGCGTTCTACTGGTGGAAGACGACGAAATGATCGGCCAGAGCCTGAAGCAGGCGCTGGGCGGCAACGGCTGGTCGGTCGATTGGGTGAAAGACGGGCTGCTGGCGCAAAGTGCGTTGGCGGACGGCGGCTATGCCTGCGTCCTGCTGGACCTGGGGCTGCCCAAGCGCGACGGCATCGAGGTGCTGCGCAAGGCGCGCAGCCTGGGCGATTCGACGCCGGTGCTGGTGCTCACGGCGCGCGACGGCGTGGACGATCGCATTACGGGGCTGGACATCGGCGCCGATGACTACCTGATCAAGCCCTACGAATTCCGCGAATTGCTGGCCCGCATGCGCGCCGTGATTCGCCGGCGCGACGGCAGCGCGCATTCCGTCATCGGAGGCTCGGACGTGCGACTGGACCTGACCACGCGCGAAGTCCTGGTGCAAGGGGAGCGCTCTCAGCTGTCGGCGCGCGAGTTCGCGCTGCTGCACGCGCTGCTGGAGCGGCCCGGCGCCATCCTGTCGCGCGACCAGCTCGAAAGCCGCATCTACGGCTGGGGCGAGGAGGTCAGCAGCAACGCAGTCGACGTGCTGATCCACGGGATGCGCCGCAAACTCGGCGCCGACACCATCCGCAATGTCCGCGGCCTGGGCTGGCGCATCGCCGCTGTCGCTGCGGCCGCGGGCTCAGCCGCAGGTGCGGCAGCGGGCCCGGGAAGCGCGCCATGATGAACTTCCAGGCCGAGTGCGGCCAGCGCCCGCCGCCTTCCCGCTTTCACGTCTTCCCGGTAGGCAGGATGTGCTCGCTGCGCCGGGCGCTGCTGCTCTGGCTGGTGCCCTTGTTCCTTTTGGTGGGTGCGGCGTCGGCCGCCCTGTCCTATTGGAGCTACAGCCGCATGGTCAGCGAGTTCATGGACGACCAGATGCGGCAGATCGCGCATTCGATCGCCGCGCAAGAGGAGCAGGTGGTGCCGCCGACCCTGTCGCGCGAGCGCGTGCACTATCGCGGCGCCTACGTGATCCAGGTGTTCGAGCCCGATGCAACGCTGCACGCCACCTCCTGGCCGCAGGTCGACACCGCGCTGCAGAAGGCCACGGGTTTCCACGACGTGCGCGAAGGCGACGACCGCTGGCGCGTCTACACCACCGCGGCCGGTCCGGCCGGGCGCCAGGTGCAGGTGCTGCAAAGCGGAATCTTCCGCAGCCATGTCGCCGCCGAGCGGGCCGGTGCCGCCATGGCGCCGGTGCTGGTGCTGCTGCCGCTGGCCATCCTGATTCTGTGGGGCGTGGCGGGCGCCATGTCGCGGGCCGTCCACGACATCGGCAAGCAGGCCGCGCAGCAGGACGAGAACAGCATCGCCGAGCTGCCGCTGGAACGCGTGCCGCAGGAAATCCAGCCGCTGGTGGTGTCGTTCAACAGCCTGCTGACGCGGCTGCGAGACGCCTTTGCGACCCAGCGCCGCTTCGTGCAGGACGCCGCCCACGAATTGCGCACCCCGATCACGGCAGTCGCCCTGCAGCTGGAGAACGTGCGCTGCGACATGCCGGCGGGCGCCTGCGCGGACAGTTTTGCGCAGCTCGAGGCCGGCGTGAGCCGTGCCCAGCGATTGGTCGACCAACTGCTCAAGCTTTCGCGCCAGGAGGCGCCGGTGTTCGAGGCGCTGGGCTCGGTCGACCTGCACGCGCAACTGCACGAGAGCATGAACGCGCTGATCACGCTGGCCGACCAGCGCAACATCGACCTGGGGCTGGTCGGGGCGATGGAAGGTACGGCGCCGACGCTGCGCTGCGCCGCCGGAGATTTGCGCAGCGTGCTGGACAACCTGATCGAGAACGCCCTGCGCTACACGCCCGAGGGCGGCGTGGTGGACGTGCGGCTGGTGAGCGACGGCGCCCGGCCGGCCGTCGAGGTGATCGATACCGGCCCCGGCATCCCCGCCGAGGCCCTCGGGCGGGTGTTCGACCGCTTCTTCCGCGTGCCCGGCAGCACGGCACGCGGCAGCGGCCTGGGGCTGTCCATCGCCCAGGCCGCCGCCCAGCGATGCGGCCTGCGCATCCTGCTGCGCAACCGCGAAGACCGCAGCGGGCTCGTGGCCCGCGTCGAGCTGGCCTGATTCTTTCCGGGTCTCCGTAGCTTTGGCACGCGTTTCAGGCGTGCGCCTTTCGCGCGCGGCAAAGACATGTGTCATCGACGCGCTTCATCGACCGCGGGTAGCCCTCGATTGACACGGTCGCTAATTCCTGGCTAAGGAACCGCTAAGGATCGCCTAAGTCCCGGCGCCTAAAGTTCAATCACGGTTGCAGCTTGACCTTCACCAAAGAAAAGACAGCAGCCGAAAACAGCTTCATCTCTATCCATTTGAAAGGTCCATCATGAACACCAAGTCCATCCTCGCCATCGCCGCTTTCGCTGCCGTTGCCTCCACCGGCGTGCGCGCCGACGAAGCCGATGCTTCGCAATACGTCGTCCAGTTCGAGGGCAACCGCACCCGCGCCGAAGTGATGGCCGAAGCCAACACCGTCGCCGCCGCCCGCAGCACCGAGCCCGCCGGCTCGCGCATCGCCGCTCCCCTGAAGTCCAGCCTGGACGCCAGGCTGGTGCGCGCCGAAGCGGCACAAGCGGTTCGCCTCGGCCAGATCCCCCATGGCGAAGTCGGCAACATCTGAGCCCCCGTGGCCCCAAGCAAAAACGCCCCTCCGGGCGTTTTTTTTTGCCTTCGGCGGGCTATGTTGCCGAAGCCGTCGATCAGAAGGTGATGGTGAGGACCGGACCTTCAGCGGGAACCACCGCCGCACGCAGCACGTCACTGCGACGGGCGTACGACTGGTTGGTGCTGGCGCGGCCGGCCATGGGTTCGTAGGAACTATCGCGCGGCGCGCGGGCGAGTTCCAGCGTCAAGGTTCGCGCGTTGCCGCCTGCCTGCGCCGGCAGGGAGCAGGATTCGAGTGCGAATGCCGTGAAAGGTAGCATGTCGATGTTCATTGCTGCGGTCCGTCATCGTTGTGCAAACGGGCGGCCCTGGATTAAGCGATATTCCTAAGGGGCCGGGGAAATATGGACGTAATGTAACAATCCGTCACGTCTTGTCCAGTCTCCTTCGGCCTCTTAGGCGTTCAAAGTCGGCACGGGCGTCGACTTTGTCACGGCACTTTGACTTCCGCGCCTTTGCAGGGGGGGCCTGCAGCGGCTTGCGGGGGTTCTTGAAAACTCGCTCACGGACGCCATATGCCGGGGGCATTCTACGCATCCTCCGGGGGCATTCTACGCATCCT
>JAKFEZ010000214.1:0-4526 GCA_036675435.1 Ramlibacter sp. | reverse complement strand
ATGTGGCCGAACGACACCGAAGCCAGCCAGTCGATGCCGATGTGGATGCCAGCGGCCGCTTCGGCGCGGCCCGGAATGTCGAGGTTGCGCCCGCGCGGCGCGCCGCAGCCGACGAACAACGCGTCGTAGCCTTGCGCCATCAGCGCCTTCATCGACTCGATGCGCTGCCCGCTGGCAAACTTGACGCCCAGGTCGAGGATATAGCCCGTCTCCTCGTCGATCACGGACTCGGGCAGGCGGAAGCGGGGAATCTGGGTGCGGATGAAGCCGCCCGCCTTGGCTTCGCCGTCATAGATCGTTACCTCGTAGCCCAGCGGCGCCAGATCGCGGGCCACCGTCAGCGAGGCCGGCCCGGCGCCGATGCAGGCCACCCGCCTGCCGTTTCTGGGCGCGATCTTCGGCATGCGCTGCGTCACATCGTCCTTCATGTCGGCCGCCACCCGCTTCAGCCGGCAGATGGCTACCGGCTCCGGCTGCTGCGCATTGGCCTCTTCCACCCGGCCACGGCGGCAGGCGGGCTCACAGGGCCGGTCGCAGGTGCGTCCGAGGATGCCGGGGAACACGTTGGACACCCAGTTGACCATGTAGGCGTCGCTGTAGCGGCCCTGCGCGATCAGGCGGATGTATTCGGGTACGGGGGTGTGGGCGGGGCAAGCCCACTGGCAATCGACGACCTTGTGGAAATAGGCCGGGTTCGCAATGTCGGTTCGCTGCAAAACTTTGTCTCCTGCCGGGTCCGCGCAGCCCGGGCCGGGCGGCGGACATCGGGACGGTGTGTCCCTTGGGCAGTCTACGCCTGCGGCCGTGCGAAAAGCTCTTCGGGGATTCCCCGAGCCTGTCAGTTTCGCGTCAGGCCGCCAGCCGCGTGAAGGCGCTCACCACTTCGGGGGGGGCTTGCACCAGCTCGATCAGCACGCCTTCGCCGCCGATGGGGCTCTGTTCGTTGCCCTTCGGGTGGATGAAGCAGATGTCGAACCCCGCTGCGCCGCGCCGGATCCCGCCGGGCGCGAATCGAACCCCCTGGCTGCTCAACCATTCCACGGCCCGCGGCAGATCATCGATCCAGAGCCCCACATGGTTGAGTGGTGTCTGGTGCACGGCCGGCTTCTTGTCCGGGTCGAGCGGCTGCATCAGGTCGACCTCGACCTTGAACGGCCCGGCCCCCAGTGTGCAGATGTCCTCGTCGACGTTTTCCGCGGCGCTCTTGAACGTGCCGCTGACCTGAAGGCCGAGCATGCCTACCCACAGCGCCTGAAGCCGGGCCTTGTCGAGCCCGCCGATGGCGATCTGCTGGATGCCCAGCACCTTGAAGGGACGAGTCGTCATATGTAAAGCCTCGAATAGGTTGCGCTGTCTCAGGTGAACTCGACGATGGGCTGGTCGACCACCAGGCTGTCGCCCTTGCTCGCCAGGACCTTGCCGACCACGCCGTCGGCCGCCGCGAACAGCACGTTTTCCATCTTCATGGCCTCGATCACCGCCACCCGCTCGCCCGCCTGGACCTTCTGGCCCGGCTGCACCGCCACGTCCACCAGCAGCCCAGGCATGGGGGACAGCACATAGCGGCTCATGTCGGCCGGCGGCTTGAAAGGCATCAGCGCGTGCAGCTCGGCGGCCCGCGGCGTCAGCACCAGCGCGTCGAGCCGGGTGCCGTTGTGGATGATGCGCACCGCCAGCGGGTTCTTGCCGGCGCCCCGCTCCACCTGGGCCGTGAAGGCCTGGCCGTTTACCGTGCCGCGGATGCGCGCGCCCCCCAGGTGCCAGTGGCTGCAGATGTCGTAGCGCTTGCCGCCGGTCTCCACCGAACTGGATCCCGACAGCGCCTGGAAATCCCGTACCCGGGCCGGCTGGTTTCGGTGCTTGCCGGCGGCATCCAGCAGCACGGCGACGAACTCTTCGCCCACCGTGAACTGGTGCCCCGGCAGCTGCCCGCTGATGCCCGCGGCACGCTGCAGGTTGCGCCGGTTGACGTAAGCGGCCAAAGCGACCAGGAAATCAGGATCGTCATGCGGCACGTCCTCGGCGTGGAAGCCCTTGGCGTAGTGCTCGGCGATGAAGCCCGTGTTGAAGTCGCCGGCGATGAACTTGGGGTGCGCGAGCAGCGCCGCCTGAAACGGAATGTTGCTGCTGATGCCGCGAATCACGAAGCCATTGAGCGCCTCGCGCATGCGGTCGATGGCGTCCTTGCGGTCCTTGCCGTGCACGATGAGCTTGGCAATCATCGAGTCGTAGTACATGGGGATTTCACCGCCGTCCTGCACGCCGGTGTCGACGCGCACGCCGAAGATGCCCCCATCCCTGCCTTCCCCCAAAGGGGGAAGGGGCAATTCAGATTCGCTCCCTCCCCCTCTGGGGGAGGGCTGGGGTGGGGGCACCCCCGCAAACAGCGTTTCCTTCGGCGGCTGAAACCTGACCAGCCTCCCCGTCGACGGCAGAAAATTCCGGAAAGGATCCTCCGCATTGATCCGGCATTCGATCGCCCAGCCTTCTCGCTTGACCTCGTCCTGCGTCAAAGGCAGCTTCTCGCCCGCGGCCACACGGATCATCAGCTCGACCAGGTCCAGCCCGGTAATGCACTCGGTCACCGGGTGCTCCACCTGCAGCCGCGTATTCATCTCCAGGAAGAAGAAGCTCTGGTCCTTGCCGACGACGAACTCCACCGTGCCGGCGCTCTGATACTTCACGGCTTTCGCCAGCGCCACGGCCTGCTCGCCCATCGCCTTGCGGGTGGCATCGCTGATGAAAGGCGACGGCGCCTCCTCGATCACTTTCTGGTGCCGCCGCTGGATCGAACATTCGCGCTCGTTCAGGTAGATCACGTTGCCGTGGCTGTCGCCGAGCACCTGGATCTCGATGTGACGCGGCTCCTGCACGAACTTCTCGATGAACACGCGGTCATCGCCGAAGCTGTTTCGTGCCTCGTTGCGGCAGGAAGTAAAGCCCTCGAAAGCTTCCTTGTCGTTGAAGGCCACGCGCAGGCCCTTGCCGCCGCCGCCCGCGCTGGCCTTGATCATCACGGGGTAGCCGATGTCCGTGGCGATTTCCACCGCACGTTCGGCCGTCTCGATGGCGTCGTTCCAGCCGGGGATGGTATTGACCTTGGCTTCCTTCGCCAGCTTCTTGGATGCGATCTTGTCGCCCATGGCGGCGATGGAGTAGTGCTTGGGCCCGATGAAAGCGATGCCCTCTTCCTCCACGCGCCGGGCGAAGGCCTCGTTTTCGCTCAGGAAGCCGTAGCCAGGATGTACCGCTTGGGCGCCCGTCTGCTTGCAGGCGGCAATGATGCGATCGCCCTGCAGATAGCTGTCGCGGCTGGGCGCGGGGCCGATGTGCACGGCTTCGTCGGCCAGTTGGACATGGCGGGCATCGCGGTCGGCGTCCGAATAGACGGCCACCGTCTTGATGCCCATCTTGCGGGCAGACTTGATGACCCGGCAGGCGATCTCGCCGCGGTTTGCAATCAGGATTTTCGTGAACATGTTCTTGGTTCCTGGCACGCCGGTCACAATGGGATGTTTCCGTGCTTGCGCCACGGGTTCTCGATCTTCTTGTCGCGCAGCATGATCAGCGAGCGGCAGATCCGCTTGCGGGTTTCGCGCGGCAGGATCACGTCGTCGATGAAGCCGCGGGCGCCCGCGACAAAGGGATTGGCGAAGCGCGCCTTGTACTCGGCCTCGCGCGCTGCCAGCTTGGCGGGGTCGCCCTTGTCCTCGCGGAAGATGATCTCCACCGCGCCCTTGGCGCCCATCACCGCGATCTCGGCATTGGGCCAGGCGAAGTTGACGTCGCCGCGCAGGTGCTTGGAGCTCATCACGTCGTAGGCGCCGCCGTAAGCCTTGCGCGTGATCACCGTGATCTTGGGCACGGTGCATTCGGCATACGCAAACAGCAGCTTGGCGCCATGCTTGATGATGCCGCCGTACTCCTGGCTGGTGCCCGGCATGAAGCCCGGCACATCCACGAACGTGATGACGGGGATGTTGAAGGCGTCGCAGAAGCGCACGAACCGCGCCGCCTTGATCGAGCTCTTGATGTCCAGGCAACCGGCCAGCACCAGCGGCTGGTTGGCCACGATGCCGACGGTCTGGCCTTCCATGCGGCCGAAGCCCACGATGATGTTCTTGGCGTATTCGGGCTGCAGCTCGAAGAAATCGCCATCGTCCACTGTCTTGACGATCAGCTCCTTCATGTCGTAGGCCTTGTTGGGGCTGTCGGGCACGATGGTGTCGAGCGACAGGTCCATTCGGTCGGCCGGGTCGTTGCTCGGCCGCACCGGCGCCTTCTCGCGGTTGTTGAGCGGCAGGTAGTTGTACAGGCGGCGCAGCATCAGCAGCGCCTCGACGTCGTTCTCGAATGCGAGGTCGGCGACGCCGCTGCGCGTGGTGTGCGAGATCGCGCCGCCCAGTTCCTCGGCCGTCACTTCTTCGTGCGTCACGGTTTTCACCACCTCGGGGCCGGTGACGAACATGTAGGAGCTCTCCTTGACCATGAAGATGAAATCGGTCATGGCCGGCGAATACACCGCG
>JAKFEZ010000076.1:0-4561 GCA_036675435.1 Ramlibacter sp. | reverse complement strand
AGGTTCTGCGCCTCGTCGATGATCACGTACTTGTTCAGGAAGGTGCGGCCGCGCATGAAGTTCATGCTCTTGATCTTGATGCGGCTGCGGATCAGCTCGTTGGTGGCGGCGCGGCCCCACTCGCCGGCGGCGGTCTCGGTCTTGGCCAGCACTTCGAGGTTGTCGTCGAGCGCGCCCATCCAGGGGCCCATCTTCTCTTCTTCTGTGCCGGGCAGGAAGCCGATGTCCTCACCGACGCTCACCGTGGCGCGCGTCATGATGATCTCGGTGTAGCGCCGGTCGTCCAGCACTTGAGTCAGGCCCGCCGCCAGCGCCATCAGCGTCTTGCCGGTGCCTGCCGTGCCGGTGAGGGTGACGAAGTCGACCTCGGGGTCCATCAGCAGGTTCATCGCGAAGTTCTGCTCCCGGTTGCGCGTGCAGACGCCCCAGATCGAGTTCTTCAGGTGGCCGTAGTCCTTGAGGGTCTTGAGCACGGCGGTCTTGGCGCGTATCTCCGTCACGCGCGCATACAGGCTGGGCTCGCCGGGCGACTCGAAGTACACGAACTGGTTGATCAGCAGGCTGGGCACGATCGGTCCGGTGATTCGATAGAAGGTGTGCTGGCCGCTCTGCCAGCTTTCCACCGTCTTGCCGTGCTTGGCCCAGAAGTCGCCGGGCAAGGCGAGCGCGCCCGCGTACAGCAGTTCCAGGTCATCCAGCGTCTTGTCGTTGCGATAGTCTTCGGTGGCCAGGCCCAGTGCACGCGCCTTGACCCGCATGTTGATGTCCTTGGACACCAGCACCACCTCGCGCGGGGCATGCTTCTCGCGCAGCGCGGCGACCACGCCCAGGATCTGGTTGTCGGCCTTGCCCTGTGGCAAGCTGCTCGGCAGGTTGTTGTCGAATGCCTGGGTCTGGAAGAACAGGCAGCCGCCGGCCTCGCGGTGGCCCGTAGTGCTGAGCTTCAGGCCGCTGGCGATATCGGCGCCCTGGGCGCCGGCCAGCGCATCCAGTGTACGGCTGGCCTGACGCGCATTGCGCGCGACTTCCGTCATGCCCTTCTTGTGGCCGTCCAGTTCTTCCAGCACGATCATCGGCAGGTAGATGTCGTGTTCCTCGAAGAGAAACAGGCTCATAGGGTCGTGCATGAGCACGTTGGTGTCGAGCACGAAGAGCTTGGCGGGGCCTGTCGGCTTGGGCTTGCGTGCCGGCTTGGCAGCCGGCAGCGGCGCACTGGGTGCGCTGGAGGCACCGGGTATTGCCTTGCGCTGGGCTGCCGGCTCGGGCCGCTCCAAATACTCTTCGGGCGTGTCGCGGAAGGCTTCCGGGTGCAACTCGCCGCCACCGGAACGCGGCTCGAAGTCCAAGGCCAGGGGCTTCTCAGCCAGCGGGCTTTCAGCCTGCGCCGCCTCCGATTTTCGCGGAGCCTTGTGCGAGGAACGGGCCGGGGCATCGTAGGCATCCGGCGGAAGCAGGGCGGCGCGCTTGGTGGGTGCGGGGGGCAGTGGCATAAGTCGGCAATTCTCCAGATGAGAAGCGGTTCGGGAAACAAAAAAGCCGCCGGGCGAGCCGGGCGGCTTTGTCTGGGCTGGCGGTGATGACGCGTCGCGTCGGGGTCAACGGCATGAATTCATTATGCACAAGTCCCAAGACGCTTCAACGAGGGGCGCCCCCCTGTTGCTACAAAACGTCAAGCAGCTTTCTTGAGCAGCTTCACCGCCTTGAGCACGTCGTCGACATGGCCGGGAACCTTGAGGCCGCGCCACTCCTGCTTGAGGACGCCGTCGGCGCCGATCAGGAACGTGCTGCGCTCGATGCCCTTGACCTTCTTGCCGTACATGATCTTGTTCTTGACCACGCCGAACATGTGGCACATTTTCTCTTCGGTGTCGGCGATGAGCTCGAAGGGCAGCTCCAGCTTGGCCTTGAAGTCGTCGTGCGATTTCATGTTGTCGCGCGACACGCCGAACACGGCGGCGCCGGCTTTTACGAAATCCTTGTACTTGTCGCGGAACTGCATGGCCTCGGTGGTACAACCGGGGGTGTTGTCCTTCGGGTAGAAGTACAGCACCAGGACATGGCCGTTGTGCGAGGTGTTGGTGACTTTGACGCCGCCCGTGGCGTTGGCTTCGAATTCGGGGATGGGCTTGTTGACAACGATCGCCATGGGAATTGTTTCTCGTGTGACAGGATTGCTCGTTGCTACTTCAAGGGACATTGTGGGTTGTCCCACTGTGGGTTGTCCCGTCGCAACCGTTGATTTTACTCTTTTTCGGCCGCCCCCGGCCGGGTGGATCAGCCCGGCTGCTCCAGCAGCAGGGCTACTGCGACATGGCGGCCTTCCTGGGCGAGGATGTTGTAGGTGCGGCAGGCCGCAGCCGTATCCATGGTCTCGATGCCCACCCGCCTCGCCACCAGGGGCGCGAGCCAGGCGGCCTGCGGGAAGCGGATGCGCGTTCCGCTGCCGAAGATCACCACCTCGGCTTCGACCCTGGCCAACTGCTCGAAATGGCGCACTTGCAGCGCCTCGAAGCGGTCGGGCTCCCAGTCGATGCGCTCGCCTCGCGAGCTGATGATGATGCTGCGCGTGATCTTCTCGCCTTGTACGCCGACCCAGCCGGGGCCATAGCCGGTGATGGAGGGCACGTCGAATTGATCGGGTTGCAGCTTCATGTGCGCGGTCCTGGGTTTATTGTTGCGCTGCACTAATAGTAAGCAGAACTATGGTCAAATTATAGGTTTTCACCCTTAGAAAACGGTCCGGAGGGGCTTTTGAAAACCGTCCAGAAATCCGCCAAGCTCGCCAACGTCCTGTACGACATCCGGGGCCCGATCATGGACGAGGCCAAGAAGATGGAGGAAGAGGGCCAGAAGATCATCAAGCTCAACCTGGGAAACCTCGCCGTGTTCGGCTTCGACGCGCCCGAGGAGATCCAGCAGGACATGATCCGCAACCTGCCGTCGTCGGCGGGCTACTCCGACAGCAAGGGTATCTTCGCGGCGCGCAAGGCCGTGATGCACGAGACCCAGAAGCAGGGCATCGCCGGCGTGACGCTGGACGATATCTACCTGGGCAATGGCGCCAGCGAGCTGATCGCCATGGCCACCAATGCCCTGCTCGACGATGGCGACGAATTGCTGCTGCCGGCGCCCGACTACCCGCTGTGGACGGCCGTGACCAGCCTGTCGGGCGGCACGCCGGTGCACTACCTGTGCGACGAGGCCAATGGCTGGATGCCCCGGCTGGAGGACATCCGCGCCAAGATCACCCCCCGCACCAAGGGCATCGTGGTCATCAATCCCAACAACCCGACCGGCGTCCTCTATTCGGATGAGCTGCTCCAGGCCATCGTCGGCATCGCGCGCGAGCACGGGCTGGTGATCCTGGCGGACGAGGTGTACGACAAGGTGCTGTACGACGGCGTGAAGCACACCGCCATGGCCAGCCTGTCCACCGACGTGCTGACCCTCACTTTCAATTCTCTCTCCAAGAGCTATCGGTCGTGCGGCTATCGCGCCGGCTGGCTGGTGGTCTCGGGCGACAAGAACGCAGCGGCCGACTACATCGAAGGCCTGAACATGCTGTCGAACATGAAGCTGTGCGCCAACGTGCCCGGCCAATGGGCCATCCAGACGGCGCTGGGCGGCTACCAGAGCATCAAGGACCTGGTGGGCGAGGGCGGGCGGCTGCGCCGGCAGCGCGACCTGGCCTACGAGCTGATCACCGCCATCCCCGGCGTCAGCTGCGTCAAGCCCAGCGCAGCGCTCTACATGTTTCCGCGGCTGGACCCCAAGGTCTACCCGATCGAGGACGATCGCCAGTTTTTCCTGGACCTGCTCAAGGAGACCAAAGTGATGCTGGTGCAGGGGACGGGCTTCAATTGGGCCACGCCCGATCATTTCCGCATCGTCTTCCTGCCGCACGAGGAAGACCTGCGCGAGGCCGTCAGCCGCATCGCCCGATTTCTCGACAACTACAGGAAACGCCACACCACATGAAAGCCATTCAAGTAGGCCTGCTGGGCATAGGAACCGTCGGCAGCGGCGTCTTCAACGTCCTGCAGCGCAACCAGGAAGAGATCAGGCGCCGTGCCGGACGTGGCATCGAGATCACGATGGTGGCCGACCTCGACACGGCGCGCGCGCAGGCCGTCGTCGGCGACAGGGTGAAGGTGGTGAACGACGCCCGCGCCGTGATCGCCAACCCGGACATCGACATCGTGATCGAGCTGATCGGCGGCTATGGCATTGCCCGGGCGCTGGTGATGGAGGCCATCGAGGCCGGCAAGCACGTGGTTACGGCCAACAAGGCGCTGCTGGCCGTGCACGGCACCGAGATCTTTGCGGCCGCCCATCGCCGCGGCGTGATGGTGGCTTTCGAGGCGGCGGTCGCGGGCGGCATCCCCATCATCAAGGCGCTGCGCGAAGGCCTCACGGCCAACCACATCCACTGGATCGCCGGCATCATCAACGGCACCACCAATTTCATCCTGTCCGAGATGCGCGACAAGGGCCTCGACTTCGGCGTGGCGCTGAAGGATGCACAGCGCCTGGGCTATGCCGAGGCCGACCCGACGTTCGA
>JAKFEZ010000152.1:0-22558 GCA_036675435.1 Ramlibacter sp. | reverse complement strand
CGGCATCATCAACGGCACCACCAATTTCATCCTGTCCGAGATGCGCGACAAGGGCCTCGACTTCGGCGTGGCGCTGAAGGATGCACAGCGCCTGGGCTATGCCGAGGCCGACCCGACGTTCGACATCGAGGGCGTCGACGCGGCGCACAAGGCGACCATCATGTCGGCCATCGCCTTCGGTATTCCGGTGCAGTTCGACAAGGCCTATGTCGAGGGCATCGCCGATCTGGCTGCGCAGGACATCCGCTATGCCGAGCAACTGGGCTACCGCATCAAGCTGCTGGGCATCACCAAGCGCAGTCACGACAAGGACACGGGCGTCCTGAAGGGGATCGAGCTGCGGGTGCACCCGGCGCTGGTGCCGGCCAAGCGCCTGATCGCCAATGTCGAGGGCGCGATGAACGCCGTGATGGTGCACGGCGATGCCGTCGGCACCACGCTGTATTACGGCAAGGGTGCCGGCAGCGAGCCCACGGCCAGCGCCGTGATCGCCGACCTGGTCGACATCACCCGGCTGCATACCGTGGACGCGGCCAACCGGGTGCCCCACCTGGCGTTCCAGCCCGACCAGATGAGCGACGACCCGGTGCTGCCGATGAGCGAGGTCGTCACCAGCTACTACCTGCGCCTGCGCGTGGCCGACCAGCCTGGCGTGCTGGCCACAGTGACCGGCCAGCTCGCGGCAGCCGGCATCAGCATCGACGCGATGCTGCAGCGCGAGGCCGGCGAAGGCGAGAAGCAGACCGACCTCATCATCCTGACCCACACCGTGCGCGAAGGCACGATGAACGAAGTGATCGCGCAGATGCAGGCGTTGCCCACGGTGCTGGCGCCGATCACGCGCATCCGCAAGGAAGAGCTGGCCTGAACATGTCGAACCACCACGGGCAATGATGTTGTATCTCTCCACCCGCGGTCATCCGGACCGCAAGCATTTCTGCGAGATCCTGCTGGAGGGCCTGGCGCCCGATGGCGGGCTGTACCTGCCCGAGCACTATCCCCAGGTCGGCGCCGACACCCTGGCGCAGTGGCGCGGGCTTGCTTATGCCGACCTGGCGTTCGAAATCCTGTCGCTGTACATCGATGACATTCCCCCGGCCGACCTGAAGGCGATCTGCCGCAAGACGTACACCGAGGAGGCCTTCGGCTCGCAGGCCATCGTGCCGTTGAAGAAGCTCGAAGAGGGTGTTTACCTCGAGGCCCTGTCCAACGGCCCGACGCTGGCCTTCAAGGACATGGCCATGCAGCTGCTGGGCAATTTGTTCGAGTACGAACTGGCCCGCCGCGGCGAAGAGCTGAACATCCTGGGCGCGACCTCCGGCGACACCGGCAGCGCCGCCGAATACGCGATGCGGGGCAAGAAGGGCGTGCGGGTCTTCATGACCTCACCCAGGGGCCGCATGAGCCCGTTCCAGCAGGCGCAGATGTTCAGCCTGCAGGACCCCAACATCCACAATCTGGCGGTGGAGGGCGTGTTCGATGATTGCCAGGACATCGTGAAGGCCGTGTCCAATGATCTGGAGTTCAAGCGCAAGTACCGGATCGGCACGGTGAATTCGATCAACTGGGCGCGGCTGATGGCGCAGGTGGTGTATTACTTTGCGGGGTATTTTCAAGCCACGGCGGAGGGGAGCCCCCACCCCCGCCCTCCGAAGGTCAGCTTCGCGGTGCCGTCGGGCAACTTCGGCAACATCTGCGCCGGCCACGTGGCGCGCATGATGGGCTTGCCGATCGACCAGCTGGTGCTGGCCACCAACGAGAACGACGTGCTCGACGAGTTCTTCCGCAGCGGTGTCTACCGCGTGCGCTCCAGCGCCGATACGCACGAGACTTCCAGTCCCTCGATGGACATCAGCAAGGCCAGCAACTTCGAGCGCTTCGTGTTCGATCTGCTGGGCCGCGATGGCGCCAGGGTGAATGCCCTGTTCGGGCAGCAACTGGCCGCGGCGGGCCGCTTCGACCTGAGCGGCGACGCCGCATTCGGCCAGGCCCGCGAGCGATACGGCTTCGTGAGCGGCAAGAGCACCCATGCGGACCGCCTGGCCACCATCCGCAATACCTTCGAGCGCTTCGGCCTCACCATCGACACCCACACCGCCGACGGCCTGAAGGTTGCTCGCGAGCACCTGCGCCCCGGCGTGCCGATGATCGTGCTGGAAACCGCGTTGCCGATCAAGTTCGCCGCCACCATCGTCGAGGCGCTGGGCCACGAGCCCGATCGGCCGGCGAAGTTCGAAGGCATCGAGCGCTTGCCCAAGCGCGTCACGGTGATGCCCGCCGACGCGCGTGCCGTCAAGGACTTCATCGCCGGCCATTGCGCCTGAGCCCCGATGAAAGTCATCGGCTTCTCAGGTTTCTCCGGGTCGGGCAAGACCACCCTGGTCGAGCGCGTGATTCCCGCCCTCAAGCTGCGCGGCCTGAGGGTGTCCGTGGTCAAGCACGCCCACCACAAGTTCGACATCGACCATCCCGGCAAGGACACCTGGCGCCATCGCGAGGCAGGCGCTTTCGAAGTGGTCGTCGCCTCCGACCAGCGGCTGGCGCTCATCCGCGAGTTCGAGCGCCCTGCGCAGCTCACCGTGCACCAGCTGATCGCCGAGTTGTACGAGGGGGTCGACTGGGTGCTGGTCGAGGGCTTCAAGGAAAGCAACCTGCAGAAAATCGAGATCTGGCGCGCGTCGTCCGGCAAGCCGGCGCTCTACCCGCACGATGATTTCATCGTCGCCATCGCCACCGACACCCCGGGCGCGCTGCCCGAGCCCACCCTGCGGCCTGTGCTGGATTTGAACGACCCGGACGCGGTCGCGCAGTGGCTGGTCGACAATCAGGATCGGTTCGACTACCACTCGGAGATGTTCACATGAGCCGTAGGGCCGCCTCCCTGGCGAATGCCGCCGCTCGCGGGGCCGGGGTTCCGCAATGACCGCTGCGCGCCCGCCGCTGAAGGCGCTGGACGAAGCCCTGGCAGGTCTGCTGGCGCAAGCCCGTCCGCTGGAAGGCGTCGAATCCGTATCCACCTTCGATGCCGACGCGCGCGTGCTGGCACAGGATCTGGTCTCCGGCCTGCAGGTGCCGCCGCAGGACAACAGCGCGATGGACGGCTATGCCGTGCGCAGCGCGGAGATCGCCGACGAAGGGGTGGTGCTCCCGGTCAGCCAGCGCATCCCGGCCGGAAGCGCGGCGCAGCCACTGAGCCCTGGCAGTGCGGCACGCATCTTCACCGGCGCCTCCATTCCCGAAGGCGCCGACGCCGTGGTGATGCAGGAAGACGCCGAGCCGGCCGGCGAAGGCAAGGTGCGCCTGCTGCGCGTTCCCGCGCCAGGTCAATGGGTGCGCCAAAGCGGCGAGGACGTGCGGCGCGGCGCCGTGGTGCTGGCACGGGGCGAGCGCCTGACGCCGGCGGCGCTGGGCCTGGCGGCCAGCATCGGCATGGACCGGCTGACTGTGGCGCGCCGCCCGAAGGTGGCGCTTTTTTCCACGGGCGACGAACTGGTCATGCCGGGCGAGGTGCCCCCGCAGCACATGCGGCCTGGCGCCATCTACAACTCCAATCGCTTCTTCCTTTGCACGTTGCTGCGGCGCCTGCAGTGCGAGGTCAGCGACTACGGCATCGTGCCCGACCGGCTCGATGCGACCCGCGAGGCCCTGCAGCACGCGGCGCAGGCGCACGACGTCATCATCACCAGCGGCGGCGTGTCGGTAGGCGAAGAAGACCATATCCGCCCGGCGGTCCAGGCCCTGGGCGCGCTGGACCTCTGGCAGATTGCCATGAAGCCCGGCAAGCCATTTGCCTACGGAACCGTCGGCCGCGCGCACTTCATGGGCCTGCCGGGCAACCCCGTCTCCAGCTTCGTCACGTTCCTGTTGCTGGTGCGGCCATTCCTGTTGAAGCTCCAGGGCGCCACGCAGCTGGCCCCAAGAGCGGTGCGCCTGCCCGCCCATTTCAGCTTGCCGCGCGCCGACCGGCGCCGTGAGTTCCTGCGGGCCAGGCGCAACGCGCAAGGTGGCCTGGACCTGTTTCCCAACCAGAGTTCGGGTGTGCTCACCTCGATGGTGTGGGGCGACGGCCTGGTCGACCATCCGGCCGGCGCCATCATCGAGCAGGGGCAGGACGTATCGTTCATTTCGCTTGCGGAGTTGCTCGCATGAGAGTCACGGTCAAATACTTCGCCTCCATCCGCGAAGCGCTCGGGCGCGGCGCCGAGGCGCTGGAAACTTCCTCGGACACCCTGGCCGAGTTGCGCGACGAACTGGTGGCGCGGGGCGACGCCTATGCGCAGGGCCTGGCGCGAGGCAAGTCCGTGCGCGTTGCGCTAGACCAGGTGATGAGCGACGAGTCGGCGCCGCTGCGTGACGGCTGTGAAGTGGCGTTCTTCCCGCCGGTTACCGGAGGCTGAGGCCATGGCGGCGCGCGTTTCCATCCAGGCCGAAGACTTCGATCTCGCCGACGAGATCGAGGCGCTGCGCCAGCACGACCAGCGGGTCGGCGCGGTGTGCAGCTTTGTCGGCACCGTGCGCGGCGGGAATGTGGCCCCCACGCTGGCCGCTGACGCGGCTGCGCTGCCCCCCGAGGGGGCCCTGCAGCCTAGGGGCGGCCCGTCGGCAGCAGTGGCCTCCACGCTGGCCGCTGACGCGGCTGCGCTGCCCCCCGAGGGGGCCCTGCAGCCTAGGGGCGGCCCGTCGGCAGCAGAAGGCATCAATGGCCCGCCCATTCTCAGCATGGAGCTCGAGCACTACCCCGGCATGACCGAGAAGGCTATCGAGGCCATGATCGACGAGGCTCACCGGCGCTTCGACTTCTTCGCCGCGCGAGTGGTCCATCGCGTCGGCTTGTTGCAGCCGCTAGACCAGATTGTCATGGTGGCCGTGACCGCGTCCCATCGCGGCGAGAGCTTCAAGGCTTGCGAATTCCTGATGGATTACCTGAAGACTCAGGCGCCGTTCTGGAAAAAAGAGACGACGCCTCAAGGCGCGCAGTGGGTGGATGCCCGCGTCAGCGACGACGCTGCGCTGGCCCGCTGGGGCATCAGCGGCGCCAACGCTTCCTAGCGCTGCCCCGGCGGCACGAACGAGGCGCGTGCCTCGTCTTCCAGCTCGCCCGTCAGCAACTGCAGCAAGCCCAGCAGCTGCGCCTGCTGTGCCTTGTCCAGCGGCGCCAGCAGGCGTTTGTAGGCATTTTCGGCGGGCTTTTGCGCCTGGGCCAGCATCGCCTGGCCGGCGGGCGTCAGGTCGACCGAGACCTGGCGCCGGTTGCCCGCAGCCGGGGCTCGCTGCAGGAAGCCGCGTGCCTCCAGCCCGCGCAGCACGCGCAGCACCGTCACCTTGTCAAAGCCCAGCGCCCGCGCCAGGCTCGACTGTCCCAGGCCCGGGTGCGAGCGCAGCACCGTGAGCACGCCGAACTGCGCGGGCGTCAGCGCCAGGTCGCGGCACTCGTCCTCGAACACGGCCGCCGAGATCTGCTGGGCGCGGCGCAGCAGGAAGCCCGGACGGGCATAGAGGCGCGTCAGGCTCTTGAGGGATGGCGTCGACGAGGGCACGAATGGATGCGTTTGAGGGAATCCATGGATTGTGCCTCGACCCGGGCCAGTCAATAATAGTTAGCATACGAACTCAAGGGGGCAAATATGCTTTCCTTCCGACGGCGCGCAGCCATTCTCATCCTCGGCGCGGCTCCCTTCGCGCTGTGGGCCCAGTCGCCCGCGCCGGCCGCGGCTCAAGATCAGGGCCCCTTGCGCCTGATCGTGCCGTTCACGCCGGGCACCGGCATCGACCTGATCGCCCGCACCATCGGCCCGAGGCTCAGCGAGCGGCTCGGCCGTCCTGTAGTCGTCGACAACCGTGCCGGGGCCTCCGGCAATATCGGCACCGAGGCCGTGGTGCGTGCGCCCGCCAACGGCTCGACGCTGCTGGTGAGCGTCAATACGCTGGTGATGAACCGCAGCCTGTATCCGACGCTGCCGTTCGACCCGGTCACGGACCTGGTGCCCGTGGCGCTGACCAGCTGGGGGCAGCTGCTGCTGGTAGCTTCGCCCGGGGCCGGCTTCAAGTCCGCCTCGCAACTCATCGAGGCCGCCCGGGAGAGACCGGGCGCCATCAACTACGCCAGCCCGGGCGTCGGCACGCCGCACCACCTGTCGATGGAGCTGTTCAAGTCGGCCACCGGCATTTTCCTCACCCATATTCCTTATCGCGGCACGGCGCCGGCCGTCACCGACCTGCTGGGCGGGCAGGTCGAAGTGGCGTTCCTGCCCATCCATGTGGCCCTGCCGCACGTCAAGGCGGGCAAGCTGGTGGTGCTGGGCATCGGGAGCGAGAAGCGCCACGCTCTATTGCCCCAGGTGCCGACGCTGGCTGAGGCGGGGGCCGGGAAGGTCAACGTGGACATGTGGTACGGCGTTTTTGCGCCAGCCGGCACGCCGCCCGAGGTGGTGGTTCGCCTCAACCGCGAGCTGCGTGAGATTCTGGCGGGGCCCGAGGTGCGCAAGGCGTTCGAAATTCAGGGTATGGACCCGGCTACCAGCAGTCCCGATGAGTTTCGCCGGCTGGTGGAGCAGGACGCTGAACGCTGGGCCCGGCTGATCAAGGCCCGCAACATCACCGCGCAATGAGCCCGGCTGCGCGGCGCCCATGAAAATTGCCATTGTCGGGGCAGGTATTGGCGGCCTCAGCCTGGCGCTGGCGCTGCATCGGCGGGGCCTGCCCTGCGACCTTTACGAGAGCGTGCCCGAAGTCCGCGACATCGGCGTGGGCATCACCCTGCTGCCGCATGCCATGCGTGAACTGGCCGAGCTGGGCTTGGAGGCGCAGCTGGAAGCCGCCGGCATCGAAAACCTGGAGAGCGTTTTCTTCAACCGCTTCGGCCAGTTCATCTACCGCGAGCCGCGCGGCCGGCATGCAGGCTACGACGTGCCCGAAATCGGCCTTCACCGCGGCAAGCTGCACCGCGTGCTCTACGAAGCGGTGCGCGAGCGCCTGGGCGCAGATCGCATCCACCTGGATCACCGCTGTGCCAGAGTGGACCAGGATGCCGCGGCCGCCACGATCCTGTTCGACAACGCCGCCGGCGAGACCCTCCCGCCGGTGCGCGCCGACGTGGTGGTTGCTTGCGACGGCGTCAACTCGGCGGTGCGCAGGCAGTTCTATCCGCACGAGCAGCTGGCCTTCGGCGGCATCAATACCTGGCGGGGGGTCACCGTGCATCGGCCCATCCTCAGCGGCAAGAGCTACCTGCGGATCGGCTCCGTCGAGACCGGCAAGATGGTGATCTACCCGATTGCCGACAACGTCGACGGCAACGGGGCGCAGCTGGTGAACTGGGTGGCCGAGATCAGGCGCGAAGGCGCGCCCATGAACGATTGGAACCAGCCGGGCCGGCCGGAAGACTTCGTCGGGATTTTTCGCGACTGGCGATTCGACTGGCTGGACGTGCCGGCGCTGATCACCGGGGCCGAGCGCATCTTCGAGTACCCCATGGTCGACAAGGACCCCGTGCCGCGCTGGACGTTCGGGCGCGTCACCCTGCTGGGAGATGCCGCGCATCCGATGTACCCGCGCGGCTCGAACGGGTCGGCTCAGGCCATCATCGACGCGCGGGTCCTGGCGCACGAATTGTCGATCCTGCGCGATGGACCTGCGGCCCTGGCGGCGTACGAAGCCATTCGCCTGAAGCCGACGGCCGCGATCGTCGAAACCAACCGCACCACGCCGCCTGATTTCATCAACATCAAGGTGGACGAGTTGAGCGGCGGCAAACCCTTCCGCCACATAGACGACCTGATCAGTCAGCAGGAGCTGCGCCGCCTGTCGGAAGAGTACAAGCGCATCGCCGGCTTTTCACTGAAGAACCCGGCAGACACTCAGGCCGGCCCGGCGCCCGAGACGAACCCGCCATTGTCGCCTGGTTGAAGACGGCGCTCAGTTCAGGTAGCGGGGCTTGCGCAGCGGGTCGTCGTCGGTCGACGCGCCGTCCTCCACGGCATCCGGCGTCGCCCCGAAGGCCTCGCGCCACTGCGAGCGGGCCAGGGCCTGTTCCAGCAGGTGCATCAGCCCCTGCATCAGCTTGGGGTCCATCTCCATCTGGAAGCTGCGCGGCTTGTCGGCATTGGGCGGCTGCTCGTTGAAGCTCAGGCGCAGCCGGCCATTGGGCAGCGGCGACGCGTCCACGTCGGTCACCAGCAGCGGCTCTTCGCCCAGCGGCAACTCGGACTGGTTTTCCTGGTAGGGCGTGTCGAAGTCGGCGTTCTTCAGGAACTCGTCCTTGCGGAAATCGGCCAGCATTTTCTTGAGATCTTCGTCGGCGGTGTCCAGCGAAGTGCCGGCGGCCTCCAGCTTGAGCAGGTGCTTGGTGAGCAGCTTGCTCAGGAGCGGCCACAGCCCCAGCATCAGGCGCCGCGTCAGCCAGAGGCGCATTTCCTCGGCGGCCGCGGTATTCACCCGCACCAGGATGCGATCCTGCTCGGCGAGGTAGGTCACGGAGAGCTGGTGGATCTTCATGAGCTTGATTTTAGTCAAGGGCCGGGGCAACGGAAGCTTACAGCGACCCTTGAAAACCCCGGGACCAGCCTAAGCTGGAGTGGTGAACGGAGAAATTGCCATGCGACTCGACAAACTGACGACCAAATTCCAGGAAGCGCTGGGCGAGGCGCAGACGCTTGCGCTCGGCAACGATCATGCCTACATAGAGCCCGAACACGTCCTGGTGGCCATGCTGCGCCAGGAGGACGGGCCCCGCTCGCTGCTGCAGCAGGCGGGTGTCAATGTGCAGGGCCTGCTGGCCGCGGCCGAGAGCGCCATGCACAAGCGCCCCAAGGTCCAGGGCCAGGAGCAGGTCCAGGTGGGCCGAGACCTGGTGTCGCTGCTACAGGCGGCCGAAAAGGAGGCCATCAAGCGCGGCGACCAGTTCATTGCCAGCGAGCTGTTCCTGCTGGCCCTCGCCGACAGCAAGCAGGATGCAGGGCGCATCGCCCGTGAGCAGGGCCTGACCCGCAAGTCGCTCGAGGCCGCCGTGGACACCGTGCGAGGCGGCGCGGGCGTCAACAGCGCCGAATCCGAGGGACAGCGCCAGGCCCTCAAGAAATACTGCATGGACCTGACCGAGCGCGCCCGCATGGGCAAGCTCGACCCGGTGATCGGCCGCGACGACGAGATCCGCCGCGCCATCCAGGTGCTGCAGCGGCGCACCAAGAACAACCCCGTGCTGATCGGCGAGCCCGGCGTCGGCAAGACGGCCATCGTCGAAGGCCTCGCCCAGCGCATCATCGCCGGCGAGGTGCCCGAGTCCCTGAAGAACAAGCGCGTGCTGTCGCTGGACATGGCGGCCCTGCTGGCGGGCGCCAAGTACCGCGGCGAGTTCGAGGAGCGCCTGAAAAGCGTGCTCAACGAACTGGCCAAGGACGAGGGTCAGACCATCGTTTTCATCGACGAGCTCCACACCATGGTGGGCGCCGGCAAGGCCGAAGGCGCCATGGACGCCGGCAACATGCTCAAGCCCGCGCTGGCCCGCGGCGAGCTGCATTGCGTGGGCGCCACCACCTTGGACGAATACCGCAAGTACATCGAGAAGGATGCCGCGCTGGAGCGCCGTTTCCAGAAAATCCTGGTGGACGAGCCCAGCGTCGAAGCCACCATCGCCATCCTGCGCGGCCTGCAGGAAAAGTACGAAGTGCACCACGGCGTGGAGATCACCGACCCCGCGATCGTCGCCGCCGCCGAGCTATCGCATCGCTACATCACCGATCGCTTCCTGCCGGACAAGGCGATCGACCTGATCGACGAGGCGGCATCCAAGATCAAGATCGAGCTGGATTCCAAGCCCGAGGTGATGGACAAGCTCGACCGCCGCATGATCCAGCTGCAGATCGAGCGTGAGGCGGTGCGGCGCGAGAAAGACGAGGCTTCGCAGAAGCGCTTCTCGCTGATCGAGGAAGAGATCGCCAAGCTGCAAAAGGAAATTGCCGACCTCGACGAAATCTGGAAGGCCGAGAAGGCCCAGGCCCAGGGCAGCGCGCAGGTGAAGGAGGAGATCGATTCGCTGCGCCGCCAGATCGATGAGTTCACCCGCAAGGGCGACTTCAACAAGGTCGCCGAGCTGCAGTATGGCCGCCTGCCCGAGCTGGAGAAGCGGCTGAAGGAGGCTCAGGCCAGCGAATCGGACAAGGCCAAGAGCGCCAAGGACGGCGGCCGCCCACAACTGCTGCGCACCATGGTCGGGGCCGAGGAGATCGCCGAAGTGGTCGCTCGGTCCACCGGCATTCCGGTGTCCAAGCTGATGCAGGGCGAGCGCGAGAAGCTGCTGCTGATGGAGGGTCGCCTGCACCAGCGCGTGATCGGCCAGGAAGAAGCCATCACCGCCGTCGCCAACGCTATCCGCCGTTCGCGCTCCGGCCTGTCCGACCCGAACCGGCCCACCGGTTCGTTCCTGTTCCTCGGCCCGACGGGGGTGGGCAAGACCGAGCTGTGCAAGGCGCTGGCGACCTTCCTCTTCGACAGCGAGGAGCACCTGATCCGTGTCGACATGAGCGAATTCATGGAGAAGCACTCGGTCGCCCGCCTGATCGGCGCGCCGCCCGGCTATGTCGGCTACGAGGAGGGCGGCTACCTGACCGAAGCCGTGCGCCGCAAGCCCTATAGCGTGATCCTGCTCGATGAAATCGAGAAGGCGCACCACGACGTCTTCAACGTGCTGCTGCAGGTGCTGGACGACGGGCGCCTGACCGACGGCCACGGCCGCACGGTGGACTTCAAGAACACGGTCATCGTGATGACCAGCAACATCGGCTCGCACCGGATCCAGGCAATGGCTGGCCGCCCTTACGAGGACGTGAAGGAGGCGGTGTGGGAGGAGCTGAAGAACCACTTCAGGCCCGAGTTCCTGAACCGCGTGGACGAGACGGTGGTGTTCCATGGCCTGGACGCCCGCCATATCGCCGAGATCGCGGCGATCCAGCTCAAGGTGCTGGAGCAGCGTTTGGCCAAGATGGACCTGACGCTGCAGGTGTCGCCGGCGGCGCTGGAGGAACTGGCCAAGGTCGGCTTCGACCCGGTGTTCGGCGCCCGGCCGCTCAAGCGCGCCATTCAGCAGCGCATCGAGAACCCGCTGTCCAGACTCATTCTGGAGGGCCGGTTCCCGCCCAAGAGCGTGATTCCGGTGGAAGTGGACCCGGTGCGCGAGCCCGGGGTCTTTCACTTCGGTGGAGCGCAGCCGGCGCCGCTGGAAGCCGAAACGGCGTGACCCGATCGGTGGGCGCAGGGGAACCCAGCGCGCCCCGTTAGACTCTCATGGATGCCAGCCGGCTCCTGCCGGCCGGCGCGCCACGGGCGCCTGCGGTTCCTCATTCAGGCCTAACCCGTCGGCCGCCATACTCCAGCCATTCACTCTTTTCTTGTCGAAGGCAAAAGCCAATGCCCACCCTCATGACCTTTCTGCTGCGGCTCTTTCTGGTGCTCGCGGGCCTGCTGTTTGCCGCGAGCATGGCCGTTGCCGCGGTCTTGATGGTGACGCTATGGGGGGTGCGGGCTGCGTGGGCGAAGGTGACGGGTCAGCCTGTCACCCCGTTCATCGCCCGCTTCAACATGCGCAGCGGGTTCGATCGCGTCTATCGCCAGGCAGCGCAGGCGCCCAGCCGGACGCCCAGGGCCGATGCAGTGCAGCCGCGGCGGGAGATCGGCGACGTGACGGACGTCGAGCCCAAGCTCTGATCGCCTTCCTGCGGGCGCGTCGGCAAAAGCGCCACACCTGCTTGTCTGATTTTTCGGGCGCAGTGTAGTATCCGGCTGTAACTCGTTTGCAGTCCGGGGTGGCCAATGCTCACAGGCTCCATTGCCCGAAAGTCGGTCGCGTTTTCGTTTCCGTTTCCCGCCATCCTGGTGGGCCTGATCTGCTGGCTCAGTCTGGTGGCCGTGACGGGCGTCGCCCTGTGGCGTGAGCGCGAGCAGGCCATCAAGGAGGGCATGCGCTCGGCCGAGGCGACCGCGGCCCTCATGGAGCAGCACACCGCCACCACGTTCCGGGCCGTGCATTTGACGCTTGAGGACACCGCGCGACGACTGGAAGCCGGCCAGCCGGCGCATGACCCCGGCATGCGCGCCGTCATGCGCGAGCAAAGGCGCAACATGCCCTATGTCCGCGCGGTCTACGTGATCGATCCTGATGGCTACGTCAGTCACGACACGGACTATCCGTCGACTTCCCGCGTCTCGCTGGCCGACCGTGCGTACTTCAAGGCTCACAAGGAAAACGCGCTGCTGGAAACCTCCGTTTCGGCGCCCTTGGAAAGCCGGTCCGGGGCGGGCATGTTCATTGCCGTGAGCCGCCGCGTCAAGGGAGCTCAGTTCCGGGGCATCGTGGTTGCTGCAATCCCGCTGAGCTATTTTTCGGCGCTCTACCAGAAAATCAGTCTGGGCGAAGGGCAGCGCCTGTACTTGTTCCACGCCGACGGCACGAAGCTGGTTCAGTTTCCCCCCGACGACGCAACCATCGGGCGGTCCTTCAAGGAGTACCCGTTGTTCGCCAAGCACCTGCCGAGGGCCAAGGAAGGCACTCTCGTCACCAACGGCGGGCCGCTTTACTATCAGCGCATCTTCCGCTACCAGGCGCTGGACAACGAGCCGCTGGTCGTCGCGTTGGCGTACGACGAGCGGGTGGTGCTCGCCTCATGGTGGCGCATGTTCAGCGCGGCCGCCGTCGCCCTGTTTGCGCTCACGCTGCTCATCGGCGCGGTGGTCTTCCAGTTCATGCGCGACCAGCAGTTGCGCCAGCGGGTGCGCGAGAGGGCGATGCAGGGCGAGAAGCTCGAAGCACTCGGCCGCTTCACCAGCGGCATCACGCACGATTTTGCCAATGTGCTGGGCATCATCGGCAGCAGCCTCGAACTGATCAGCCTGCGCTTGCGCTCGGCGGACGACATGACCCGCGAGGCGGTCGACGTGGGCCGGCGCGCGGTGCACAATGGCGCCGCGATGACCCATGAGTTGATGGCCTTCGCGCGCAAGCGGGACTTGCAACTGGTCCGCACAAACCTCAACGAATCGCTGTCCAGCTACCTGCCGCTGCTTCAGCAGGCTGCCGGCCCGCGGATTCGCATCAACCTGTCCCTGGCAGCGGAACTCGAGCCGTGCATGGTCGACGGCACCCAGCTCGAGACAGCGTTGATCAACCTGGTGGTCAACGCCCGCGATGCGCTGGGAGGCAGTGGAACCATCGAAATCAGCACGTCGGACATCCGCCGCCGCGCGACCCGCGGCTGGGGCTTTGACAAGAACCTCTACGCCACCTGCCTCACCGTTTCCGACAAGGGTGCCGGCATGAGCGACGAAGTCCGTCAGCGCGCGCTCGAGCCGTTCTACACCACGAAAGGCGATCACGGCACGGGGCTGGGCCTGCCTCAGGTATATGGGCTGGCCCGCCAGCTCGGGGGTGACCTCAGCATCGACAGTGCACCGGGCAAGGGAACGTCCGTTCACCTCTTCTTTCCCGCTGCCCCGCCGCCCGCGTAGGTATGCGTTCCAGCCGGCGCGTTTTGAAACGCAGTTAACACATAGGCACCCCTTGCCACCGCTGAGCGGCCCACACTGCGCCAATGCAGAGCCGCCACAGTGAAGAAGGATGCCCATGACCCAGCGACATTTTCTTGTGGCCGCGCTCGCGGCGGCGCTTGCCGTCGGGCTGCCGGCGTTGCCGACAGCTGACGCCGCGCAGGACAGGGACTCGCAGCAGCGCTTGAAGCAAAGCACGCAAGCCCAGGCCCAATCGGCTCCCTCGCGCGCCAAGGCCAAGAAGCCGGCAGCGAAAACCCGGGCCAAGCCGAAGGCAAGGAAAACCCAGCCGAAAGCCAGGCCAAAGGCCGCCAAGGTCAAGCCGAAGATGGCGCCGCGCGCACCGGTCGCCGCCGCTCTGCGGCCGAGCACCGACACCGAAAGCCGGATCACGCGACCGGGCGACTACCGATTTGCCATCCAGCACGGCGGGCTAGTGCGCACTTATGGCGTTCATGTGCCGGGCCGCTACGACCGGGCCACGCTGGCGCCCCTGGTGGTCGCGTTGCACGGCAGTGGCGCCAGTGCAGACTGGCAGGCCAACGATGCCTATCACGGGCTGGTGAGCAAGTCCGACCGCGAGGGCTTCGTGGTGGTGTTTCCGAACGGGTACAGCAAGTCGCCGGGTGGCACGCCGGCAACCTGGAACGCCGGCCAATGCTGCGGCGTGGCGCGTGACGGCCGGATGGACGACGTTGGCTTCATCCGGCAGGTGGTGGACAACGTCTTCCGGCAACTCAGCATCGACCGCGACCGCATCTTCGCTACCGGCATGGCCAGCGGCGCGATGATGACGTACCGGCTGGCCTGTGAGATGCCCGACGTCTTCAAGGCCGTGGCGCCGGTCGCCGGCGCGGACACCACGGCGCAGTGCGAGCCGCGCAATCCGGTATCGGTGCTCCACATCCACGCCAGAGACGACTCGCGCGTGCCGTTCGACGGCGGCGCCGGGCCCGGTGCGGCCGACCCGTCCCGGACGGCGGATTTCCCGTCGGTGCAGCAGACGGTGGGCAAATGGGCACAGCTCAATGGCTGCTCGGCGACACCGCGGCGGGTTCTCGAGCAGGCCGGCGCGTACTGCGAGGCCTACGGCTATTGCCGTGGCCGGGCCGAGGTGCAGTTGTGCGTCACCGAAAGCGGGGGCCATTCATGGCCCGGCGGCAAGCCAGCGCGCGGCGCGCCGCCCGCGTCGCAGGCATTGTCTGCCACCGACGCCATGTGGTCGTTCTTCAGCCGGCGCTGAGCAGCGGCCGGCCGAGCCGCACGGTCGTGACGCCCGGCTTCAGCTGGCGCAGCGACGGCATCACCAGCACGCATTCATCGTAGGGCGTCACCACCGGCTGACCCTGGTCCAGTGCAATGACGGTGCCGGCTCGCGCGATCACCTCGCCGCCGCTGAATCGGTCCACGAAGGCGAAATCGAACGACTGCGCCACGACGCGGTGAGTCACCGCCACGGCGGGGCGCGGGACCGAGTCGGGGAGCAGCCAGCCGGGCGGCACGTCCTGTGGACGCAGCGACCCGGCTTCCAGCAGAAACCGCATCAGCACGTCGCGGGCATGCATTACCGACGCATCGTCCCAGTGCTGCCCAGCTTCCAGCAGCAAGGCGATTCGTTTGCCGCTCGGATCGCCCGGACCTTCGTAGTCGCGCATGCGCACGCCATCGGCATGGCCTTCATCGATGACAATCTGTGCATGGCATCGCAACCGGCGGGCAAAAGCCACGTTGTGCGCCAGCAGCCCGGTCACCAGCAACGGCTCGCAAGGCTCGTGCATGGAATGCAGATCGAGCAGGTGGGTGCAGCGGTCCACGAAGGGGCGCAGTTCCCGCGCACGGCGCAGTTCGGCCGAGTCTTCATCGCCGTCCAGTCTGCCGCTGTGCCAGACCCGATTGAAGTCTTCGTCGACGAACCGCGAGGCGTCGGGCCGGGAGCGATCGAAGGTATCGAACGCTGCGGCGTTGCAGAACGCCACCGAGACGCGCCCCCGGCTCGGCCGGATGCCGGCGGCGAGGAACGCATCGAGCGCCATGGCTCCCGAGTATTCGTTGCCGTGCACCAACGCCGTGAGAAGTACATCGGGGCCGGGCATTCCGCTTTCGCGCTCGTGCACGTAGTCGGTGCCCGTGCCCGACTCCCTCCAGCGCAAGAGGTCAGGAGGGGCTATCAGCACCGGGTGCGGTGGACTCGCGATGGCGCTCACGAGGTGGCGCCGCTGGCGATCGCCTGGTTGACCACCGCCCGCACCCGCTGAGTCTCGGCCTTGATGAAGGCCGTCAGCTGTTGGGGCGTTCCGCCATCGTTCGAGATTCCGGCCTTCTGCAGCTTCGTCCACACAGCCTGCTCACGCAGGATCTCGTTCAGCTCCTTGTTGAGTCGGGCGGTCATGTGCGTCGGCAAGCCGGCCGGTCCGAACAGGCCGAACCAGACGTTCATGTCATACCCCGCCAGTCTGGGATGCTCCCCCAGGGCGGGGATTTGCGGTGCGGCGCGCGAGCGGGCCGGCGTGGTCACGCCGAGCGCCACCATCTTGCCCGCCTCGATGTGGGGCAGGGCGGAAGTCAGCACGAACACGCCGAATTCAGTGTTGCCTCCCATCACGTCCTGCGCCATCTGCGCGGCGCCGCGATAGGGAATGTGGCGAAAGGTGGTGCCGGCTTTCAGGTTGACCAGTTCGCCGGACATGTGCAGGGGCGTGCCGACGCCGGAAGACGCGAAGCTCAACCGATTGGGTTCGCGCCTGGCCTTGGCCAGCGCTTCGTCCAGGTTCTTCACGCCGGACCGGGGGCCGGCCACGAACACCATGGGCGTGATGCCGACCATGCCGATGTGGGTGAGGTCGACTTCGCCGTTGTACTTGACGGCGGTATTGAACAGGCGAGCGATCGAGATCTCGCTGCCCGAGCCGAGCAGCAGCGTGCGCCCGTCCGGCGCCGCATTCACCACCTTCTGCGCGCCGATCGTCCCGCCAGCACCGCCGGCGTTCTCGACCACCACGGGCGTTCCCAGCCGCTTCGCCAGCGGCTCGGCGATGATCCGCGCCACCAGGTCCACGCTGCCGCCGGCGGGGTAGCCCACCAGCAGTGTGATGGGCTTGCCGCCGGGCCAGGCCGGCGGCAGCGCGAAGGACGGCAGGGCGGCCGATGCGGCCAAGCCGGCCAGGCCGAGCGAAAGGTGGCGGCGGATGGGATCGAAGCGATGGGTCATGAAGGCTCTCCTCGTTAGGTGAGGAAAGTCTAGAAAGCCGGGAACTTTGGCCCATGCGCATCACGCATGGCCGCATGCGAGCTGTTTTTCACCGGGCGGCGCTGGCCCGCCAGATCCGCTCCACCAGCTCGTTGCGCGGGTTGCGCGGCCGGTACAGGCGGATTTCGAAACGGATGCCGGCGCTGTTCGGGCCTGCGATGACCAGGCGCCTCGCGCGCAGATCGTTGGCCACCAGAGCTTGCGGCAGCCAGGCGATGCCGACGCCTTGCAGCGCTTGCTCGTGCAGCGATTCGGCGAAATCCGACTCGGTCACCGTCCGCAGGTGCAGGTCGGCGCCGCTGCGGCCCAGCCCGTCCTGCAGGATCTGGCTGAGTGCCAGTGTTGGCGCGTAGCCTAGCACCGGCACCGGTTTGCGGGCGGTCCCCGGCAGCCCGTGCAGAGGCTTGCCATTGGCTTGGGGCGCGCTCACCGCCACGAGTTCGTCGTTGCCTACGGCGAGTCCCTCGTACAGCTGGTCGTCCAGCACCAGCGGCAGGCGGGGATGGGTGTATGTCAGCAGAAAATCGGCGCCGCCCTGCTCCAGCGTGGTGGCGCCTTCGTGGATGGAGCCGGTGAGGATACGCAGCCGCACCTCGCCGACCGCGCGCTTCACGTCCACGAGCCACTGCGGCACGGCCGTGCGGGACAAGGTGCGTCCGGTGGCGAGCGTGACCCAGTCGAGCGCGTGGCTGGATTGCCGGATGCGGGCCCGCACGTCGTTCAGTCCATCGACGCTGCGGCGCGCCGCCGGCAGCAGCTCTTCGCCCGCGGCCGTCAGTGACAAGGGCAAGCCGGCCCGGTTCACCAGGTCGGCCCCGGCCCACAGTTCCAGCGCCCGAATCCGCCGCGAAAACTGCGGCTGCGTCACATGCCGCAATTGCGCAGCGCGCGAAAAGCTGCGTTCGCGCGCCAGCGCCACGAAATCCTCGAGCCACTTATGGTCCATGAGCTCGAGTGTGCCGCCAAGCCGCTCAAAACGAAAGAGCAGGCCGGGAGAGGTTTTGCCGGGCTGAAGTTCCCGGCGCGCACTCAGCGTATTCCCCAGCAACCCCCGCCCAGGCGCTCGCGTTGTAGCAGCGTAAGGGCTTCAAAGGGACTCAGATGCTGGTTCATCGCACCGACATATCCGATACCGAAAAGCACGACTTCGAGCAGGCGATACGCGCCAGCGGCCGGGACCCGGGCGCCTTCAAGGCCGAGCTGTTCGAAGCCACCCTGGCCGACCTCGGCAGCACAGTGCGGCGGGTGCACGTGGTGACTCGCACCGCGGCAGCGCAGTACGAGGCCAGCGCCGGGACTGCATGGACACAGAATTTTGCCCGCCACCTCGCCCGAGGCATTTTCGGCTGAAGCTATCGAGCGTGCGGCGCCCCACGGATGTGCCTGCTTGACCCATACTCGGGTTTTCCAGGGAGCGCCTCATGAACCTCATTCCAAACATCGGCCCCGTGGCGGCGCTGGTCGCCGGCATCCTGATCCTGCTGATGCCCAAGCTGCTCAACTACATCGTCGCCATCTACCTGATCATCATCGGCGCGGTGGGACTGTTCGGCCGGTAAACCGGGTCCGCCTGCCGGTCAGGCTGCCTTGGCCGCGTGCAGGGCGTACAGCTTCTGCATGCCGCCCAGCCAGCGATCGTAGTCCTGCGCCTTGTTCTGGAAATACTTTGCCACCTCGGGATGGGG
Source organism: Ramlibacter sp. (assembly GCA_036675435.1). Classification (GTDB taxonomy): domain Bacteria; phylum Pseudomonadota; class Gammaproteobacteria; order Burkholderiales; family Burkholderiaceae_C; genus Ramlibacter. The sequence continues at coordinate 4,093 of JAKFEZ010000152.1, read as the reverse complement.
CAGCACCAGGAATTTTTCGTCGCGCATCGTGGCGATCACATCGCCGGCCACCTGTTCGGGCGACAGCACGCCGTCCAGGCCGGCCGAGCCGGCGCCGGCGGCCGTCATGGCGGTTTCCACCGACTGCGGACACAGGCACGAGACGCGCACGCCGCGCTTGCCGTAGGCAATGCGCAGCCATTCGGCAAAGGCAACCGCAGCGTGCTTGGTGACGCCGTAAGGCGCCGACTCGACGATGTTCAGCAGGCCGGCCGCCGAGGCAGTGACCACGAAGTAGCCTTCGCCGCGTGCCACCATGCCGGGCACCACGGCCCGCGCGGCCCAGACGTGCGCCATGCCGTGGACTTGCCACATCTTGTCCCATAGCGCGTCCTCCAGCTCGATGCCGCCGGGCCGCCCCAGGATGCCGGCGTTGGACATGAAGATGTCCACCTGGCCGAAGCGCTCGATCGCCGCAGCGACCAGGGCCTGGATATCGGCCTCGCGGCTGACATCGCATGAAACGGCCAGGCCGCCGATCTCCCGCGCCACCGCCTCGGCGCCCGCCCGATTCACATCGGCAACCACGACGCCGCGCGCGCCCTCGGCGGCCAGGCGCCTGGCCAGGCCCGCGCCGATGCCGCTGGCACCGCCGGTGACTACCGCGACTCGTCCACGAATGTCCATGGCTTTCTCCGTTTGCCGCAGTATCGTGCCAATTGCGCAAGCGCCGAGCCACGAAGGCGACAGCGCAAGTCAACGCCAAGGCGACCGGGGTCAGCTCAACCGTGGCGCCGCGGTTGGAGCGACGGTCGGCGGAAGGCAAAAGTGGCTTTGCTCCGACAGTCGTCTGGCGAACGCGTCCTACGCAACGGCGCCCGGCCATGGCAGAGGATGGGCCGCACCAGCGCCTGACCAATGGAGACAACCATGCCCGTGACCCGCGCCGCACTAGACGACCCCGACCTCGATGAGCGCCCCGTCGTGCTCCGCCCGGTAAACGCGCGCGAGGAAGACGCATTCTGGGAGCGGGCGCATTGCAGCGAACGCTACTTCAATCCGGGCCTGGACTACGAGGACTATGCGCCGGCGTATTGCGTTGGCTACATCGGCTACGCCCAGTATGGCGGCGACTATGCCGAAGCCGAGAAGTCGCTCTGGGCCAATTGGCAACGCATCAAGGGCAGCTCACGCCTTTCGGTCGAGCAAGCCCGGTTGGCAATGCGAGCCGCTTGGGACCGGATGGCGTTGCGAGTTCAACGCGAAGCGATCCGCAAGGTCATCGGCAAGCGGATGTTGCGCCAGCGCCTGGGAATGCCTTCATTCAAGCTCCATTCGCCGTCCCTGCGCTGAGGATCCCCGGGTTGGCCGCTATAGGCGGGCCGCAAGCTGGTCGAGGAAGGGCCGCTGCGCCGGATTGATCTTGCGATGCGCCTGCTCCAGGCCGAACCACTCGACGCGGTCGAGTTCAGGGTAGGTCTGCATGCGCCCGGATTTCGGCGGCCATTCGATCTCGAAGGTATTGCAGCGCAGCTGCGCGGGGTCGAAGTCGCCGGCGAACGCCCACGCGGTGATGTGCTTGCCGCCTTTCTGCACGACCTCTCCGATCGGCAGGAAAGGCTCCGTGGCAAGGACACCCGTTTCCTCGTGGAACTCCCGCCGGGCAGCTTCGAGCGGCGGCTCGGGTTCCTGGTATTCGCCCTTGGGGATCGTCCAGGTCCCTTCATCGCGGGACTTCCAGAACGGCCCGCCGGGATGCGCCAGCAACACCTGCAATGCGCCCGCAGGGCCCAATCGGTACATCAGCAACCCGGCGCTCCTCTTCATGGAACGCAGGATAGCGGGACTTTTCAGGCCGCGGTATCCAGCAGCCCGGCCGCTCGCTGCACCTCGATGCGGATCTCTTCGGTCAGGCGCGCCTTCAGCTCGCTGAACACGGGTGTGGTCTTCACGGAATAGCGGCGCGGCTGCTCGATCGGCACCGGCACGTCGCACTTGATGCGACCGGGCCGCGCGCTCATGACCACGGCGCGGGTGCCCATGAAGATTGCCTCGTCGATGTCGTGCGTAACGAAGAGCACCGTCTTGCGCTCGGCCTCCCAGATGCCGTGCAGCAGTTCCTGCATCAGCTCGCGGGTCTGGTGATCCAGCGCACCGAACGGCTCGTCCATCAGCAGGATGCGTGGGTCGTTGGCCAGCGCGCGCGCCAGGGCGGTGCGCTGCTGCATCCCGCCGGACAGCTGTTTGGGAAAGTGATTCTCGAAGCCCTTCAGGCCCACCTTTGCGATGAACTGCCGGGCGAGAACGTGTTGTTCGGCCGCCGGCATGCCCTTTTCCCGCAGGCCGAAGCAGACGTTCTGCAGCACCGTGAGCCAGGGGAACAGCGTGTAGCTCTGGAACACCATGCCGCGATCGGCGCCCGGGCCAGCCACCGGCCGGCTATCCAGCGTGATCTCGCCGGTGGTCGGCGTGTCGAGCCCGGCGATCATCCGCAGCAGGGTGCTCTTGCCGCAGCCGGAAGGCCCCAGGATGGTGATGAAGTCGTTCTCTTCGACCGTGAGGTCGGTCGCCTGCAGCGCCACCGTGCCGCCGTTGGCGCCGGCGAAAGTCTTGGAGACGCGGGTGATTTGAAGGATGCTCATGGTGTCGGCCCGGCGCGATGGGAGTTAGGCTGCTTCATCGGCCGATCTGCGCCCACGGGAACAGCTTGCGATTCAAGGCCTTGAAGGCGAAGTCGCTGGCCAACCCGATCAGGCCGATCACGATGATGCCGAAGATGATCTGGTCGGTCGCCAGCAAAGCCTGGCTGTCGGTGATCATGTGGCCGATGCCGCTCGATGCGCCGATGAGCTCGGCCACGATGACATAGGTCCAGGCCCAGCCGAGCACCATGCGCAGCGTCTCCGCGATCTCCGGCGCACTGCTGGGCATGAGCACCCGGGTCACGATGCCGCGGTCGCCTGCACCGAGCGTGTAGGCCGCCTCGACCAGGTCCCGCCGGGTGTTGCCCACGCTGACGGCAATCATCAGCACCACCTGGAAGAACGAGCCGATGAAGATCACCGCCAGTTTCTGTGCCTCGCCGATGCCGGCCCAGAGGATCAGGAGGGGAATGAAAGCCGAGGCCGGAAGGTAGCGGGCGAAGCTCACGAAAGGCTCGAAGAACGCTTCGATGGGCTTGTACGCGCCCATGAGCACGCCCAGCGGCACGGCCAGCACGGCGGCAATGGCAAATCCGCCAAGCACGCGCCACACGGTCATGCCGATGTCATAGGCGAAGTTCTGGTTGGCCAGCAGGTCGTAGCCCGACCGGACCATGGTGATGGGATCGGCCAGGAACGTCTTGGAGACGAACCCGCCGAGCGTCGCAGCCGCCCAGACCAGGACGAAGAGGATGAAGAAGGAAACGCCGAGTGCGATACGGGTGGCGGGGGCGACGGGGGTGAGGGGCTTCATGCGGTAGTGGCGCACGTGCCCCCACCCGAGCCCTCCCCCGGAGGAGGAGGGAGTGGGCAACTCCCCGGCCACCCCCGGGGAGTGAGCCAGTTCTTGCTCCCTCCCCCTGTGGGGGAGGGTTGGGGTGGGGGCCCGCCTGGAACACCTTGGGCACCTGTGCGCGATGAAAACCGTCGAACGGCTTCACCGCTTCGCGTTCGCGGGCCTCTTCACCTGGCAGCTCCATCGGCCAGCCCATGCGCGCCTGCGGCCGCGCGCCATCGACCCGCAGGACCGCGCCGCTGATGAAGGAAGCCGCCGGGCTGAGCAGGAACATCACCGCCGCCGACGTCTCGGCCTCGGTGCCGAAGCGGCCGAGCGGCACGGTGTTGCGCATCTCGCGCAGCATGGGTCCGGCCTCGGGCGGATAGTGGTCCATGCCGCTGGATGCGATATAGCCCGGCGCGACGGCGTTCACCCGCACGCCGTCGCGCGCCCACTCCGCGGCCGCCGTCTCGGTGAAGCTCACCATGCCGGCCCGCGCCGCGCCGCTGTGCGCCATGCCCGGCATGGAGCCCCAGATGTCGGCCACGATGTTGACGATGGCGCCGCCATGCGCCTGCATCGACTGCAGGTAGCACTCGCGCGCCAGCAGGAAGCCGCCGGTGAGGTTGGTGGC
>JAKFEZ010000167.1:0-4653 GCA_036675435.1 Ramlibacter sp. | reverse complement strand
CGGCGATCATCATCGCCAGCGGAATGGGCCAAAGGCCGATACGGATCTTTTCCCACCAGACGCGGGCTTGGTCGGCCATGCCGGCGCCAGGTCAGGGCAGCCCGCGATTGACTGCCGGGCTGGTCATCTTGCGTGCTGAAGGCATCGATGAATGATATCGCCGCGCACCCCCCACGGGGCGCGCCGGCCATGCTACATTGGGCGATGAATGCCGCCTGCCCACGCACAGCCGCGCTGCCGATCGGCGCGGCATAGTGCCTGCAGCTTGACTGGAGGGGTCATCTTGAAAAGAGATCTTCAACTACTGGTCCTGGTCGGCGCGATCGTTGCCACCGGGCTCATGGTGAGCCTGTGGCGCATCACATCGGGTCCGCCCATCATCACGACAGCGCCGCCGTCCCCGCCGGCTGCTGCCCTGCCCGATCCCGCCGCGCCGACCGAGCCCGGCACCCGGCACCCGCTGACCGTCCCCACGGCGCCGCTCACGGCGGATGGCCTGGTCCCGGCGTTGATCGATCTGCTGGGCCGCAAATCGGTGATGTCCTACCTGCAGCTCGAGGAGTTTCCGCGCCGCTTCGTCGCCACCGTCGACAATCTGGGCCGCTCGCACGCGCCGCCGGCCCTCTGGCCGGTTCATCCCACCCCCGACCGGTTCACGGTGGAGGAGCATGAAGGCGCCGCCGTCATCGCCGCCGACAACAGCATGCGCTACGAGCCGTTCGTGCTGCTGGTGGAGAGCGTCGATGTGTCGCAGGCGGTAGCGCTCTACGTGCGCGCCTATCCTCTGCTGCAGCGGGCCTATGAACAGCTCGGCTATCCCAACCGCTACTTCAACGACCGGCTGGTCGCCGTGATCGACCAGCTGCTGCAGACACCCGAGCGCAAGTACCCGCTGAAGGTGCAGCTGATCGAGGTGAAAGGCCCGGTGCCTTCGGTGCGCCCCTGGGTGCGTTACGAGTATGCCGACCCGGCCCTCGAGTCGCTCTCGTCCGGCCAGAAGATGCTGCTGCGCGTCGGGCCGGAGAACCAGCGAAGGCTCAAGGCCAGACTCGCCGCGATCCGCAAGGAACTGGCGGCGCCCCGCTGAGCCGCCGGCTCAGACCCCCGCCGGGCCGCTCCCAAGGTTCAGGCCAGCGCCAGCATTCGCTGCAGCATGATGCCGACTTCCGGCGTTCCGTTGACGAAGTAGCGCGCCTGCGACGCGGGGTCGTCGCGGCCGACCCGCACGGTCAGCCAATGCGGCTGCGCGCGGATGAAGACGGGCTCGTCGTTCACATCGTCGCCCACGAAAACGGCGCTGGCGGCGCCGCACCGCTCGACCAGGCGCTCGACGGCGTCGGCCTTGTCCGGGGCGTCGTCGGCCACGACATTCACCACGCACTTGCCGCCGAACACGCGCGTGCCGGCTTCGGCGCCCTGCACCGTCGCGGCAATCGCATCGACGGCCCTGGCACGGTCGCCCGCCAGCCGGTAATGAAGTGCGATCGAAAAGCCCTTGTCCTCGACGTCGACGCCTGCGGCACGCAAGGCCGCCGCGCCGGATAGCAGCCGCTGCCTGAGCGGGTCGAGTGCGACGCCTGCATCAGTTTGCGCGGGAGCGCCTTCGGGGTCTTCCGCGCCGTGGTTGCCGATGATGAAGCCCGGCTCGAATCCGAGGCGAGGCGCCACGTCGGCGACCTGGCGCCCGGTGATGATGGCCACCGGGAGGACACGCGAAAGAAGTTCGAGCGGGCGCGCCACCGCCACCGACACATGGGCGTCATGAGGCCGGGAAACGATGGGCGCCAGTGTTCCGTCGAAGTCGAATGCCAGCAGGGGACGCGACTCCATCACGGTGGCCAGGGCTGCTTCGCCCTTCAGCGACAAGAGGTTCTGCATGTCACGCCTCATAGTCGCCGCGGCGGCGCAATACGCGATTGAGCCAGCTCATCCACACCGGCGTTGCCGGGTTCGCTCTACGATATACATTTGCGCAATATATAGTCAAACCAGCCCGGCCGTCCAGCGACGGCAACTGCGGGGCCATTCCTCCTACATGAAGACTTTCCGACTCCAACTTCGATTCCTGCTGCCGCTCGTCGTCATCCTGGCCACTGCGGCCTACCTCGCGCTGCCGCTGATGGACAGCCTCACGCTGCGCTGGTTCGCCCGTGACTTGAACATGCGCGGCACGCTGGTCGCGAACGCGCTGTCGGAGTCCATCGCCGAAGCCATGCCCGACCCCCGGGGCCGCAAGCTGCAGGTGCTTTTCAATCGCGCGGTGCAGGACGAGCGCCTGGTCGCCATCGCCATCTGCACCCCCGACAAGCGCCTGCTAAACAAGACCGCAAGCTTTCCGAAAGATCTCGACTGCGCGCGCGCCGCCGAAATCTCCGCGGGGCCGGACCCGATGCTGCGCATCGGCGGCGGGCCGGTTCACGTGGGCGTGTACCCCGTGACCGCGGAGGCCGGCAACGTGGGCGAAATGGTGCTGCTGCAGGACTTGAGCTTCATCGAGCGTCGAAGCAAGGACACCCGGCAATACCTGATCATCCTGATCGCCAGCCTGGGCGGCGTCATCGCTCTGGTGACCATGATCGTCGCGCAACTGAGCTGGCGCGGCTGGGTCTCGGGCACCCGCGCGCTGCTGCGCGGCGAGGGCCTGGTGCGGCCCCTGGGCGGCACCGCGCCGGAGCTGGGCCCGCTCGCCGCCGAACTGCGGTCCAGGCTGCGCGACCTGGAAGACGAATACCGGCGCTCGCAGGGGCCGGAGACCGACTGGAATCCCCGGCGCCTGCAATCGTTGCTGCACACGCAGCTGCGAGGCGACCAGGTCATCGTGGTGTCCAATCGCGAGCCATACATCCATGACCAGGTGGGCAGCCAGATCGTGACGCGGCGCCCGGCCAGCGGGCTCGTCACGGCCGTCGAGCCGGTCATGCGGGCGTGTTCCGGAACCTGGATCGCGCACGGCAGCGGCACGGCCGATCGCGCTGTGGTCGACAACCACGACCGCGTGGCGCTGCCGCCCGGCCACGACGAGTACCTGCTGCGGCGGCTCTGGCTCACCGACGAAGAGGAACAAGGCTACTACTACGGGTTCGCCAACGAGGGGCTGTGGCCGCTGTGCCACGTGGCGCATGTGCGGCCGGTGTTTCGCGAATCCGACTGGCAGCACTACCGCGCGGTGAACCAGCGCTTTGCCGACGCCGTGGTGGCCGAAGCCCGCAGCGAAGACCCGGTGGTGCTGGTGCAGGACTACCACTTCGCCCTGCTGCCGGCCATGGTCCGCGAGAAGCTGCCGCGCGCCACCATCCTGACCTTCTGGCACATCCCCTGGCCCAACCCGGAATCGTTCGGCATCTGCCCCTGGCGCCGCGAAATCCTGCAAGGCATGCTGGGCAGCACCATCCTGGGCTTCCACACGCGCTTTCACTGCAAGAACTTCATCGAGACCGTGGACCGCTACCTCGAGGCGCGCATCGAGCACGAGCACTCGACCATCTCCTACCAGGGCGCCGAGACCTTTGTCGAGAGCTACCCGATTTCGATCGAATGGCCGTCCGAAAGCGAGACGCAGAAATGGCTGCCGGTCGACCAGAGCCGGCGCAACGTGTACGAGCGCCTGGAGATTCCGCTGGACCACCGGCTGGCGATCGGGGTCGACCGCTTCGACTACACCAAGGGCATCCTCGAGCGCTTCCATGCCGTCGAACGCATGCTCGAGAAGTATCCCGAGTGGGTCGGCCGCTTCACCATGGTGCAGGTGGCGGCGCCGTCGCGCGCCGTGCTGGAGGAATACCGCGCGTTCCAGGACCGCATCCAGCTTCTCACCGAACGCATCAACGAGCGCTTCAAGACGCCCAGCGGCCCGGTGATCCGCCTGCTGGCGCAGCATCACGACCATGCGGCCGTGACCGAGCTCTATCGCGCGGCCGACGCCTGCCTGGTGACCAGCTTGCACGACGGCATGAACCTGGTGTGCAAGGAATTCGTGGCCGCGCGCAACGACGAGCGCGGCGTCCTGATCCTCAGCCGCTTTGCCGGAGCGGCGCGTGAGATGCCGGAGGCGCTGATCGTCAACCCCTACCACGTGGAAGAAACCGCGGACGCCCTGCACAAGGCACTGACCATGCCGGAGGCGGAGCAGCGCGAACGGATGGCCAGCCTGCGTACCACGGTGCGCGAGTTCAACGTCTACCGCTGGGCCGGCCGCATGCTCTCCGACGCCGGCCGCTGGCGCCTGCGCGAGCGGATCGCCGAGCGGGTGCAGCGGCACCAGATCGAATGAGGTCGATGGGAGAGAGATCGATGCGCTGCCAGGCATCGATCATTCCCAGGGCAGCGCTTCAGGCCCTTGGCCGCTGGCCGATTTCGAACTGTGCCAGCTGCTCCAGCGCGCGCACCAGCGCAGAGTGATCCCAGTCCTGGCCGCCCAGGGCAGTACAGGCGTTGAACAGCTGCTGAGTGCTGGCAGTGTTCGGCAGCGCCATGCCGAGCTGGCGCGCACTTGCCAGCGCGAGGTCGAGGTCTTTCTGATGCAAGGCGATGCGAAAGCCCGGCGCGAAACTGCGTCCGACCATTCGCTCGCCATGCACTTCCAGGATTTTGGAGGAGGCAAAGCCGCCCATCAGAGCCTGCCGCACCCGCGCGGGGTCGGCGCCGGCACGGGCG
>JAKFEZ010000252.1:0-4658 GCA_036675435.1 Ramlibacter sp. | reverse complement strand
CCTGGCCGGCACCAGCCGGATCTGGCGCGATGGCCAAGTGCTGTGGGAGAAGGAGTTCCTCAGCTGCGAGGACAATATGTGCCACAGCCTGGAGAACCTCGAGTTCCACCACTTCAAGTACGCCCAGTTCCTGCGTCCCGGCGACGTGCACATCCACTACTTCGGCACCGCCACCCTGTCGTTCGCCGACGGCGTGCAGACCCGGCCGGGCGATCGCTTCGAGATCAGCCTGAGCGAGTTCGGCGCGCCGCTGGTCAACGGCATCGGCGAGAGCGCCACGCCGCTGCCAGCCGGCGCGGTGCAGGTGCTCTGATCCACCGCAGCAAGTCGTGCGGGCCTCGGCCCGCATGCTTCGTGCACTAAGTCACCGGCTCACGAGGCTGGCGCCGCACGAACTTTCCTACGCGGGCCCCCGGTCCACCTGCGCCGCTACCCGCGGCGCAGTTTCCCGAATCCCCAAGGTCAAGGAGGCAGCGATGCCCGTCATTTCAGGACAGAACTTTATCGGCACCAGCCGCAGCGCGCTGGGCGATGTGCAGCTTTATAGCCTCGATGCCAGCAGCGGCGAGGCGCTGCCCTATGCCTTCAGCCAGGCCACCATGGCCGAGGTGGATGCCGCTGCCGAAGCCGCGGCGGCGGCCTATCCGGCCTACCGCAGCCTGTCGGCGCTGCGGCGCGCCGAATTCCTCGAGGCCATCGCTGCCGAGATCGATGCGCTCGGCGATGAGTTCGTCGCCCTGGTCTGCCGCGAAACCGCGCTGCCGGCCGCGCGCATCCAGGGCGAGCGCGGGCGCACCAGCGGCCAACTGCGTCTGTTCGCCCAGCTGCTGCGGCGTGGCGACTATTACGGCGCGCGCATCGACCGCGCCCTGCCGCAGCGCCAGCCGCTGCCGCGCCCGGACCTGCGCCAGTACCGCATCGGCCTCGGCCCGGTGGCGGTGTTCGGCGCCAGTAACTTCCCGCTGGCGTTCTCCACCGCCGGCGGCGACACCGCCGCCGCCTTGGCCGCCGGCTGCCCGGTGGTGTTCAAGGCCCACAGCGGTCACATGGCCACCGCCGAGTGCGTGGCCGCGGCCATCCTGCGTGCCGCGCAGGCGACCGATATGCCGGCCGGGGTGTTCAACATGATCTACGGCAACGCCGTCGGTGCCGACCTGGTCAAGCACCCGGCGATCCAGGCGGTCGGCTTCACCGGCTCGCTGCGCGGCGGCCGCGCCCTGTGCGACATGGCCGCGGCACGGCCGCAGCCGATCCCGGTGTTCGCCGAGATGAGCAGCATCAACCCGGTCATTCTGTTGCCCGAGGCGCTCAAGGCGCGTGGCGAGCGGATCGCCACCGAACTCGCCGGCTCGGTGGTGCTCGGCTGCGGCCAGTTCTGCACCAACCCCGGCCTGGTGATCGGCATTCGCTCGCCCGAGTTCGCCGCTTTTACCCGCCAGTTCGCCGCGCACATGGCCGACCAGCCGGCGCAGACCATGCTCAACGCCGGCACCCTGCACAGCTACGGCCAGGGCCTCGAACGCCTGCATGGCCACCCCGGTGTCAAGCACCTGGCCGGGCAAGCGCAGGCCGGCACCCAGGCCCAGCCGCAGCTGTTCCAGGCCGATGTCAGCCTGCTGCTCGACGGCGACGAATTGCTCCAGGAAGAGGTGTTCGGGCCGACCAGCATCCTCGTTGAGGTGGCCGACCAGGCCGAACTGAGCCGGGCGCTGCACGGCCTGCACGGTCAGCTCACGGCGACCCTGATCGCCGAGCCGGCCGACCTCGAGCGCTGTGCCGCGCTGCTGCCGCTGCTCGAGCAGAAGGCCGGGCGCCTGCTGCTCAACGGCTATCCGACCGGGGTCGAGGTGTGCGATGCGATGGTCCACGGTGGCCCTTACCCGGCCACCTCGGATGCCCGCGGCAGCTCGGTCGGCACCCTGGCGATCGAGCGCTTCCTGCGCCCGATCTGCTACCAGAACTACCCCGATGCACTGCTGCCGCAGGCGCTGCAGAACGCCAATCCGCTGGGCATTCAGCGTCTGGTCGACGGCCAGAGCACGCGGGGCGCCCTGGACTGAGCGGTTGCGGACAGGCGGGGTGTTGCACGGTCAACGCGCCGCCTCGGCAAACGGCCGTGAAAATAGCCAGCGCCGCGAGCGTTTATTCACTGCTTCTCGGCGCCACCTAGCAGGCTGCCGGGGCCTCGCCCGTGCCCGGCATTCTCGGCCGCGTCCCCCAAGTTGTTCCATAACCTGGCTGTTCCGACGGGAACAGCCCATACGAGGCAAGGAATCAACGTGCAGCTTTTTCTATCCTGGCAACAAAAATTCCGCCTGCTGATCATCATCACCTTGGCGAGCCTGGCGCTGATGACCGCCTCCTCCTATTGGGCGAGCCTGCAACTGAGCAACGCCCAGCAGGCGCGCGAGGACGCCACGGCTTATTCGGGCGCCGCCATCGGCTTGATGAATCACTGGCTGAAACTGAGCGCCGAGCGCAAAGCCCTCACCCCGGAAAGCGAAGACGCCTTGCAAACTCGCCTGGCGGCCCTGCAAGGGCTCGCGCAACAGTTCGCCGCCCAGGCGCAACGCTTGGGATATCCCCCGATCAGCGCAAGCGCACAACGCATCGAGCAACTGCTCCAGGCCGAACTCGCGCTGCAGCAACAATGGCTGGAGCTGTCCCGCCAGCTGGGACTCAGTCCTTTCCACGGCCAGCGCCAGGCCCTGGCGGCGAGCGCGGCGGAACTGGAAGGCATCAACCTGGGCTTGATTCGCGATTTCATTGCCGCGGCCCTGAGCAATCAGCGCGACTATCTGACCACCTTCAATATCGCCTATGCACACAAGGTCCATGCCGCCATTGCCGAGATGCAGGCCAAGATCGACGAACTGGACTGGCGCGACAACAAGGTCGGCCAGGCGGTGGCCGCCTTCAGCCAGGAATTTGCCAAAGCGGACGCGCTGATCCTGCAGGTTGAGCAGATCGAGCAACAGCTCGAGCGCCAGGGGCAACAGATCGAACAGCGCATCGACGAGCAGGACCTGATGCTTCAGCAAGGCATCCTCGCCAGCACCGCCCGCCAAGCCGATCAGGCCCGCAGCACGGCGAACTGGATGATGGGTCTGACCTTCGTCGGCGTCTCGCTGTTCATGCTGATCGCCCTGAGCCAGGCCTCTCGTACCCTGCTGGCGCAATTGCACAAGGTGATCCGGCTGCTCTCCCAGGTCGCGGCCGGCAACCTCACCGCCAGGCTGGCGATTGGCCGTAACCCCAAGGATGAGTTCAATCAGCTGGGCAGCGCCTCGAACCAGATGAGCCAAAGCATCGCCGATGTGATTCGCCAGGTCGTCGACGGCAATCAGCAACTGGCCCAGTTGCACGCGTACCTGTGCGAGGCCATGACCCGCATGGCCGACAACAGTAGCCAGGTGGAGATGCAGACCGAGCAAGCGGCCTCCGCCTCGCAGCAGATCTCGGCGACGGTCAACTTGATGGCCCGGCAGACCTCGGACGTCGGCACCTCCACGCAAACCGCCTGCAACTCGGCGCGCATCGGCGCCAAGGTGATCGGCGCCAGCGTCGACAGCATGCGTAACCTGGCGCAGCTGATCCAGACCACCCATGCCCAAGTCACCCTGCTCACCCAGTCGAGCACCAAGGTCACCGGCATCATCGACGTGATCAACAGCCTGGCCGCGCAAACCAACCTGCTGGCGCTGAATGCCGCCATCGAAGCGGCGCGGGCCGGCGAAGCGGGCCGCGGTTTCTCGGTGGTGGCCGACGAGGTGCGCTCGCTGGCGCAGAAAACCGTTGCGGCCACTACCGACATCGCCAGCATCGTCGACGACCTCAAGCAGCAGACCCAGCGCATGGACGAACTGATGCTCAGCGGCCTGTCCCTGGCCACGGCGGGCGAGAAACAGGCTGGCGAAGCCGCCCGGGCGATCGACGACATCACCCAGTCGATGGAACACCTCAGCGCCGAAATGCATCAGGTGGTGGTGGCGATCGAGGAGATCTCCACCACCACCGAAGACATCGCGCACAAGATAGAGGACATCAATATCCACACCGGCGAAACCAAGGCGCTGCGTCTTACCCTGAATGAGCAGACCAAGGGCCTGTCCAGCCAAGTCGAGACGCTGAACCACAGCGCCCGGCAATTCAGAATCAGTTGAGCATTGCCTGAGCGCCTGGGAAAACCCTCGCCTACTGCGACCGTCTCCAAACGCCCCTGTTGGTGCATCTTGCCGCGATCGCCTGGAGGCGGCCTCGCGACGGCGCTCGATCTTTTCACAACCTCTGAGTCGAAACGCTTCGACCTCGGTTTGCCGAGTGACGGCAGTCGGTTATCTGTTTGCCGGTAGTAACCACCGTCGGCTAACGACAGTTCAGTAGTCAGGCTTCTGCCCCCCGACACGCTCGGCCAGGGCCAGCCTCCACGTTGCTCTCGCTGACCAGGCGGATGCCGCTGAGCTTGCGCTGGATGTCGTTGCCGACGGCACTCTGCATACGCTGGCACGGCCACTGACGGGCAGGTTGAGTTTCATGGGGGACGGTTCTCTCGCGTTTTCTCGTTATGGGAGTGAAAGCGCGGGTTGCGCTTGCAACAGGCAGTAGAGGCCCTCGAAGCAGTCCTCGCCGCTGAACAGGCGTTCCAGCTCGACCGGTGG
>JAKFEZ010000070.1:0-22907 GCA_036675435.1 Ramlibacter sp. | reverse complement strand
CGTAGTGCGCAAGCCCCGCTATGGCGGCCGCAAGATGCAGGAGCAGCTGCGCGCCCTTCGCGAACAGTGGAAGCAGACCGACCAGGGCGGCGTGCCCAACCATGCCCTGTGGAAGCGTTTCGACGACGCTTGCAATGAAGCGTACAAGGTGGTCGAAGCCTGGCTCGACAAGGTCAAGTCCGAGGCTGCCGAGCACAAGGCGCAGCGGCTGGCACTGATCGAGGAGGTGAAGGCCTGGGCGGCGGAAAACCGCACGGCCAAAGACGACGACTGGAAGGGGTTCGGGCGGATCCTGCATCAGTTCGAGGGCCGCTGGCGCGATGCCGGCCACCTGAGCGAGAAGGCCTTTGCCGAACTGCAGCCGCTCTGGAAGGAAGCGATCCAGCAGGCGGCCGCGCCCCTGGAAGCTATTCAGAAGCAGAGCCTGGAGCGGCGCCACGCCTTGATCGACGAGGCCAAGGCGCTCGGCGCCGCACCGCAGTTGCGGGTGGATGCCGTCAAGGCCCTGCAGCAGCGCTGGCAAGCCGAGGCGCAATCGATTCCGCTGGACCGCAAGCACGAGCAGAAGCTATGGGATGCCTTCCGCAAGCCCATCGACGAGGCCTTCAATCGCAAGACTGAGGAGCGCGAGAAGGCCGCCACGGCGCTGAGCGACCGGGACCGGATGGTGCTCGAGGCATCGAAGGCGCTGGAAGCCGCCAACAACACCGGCGACGCCCAGAAGATCAAGGCGGCCATGGCGGCGCTCGACGCGGCGCTGCGGGGCCAGGCCCAGGCGGCCGCGGCAGTGGCAGCGGCAGCGGCAGCGGCAGCGGCAGGCCCGGCGGTCTCCGCGCCGGCGGCCGAAGCGCCCGGTGCGCCGTCAGCAGACGTGCAAACTGCCGAACCCACAACCGATGCCGCGCCTGCCGCTGCGGCCGATACCGGCACGGATGCGGCTGCTGCGGATGCGGATGCGGATGCGAGCACCGGCGAAGCCGCCCCCGAGCCTGTGGTGCCGGCCAAGCCGGTGGCCAAGCCCAAGCCCGTCATCGCCATGCGGGGCGACGATCGCCCCGGCATGAAGAAAACCGAGCCGGCCCTGCCCGGGCGCGGTGGCAAGTTCGGCGATCGCAAGGGCGGCCCGGGCGGCAAGTTCGGCGAGCGACGTGACGACCGTGGCGCGCCCCGCGATGGCCGAAGCGACGGTCGGTTCGGCGGCGGGCGCTTCGGCGACCGGCCGGCCGACGAAGACCGCGGGCCTCGCCTGGGCGATGTCGCCTTCCGGGCCCAGCGCGAAGCGCTGGAGCATGCGCAGACCACCTTGCGCAAACTGGCGGCGCAGGCGCACGGCGAAGCGCTGACGCAACTCATGGCGGCTTGGGAGCAGCGTGCGCCAGATCAGGTGCCCAGCCAGCAGGAACTGGGCAAAGCGGTGAACCCCGGCGTGCGCGGTGGCTGGGTCAAGGCGCTGAGTGCCCCGGCTTCGGGCGATGCCACCGAGGCCCTGCTGCGCCTGGAGATTGCGTCGGAGGCGCCCACGCCGGCCGAGCACCTGAACGCGCGGCGGGCGCTGCAATTGAAGCTGCTCACCAAGCGCAACGATCCCTCGCCGGTCCAGACCTGGGGAGAGGACACGGCGCAGGTGCTGGCTTCGGCTTTCGACTCGGGGACGGCCCGGCGGCTGCAGGCGGTGTTGAAGAGCCTGATGCGCGGCTGACTTCGCCGGCCGTCAGCGGCCGGGAGCACCGAAGAACGAATCGAACAGGGGCGCCAGCGCGGGAAAATCGGCCTGGAAGCGCGGCCGGTTGACGAAGTAAGCCTCGCAGGCAACCGCGAAGAATTCGTCGATGGATTGGGCGCCATAGGCGTCGAGCCAAGGCGCCTCGCCGCCGAAGCGCTCGGCGACGATGACTTTCTCTCGGAACGCCGCGTATTCGGCCTGCATCACCGCGAGCCAGGCATGGCGCGCCGCGCGCGAAGGCAACGGCGGGCAGCCGTCCGGCGCGCCGTCGCGCATGTCTATCTTGTGGATGAACTCGTGGATCACCACGTTGTAGCCCTGGTCGGCGGTGGCCCCGGCGCTGTCCACGTCCTGCCAGCTGAGCGTCACCGGCCCGCCGTCCATGGCTTCGCCGGCCAGCACCTCGTCATAGTGGTGCACGACGCCGTGCTCGTCCGTCTCGATACGGCGGGCCACGACCTGGCCCGGATGCACGACGATGCCCACGAAGTCGTCGTACCAGCCCAGCCCCAGGTGCAGCACCGGCAGCACGGCCTGCGCCGCGATGGCCAGGGCCACGGCATCGGTGATCACCAGGCCGTTGGCCCCATGGAATTCCTTGCCGGCCAGGAACTGCGCGGCAAGGGTCTGCAGCTTGTGCAATTCGCCGGCAGGCCGCTGCGACAGGAAGGGGTAGCGTGGCAGCACCTCCTGCCACAATGAATCGGGAATGGCGCTTTCGGTGCGGCGCTTGCGGAGCCAATCGAACATCGAGCCGGCCGTCACTCGAAGGCGACGCGCCGCGCGCCGGCGGCCGTCAGCCGCAGCACCTCTTGCCGTGCCGGCTCGGCTGCGGCGTCCCAGTCGCTCAGCACAGTGCGCAATTGCCCGTCTGTCAGCACGTGGTCCGCCGGCCGATGGGTGTGGCCATGAATCATCACGTGGGCGTCGGCGGCTTCCAGCCAGGCCCGGGCCGCGGCGCTATCGACGTCGGCATAGGGCGCGCCGGTGCGCTTGCGCTTTTCACTCTGCTCTCGCAGTTGCCGGCCGATCTCCCGGCGCTCGGTCAGCGGCTTGGCCAGAAACTCACGCTGCCAGGCGGGTGAGCGTACCTGGGCGCGAAATTTCATGTACTCGGTGTCGGCCAGGCAGAGCGCGTCGCCATGGGTCAGCAGCCAGCGGCGTTGCGCGAAGTCCAGCACCGTGGGGTCGGCCAGCGGTGTGGTGCGGCAGGCCTGCAGGAAACCGTCTCCCACCAGGAAGTCGCGGTTGCCGTGCATCAAGAAGACTGCGGCGCGGGCGGCCGCGGCGTGCAGCACCGCCGCACAGTCGGCCGCGAAGCCGGGCTCCTGCGCCAGGTCGTCGCCTACCCAGGCCTCGAACAAGTCGCCCAGGATGAACACCGCGTCGGCGGGTGTCTCGCGCATGTAGCGCCGCCATGCCTCGAAGGTGCGGGGCTCAGCGGCCTGCAGGTGCAGGTCGGAGATGAAATCGATCGTGCGCCAGGAAGGCGGCGCGACCAGCTCCTGCGGACGCGGAACGTCGAGATCAGCAGTCACGGCGTGGGGCGACCCGCCGAAGATATCTGGCCCGAGCGCGGCCGGCAGTTCACACCGCGACGGCTTTCTCGATCACCAGGTCGTCGGTGGGCACGTCATCGTGCGGGCCCTTGCGGCCCGTCTTGACGGCCTTCATCCGGTCGACCACTTCGGTGCCGGCAACGACCTTGCCGAACACGGCGTAGCCCCAGCCCTGCGCGCTGGGCGCCGTGTGGTTGAGGAACTCGTTGTCGGCGACGTTGATGAAGAACTGCGCCGTGGCCGAGTTCGGGTCCTGCGTGCGCGCCATCGCCACCGTGTAGTTCTTGTTCTTCAAGCCATTGTTGGCCTCGTTCGCGATCGGCGCGTCGGTGGGCTTTTGCTTCATGCCCGGCTCGAAGCCGCCGCCCTGGACCATGAAGCCGGGAATGACGCGGTGGAAGATGGTGTTGTCGTAGTGGCCCTTGTTGACGTAGGCGAGGAAATTGGCCGCCGACTTGGGCGCTTGTTCCTGGTCGAGTTCGAGGGTGATGACGCCGTAGCCGGCGATGTGGAGTTCGACTTTGGGATTGCTCATGGAAGCCTTTCTGATTTATATCCAGGATCTACTTGACCAGCGTAGCCGAGGTGATGACGACGGGCGTTCTGGGCACGTCAGTGGGGAAGGGGCCGCCGGCCCCCGTGGGCGTGGCCTTGATCTTCTCGACCACGTCCATGCCGCTCACCACCTTGCCGAACACGGTGTAGCCATAGAGCTGCGGCAGGTTGGATAGCTGCGCGCGCGCCACGTTCTCATAGACGCGGCCCTTGTACTCGAAGCGTGGCACCGGATCGCCAGGTGGAATCGGAACGGGGTCGAGGAAGGTATTGTCTTTCACGTTGATGAAGAACTGCGCGCCGGCCGAATGCGGGTTGGGCGTGCGTGCCATGGCCAGTGTTCCCACCACATTGCGGGGGCCGCCCCGGGCAATCGCTTCCTGTCCTTCGTGGACCACCGACGCGCGGGTGGGCTTCTCGACGTAGCGGGTGTCATAGCCGCCGCCCTGGATCATGAAGTTTTCGATGACGCGGTGGAAGACGGTGCCGTCGTAGTGCTTGTCCTTCACGTACTGCAGGAAGTTCTCCACCGTCTTGGGCGCCTTGTCAGGATAGACCTCCACCACGATGTCACCCGCAGTGGTGGCGAACCTGACCTTGGGCGCCTCGTCGGCGGCAGCGGCGGTGGCGGCCAGTCCCAGGCACAGCGTGAGTGCCGCTAGGCGGCGGGTCATGGACATCATTTGGTGAATCACTCCTTCGTGGATCTCCCCGCCATGGTAGCGGCGGAGTGGCCCAGGTGCCTGCTCAGTTGGCGGGCTTGGCCGGCGCAGCGGGCGGGAAGAGCTGCCGCACCAGCACCAGCTTGGGCTGCACGGTGGCGTTGCTGGGGTCCAGCTGCTGGGCTTTGCCGTAGGACACGGCCGCCAGCTTGGCATACACGTCGCCCAGGTTCTCATGCGCGATGGCATAGCTGGGGTTGGCGCGCACCGCCGCCTCGAGCGCGGTGCGGGCCTTGTCGAAATCGCTCTGGGCCGCGTACAGCACGGCCAGGTTGTTGTAGGGTTCGGGCAGCTCGGGATATTCCTCGGTCAGCTTGATGAAGGTGGCGATGGCATCGGCGCTGCGGCCGGCCTGGGTGAGCAGCACGCCCTTGAGGAAGCGCATCTGCGGGTCGCGCGGCTTGGCGGCGATGTATTCGTCGGCCTTGGCCATGGCCTGTGCCAGCTGCCCCGACTTCGCCAGCCGGTTGACATCGGCGTACTCGTCGGCGAAAGCCGCCTGCGGCATCGCCAACGCCGCAGCCAGGGCCAGCAGGCGGGCGAAGGAGGCGAGGGCGGTGCCGGCGTGCGTCATAAGATCTCGGTCGGTGCGGGGGGCTCGATCCCCGGACGGGGCTATATACTGCGCTGGATTGTAGCCGCCGCCCCGCGCGCGGCTCCATGCAAAGGTACCCCAACTCCAAGACAATGCGAACCGGCGCCGGCCGCTGCCCCACGCACACGACGCCCACCCAGATACCCATGAGCCTGCGCATCTACAACACGCTCTCGCGCACCCTGGAGGAGTTTTCTCCGATGGTGCCGGGGCAGGTGAAGATGTACGTGTGCGGCATCACCGTGTACGACCTGTGCCACGTGGGCCATGCGCGGGCCAACGTCGCTTTCGATGTGGTCCAGCGCTGGCTCAGGGCCAGCGGCTTGCAGCTGACCTTCGTGCGCAACATCACCGACATCGAGGACAAGATCATCCGCAGGGCGGTCGAGAACGGCGAGACCGTGCGCGCGCTCACCGACCGGATGATCGCAGAGATGTACCGCGACTTCGATGCGCTCGGTATCGAGCGCCCCACGCACGACCCGCGCGCCACCGACTTCGTGCCGCAGATGCTGGACATCGTGCGGCAACTCGAGGGCAAGGGCCTGGCTTATCGCGCGCCGGGCGGCGACGTGAACTTCGCGGTTCGGCGTTTCCCGGGCTACGGCAAGCTGTCCGGCAAGTCGCTCGACGAGCTGCACGCCGGCGAGCGCGTGGCCGTGCTGGAAGGCAAGGAAGACCCCCTGGATTTCGTGCTCTGGAAAGCGGCCAAGCCGACCGAGCCGGCGGATGCCCAATGGGACAGCGCCTACGGCCGCGGCCGGCCGGGATGGCACATCGAATGTTCGGCGATGGCGTGTGCCTTGCTCGGCGAGACGTTCGACATCCACGGCGGCGGCGCCGACCTGCAGTTTCCGCATCACGAGAACGAGATCGCGCAGAGCGAAGGCGCGCACGGGCAGCCGCTGGCGCGCTACTGGATGCACAACGGCTTCGTGAACATCGACAACGAGAAGATGTCCAAGTCGCTGGGCAACTTCTTCACCATCCGCGAAGTGCTGAAGAAGTTCGATGCGCAGACGCTGCGGTTCTTTCTGGCGCGCACCCACTACCGCAGCCCGCTGAATTACAGCGATGTCCACCTGGAGGACGCGCGCGGCGCGCTCAAGCGCCTGTACACCGCGCTCGACCTGGTGACGCCCGCCGACGCGCAGGTCGACTGGGCCCAGCCCTATGCGGCCCGCTTCAAGGCCGCCATGGACAACGACTTCGCCACGCCCGAGGCAGTGGCCGTGCTGTTCGACCTGGCCGCCGAGGTGAACCGAGGCAAGTCGGCGCAACTGGCTGGGTTGCTCAAGGCGCTGGGCGGCTGTCTGGGCATTCTGCAGGGCGACCCGCGCGCTTTCCTGCAGGCCGGCACGGCGCTCGACGAAGCCACCATCGCCGGCCTGATCGAGCTGCGCAACGCCGCCAAGAAAGCCCGGAATTTCGTAGAGGCCGACCGCATTCGCAGCGAGCTGCTCGCACAAGGCGTGGTGCTCAAGGATTCGCCCACCGGCACGAGCTGGGAGGCCGCGTCTTGAGCCCGGCCCCGCTGCAGGTCGTGCTGTCCACCCCCGACTACTGGGACGAGGCCTGCCGCCATCTGTCGAAAAAAGACCGGGTGATGAAGCGGTTGATTCCTCAGTTCGGCGACGCTTGCCTGCAGTCGCGCGGTGATGCCTTCACTACCCTGGCGCGAAGCATCGTGGGCCAGCAGATCTCGGTGAAGGCGGCGCAAACCGTCTGGGACCGCTTCGCCAAGCTGCCACGGAAGATGGCCGCCGGCAACGTGCTCAAGCTCAAGGTGGACGACATGCAGGCCGCCGGGCTGTCGGCCCGAAAGATCGAGTACCTGGTCGACCTGGCGTTGCACTTCGATTCGGGCGCGATCCACGTCGATTCATGGCAGCAGATGGGCGACGAGGAAATCATCGCCGAGCTGGTCGGCATCCGCGGCATCGGCCGCTGGACGGCCGAGATGTTCCTGATCTTTCACCTGATGAGGCCCAACGTGCTGCCCCTCGACGACATCGGGCTCATCAACGGCATCAGCCGCAATTACTTCTCGGGCGACCCGGTCAGCCGCAGCGACGCGCGCGAAGTGGCCGCCGCCTGGGCTCCCTACTGCAGTGTGGCGACTTGGTATATTTGGCGGTCGTTGGACCCCCTGCCGGTCGAATACTGAGCAGCACACAAAAAATATGACCCCCACGCTTGTCACTTCGTGTACTGCGCTACCCCCCGAGGGGGCCGCAGTTGCCTTGGGACGGCCCGGCGTCAACTGAGGAGCAAACCTTGGCCAAGAAGACTTTCCTCGATTTCGAGCAGCCCATCGCGGAGCTGGAGACCAAGATCGAAGAGCTGCGCTATGTGCAGACGGAGTCGGCTGTCGACATCTCCGAAGAGATCGACCAGCTGAGCAAAAAAAGCCAGCAGCTCGCCAAGGACATCTACAGCGACCTGACGCCCTGGCAGATCACCAAGATCGCGCGCCATCCCGAGCGGCCTTACACGCTGGACTACGTCAACGAGATCTTCACCGACTTCATCGAGCTGCACGGCGACCGGCATTTTGCGGACGACCTGTCCATCGTCGGCGGGCTGGCCCGCTTCAACGGCAACCCGTGCATGGTGCTGGGCCAGCAGAAGGGCCGCGACACCAAGGAAAGGGCGCTGCGCAATTTCGGCATGAGCCGGCCCGAGGGCTACCGCAAGGCGCTGCGCCTGATGAAGACCGCCGAGAAGTTCAAGCTGCCGGTGTTCACCTTCGTCGACACGCCCGGCGCCTATCCCGGCATCGACGCCGAGGAGCGCGGCCAGTCGGAAGCCATCGGCCGCAACATCTTCGAGATGTGCCAGCTGGAAGTGCCCATCATCACCACGGTGATCGGCGAGGGCGGATCGGGCGGCGCGCTGGCCATCTCGGTGGCCGACCAGGTGCTGATGCTGCAGTTTTCCGTCTACTCGGTGATCAGCCCGGAAGGCTGTGCCTCGATCCTCTGGAAGACCTCCGACAAGGCCCAGGATGCCGCCGACGCCATGGGCATCACGGCGCACCGCCTGAAAGCGCTGGGGCTGATCGACAAGATCGTCAACGAGCCGGTGGGCGGCGCTCATCGCGACCACAAGCAGATGGCGGCCTTCTTGAAGCGCGCCCTCAACGACGCCTGGCGCCAGCTCAGCGACCTGAAGGTGCGCGAACTGCTGGACCGCCGGTATGAGCGGTTGCAAAGCTATGGCCGCTACACCGACACCAAGGCCGAGGCGCGCTAGCGTTTCCAGCAATCCCGCCGCGCCGCCGCTGCTGGGGACGACCCGCGAACTGCCGGTGGCCGTCGCCTTCAGCGGCGGGGCCGACTCCACGGCTTTGCTGCATGCCTGCGCCGACACTTGGCCCGGCCAGGTCCACGCCATCCATGTGAACCACGGCCTGCAGACGGCGGCAGATGATTTTGCAAGACACTGCCAGCGGGCTTGCGACGCGCTCGAAATTCCGCTGCACATCGTCAGGGTCAACGCAGGGAACGCGGTGGGGGAGAGTCCCGAGGATGCGGCCCGGAAGGCCCGGTATGCGGCGCTGGCGGAGGCGGCGCAAGCATTAGGCATGAAGGCCGTGCTGTTGGCGCAGCATGCCGACGACCAGGTCGAAACGCTGCTGCTGGCCCTGAGCCGTGGCGCGGGCCTGCCGGGGCTGGCGGCGATGCCGGCGTGTTTCGAGCGCCACAGCGTGATGTTCGAGCGTCCCTTGCTGGGCGTGAGCGGCGCGGTCATCCGCCAATGGCTCGCGGCCGAGGCGATCGAGTTCATCGTCGACCCGACCAATGCCGACACCGCCTTCACCCGCAACCGCATCCGCCACGAGCTGATGCCCGCGCTGGAAAAAACGTTCCCACAGTTCCGCGACACCTTCGCCCGTTCGGCGCGCCATGCGGCGCAGGCCCAGCAACTGCTGGCCGCGATCGCCGCCGAAGACCTGGTTGCAGTGGGCAACCCGCCCGTCATCGCGGCGCTGCGCCAGCTCACGCCCGCCCGCCAGGCCAATCTGCTGCGTCACTGGCTTCGCACCGCGCACCACGCAGCGCCCAGCGCGGCGCAACTCGACGAATTGCTGGCCCAGGTAGCCTCCTGCGCCACCCGCGGCCACCGCATTCGCATCAAGGTGGCAACGGGTTTCGTAGAGCGTGTCGGCGATCACCTGGCCTTTGTGCTCCCTGTCCCTCTGGGAGAGGGCAGGGGCGAGGGCTCCCCTCCGCGTCCCTAGGTATAATCCCGAGGTTTTGCGCCCCCTGGTTCGCCGACTTTTGCCGGCTTATCGCCGCACCTCATCTCACACTCACTCCCATTTCAATGGCATTGATCGTTCACAAATACGGCGGCACCTCCATGGGCTCCACGGAGCGCATCCGCAACGTCGCCAAGCGCGTGGCCAAGTGGGCCCGCGCCGGCCACCAGATGGTGGTGGTGCCCAGCGCCATGAGCGGCGAAACCAACCGCCTGCTGGGCCTGGCCAAGGAACTGGCACCGCCGGTGCAGACCGACTCGCTGTTCCGCGAGCTGGATATGCTGGCCGCCACCGGCGAGCAGGCCTCGTCGGCGCTGCTTGCCATGGCCTTGCAGGCCGAGGGCATGGAAGCGGTGAGCTATGCCGGCTGGCAGGTGGCGATCAAGACCAACAGCGCCTACACCAAGGCCCGGATCGAATCCATCGACGACAAGCGCGTGCGGGCCGACCTGGACGCCGGCAAGGTGGTCATCATCACCGGCTTCCAGGGCGTGGACGACAAGGGCCACGTGACCACTCTGGGCCGCGGCGGCAGCGACACCTCGGCCGTGGCCGTGGCGGCCGCGATGAAGGCGCAGGAATGCCTGATCTACACCGACGTGGACGGCGTCTACACCACCGACCCCCGCGTCGTGCCCGAAGCCCGGCGCCTGCACACCGTGAGCTTCGAGGAGATGCTGGAAATGGCATCCATGGGCTCCAAGGTGCTGCAGATCCGCTCGGTGGAATTTGCCGGCAAGTACCAGGTACGGCTGCGCGTTCTGTCCAGCTTCACGCCCTGGGACATCGACATCCACGAGGAAGCCGCCTCCGGCACCTTGATCACTTTTGAGGAAGACGTACAAATGGAACAAGCCGTCGTATCCGGCATCGCCTTCAACCGCGACGAGGCCAAGATCTCCATCCTGAGCGTGCCCGACAAGCCCGGCATCGCCTACAACATCCTGGGCGCCGTGGCCGATGCCAACATCGAAGTCGATGTGATCATCCAGAACATCTCGAAGGACGGCAAGACCGACTTCAGCTTCACCGTGCACCGCAACGACTACGCGCGCACCGTCGACCTGCTCAAGACCAAGGTGCTGCCGAGCCTGGGCACCGACCACCTGGAAGGCGACACCAAGATCTGCAAGGTCAGCATTGTCGGCATCGGCATGCGCAGCCACGTGGGCATCGCCAGCAAGATGTTCCGCGCGCTGAGCGAGGAGGGCATCAACATCCAGATGATCTCCACCAGCGAGATCAAGACATCCGTGGTCATCGACGAGAAGTACATGGAGCTGGCCGTGCGCGCCCTGCACCGGGCTTTCGATCTGGACCAGCCGGCGACCTGAAGCCTGCGGAAGAGCTGCCGCGGAGCATATAATCACCGCTACAGGAAACGTGACCGAGTGGCCGAAGGTGCTCCCCTGCTAAGGGAGTATGGGGTGTAGAGCCTCATCGAGGGTTCGAATCCCTCCGTTTCCGCCAGAAGACATCCAACAGCAAAAAGCCTTGAGAGATCAGGGCTTTTTGTCTTTCTGGGTCTGGTGAAGTCCGCCACGTTCCAATTGCTGGACTGCGCACTGTGAGGTCCAATAGCCCATCAATTCTGTCGCCTATTCATACCGAAGGTATGGCGGTCACCCCGCACATCCAGATTTGACAACGCTCCCTTTTTCGCTGTTTCATGAATTGGCGGGAGGCATGTGCTTCCGGCGAGACCAGAAGGAATGAGCATGAAGGACGCAGCGATCAAGCAACTGACGGAGATGGCTCGGAGGGTGCTGGCAGGGGCAGCAGAGGGAGCGAACGATGGAGAGCAGAGGCCCGGGCGATCCGTACCGTGTTGGGGCACCTAAAGCCTTTAACCAGGGGTCGCCCCGACCTGATCACTCTGCTCGAAGACGTTGAGAAGGCTCTGCCGGCTCAGAGCGCGTCTGGCGTATAGGGTTGAGCGTTGTGGACAGGTACATCAGCAAGCAAACCCAATTCGGTCACCTCTGGCTGGCGGAGGTGGAGCGGTTCGAGTACGTCGAAGACGATAAGCGAACGGTTGAATGCGCAGACCTGGCAGACGAACTCTGGCACCACGCACTTGTTGCAGACCGAGACCCGAGGTACTAAGACGAGTACTTCGAGTGGGAGGAGTTCATCTACGAGCACGGGATCATGTTGCCCCTGGAGCAGTCATGCCACGAAGGCGTTCTCTTGCCCACGGGGCAACGAGCTATTCGCCTGGAGACCTGTCCGGAGGTGCTTCTCGGCAAGTTGCGGTGGTTCTTCGAGCTGTGCCCCAGCCACGTGAAGTCGCGGTTGGCTTTGGACTTCTACCTGCTGGTGCGAATTGACCGGGCCAGGCGAACCGGGAACCCGGATTGGAGGCCCCAGACTGCGCTGCCTGCACCGGAAGAGGACAGAGCTTTTTTTAGGCCGCCAGTGTTGAAGTTCAGGGACTACGCCAGGTAGGTAGCGGTTCGCATGGGTCCATGGGCCTTCGATGCTGCTGCCAGTGGTGGACGCTGGTTCGTGGTGCCGTGGGCGAGGCGGCCTACACGGCGACGAGGCGAATGCGGATCACGTGCCGGCGTACTTGCGCCGCAAGGGCGAGGAGGGCTCGGGCCGCAAACGCTGAGCAGTTCGCGGCGGTGCCTGCGTGGATTGGGTCGCTTCGCCAGTGTGGCGCATGGCGCCATCCCGGCATGCCGCGTAAGCATCCAGCGACGGCCGATACGCCCGGGTTTCAACGCCCAGCAAGCCCAGCACCGAGTGGAAGTAGTTGTCGTGGGAGATCGGCCGATCTCGCGCGGCGTACAGGCAACTCGCCGACAGCCCATTGCTGGCCCTCAGCCCGTCCGACATCCAGGTGATCCACGGCACGTGCTTCTGGACATCGGGCGCGAAAGAGTAGGGCAGTCCGTGCAGATAAAGGTTGTTCTCGCCCAGCGATTCGCCGTGGTCGGCCACATAGAGCATGCCGGTATCGGCATCGGCCTGCCGGCGCTTCAGCCAGTCGATAGCCTGGGCCAGAAAGTGGTCGGTGTAGGCGATGGAGTTGTCGTAGGCATTGATCACCGTATCGCGGGTGCAGTCCTGCAGGTCCGCGCTCGTGCATTCCGGCATGAAACGCTTCCGGTCGGCAGGGGAGCGAAGGTGGTAGACGGGTCCGTGGCTTCCCATCTGGTGCATGACGATCACCAAACCGCGGGCGACGCGCCGCGGATCGAGCTGCGCGATCCTCTCGTCCAGTCCTTCCAGCATCACCTCGTCGAGACAAGCTCCGCTGGAACAGAATGGCGAGGTCTTGCTGGTCGAGGTGTTGACCGACTGCACGCGATCGCAGACGCCCTTGCAGCCGGATTGGTTATCGATCCACAGGACCGCCAGACCCGCGTGCTGAAGGACGTCCATCAGCCCTTCGTGCCGGTTTTTGCGGCTCTCGAAATGTTCTCGGGTGAGGTTCGAGAACATGCACGGCACCGACGCCGCAGTGCTGGTTCCGCAGGACCACGCATTCCGGAAGCTCACCACGCCTTCTCTCTCGATTTCCGGCGTGGTCGGCCGGCGGTATCCATTGATGGCAAAGTTCCCGCTGCGCGCCGTCTCCCCGAGCACGAGCAACAGGATCGGCGTTCGCTGGCGAACTGCGGACCCATGGAACAATCGAGCGTCCTCCCCGATGCGAACGAGCACCGAGTCATCGCGCTGCCACGGCTGAGCGGCGACGCGTCCTGCCGAATAGAGGGCTGCCAGCGGGTTGATCAAGTATCTGACGTCCTTGTGATTGCGCATGACCGAAGCCAGCGATTGAAAGCTGAGGAGCACCGCCGCCATCACCATCGCCGCTCCCGATACCACCAGCACCAGGCTTCGCCCGAATTGACGACGACCGCTGCCATGGTCGACGGGCTGGCGCCATAGCAGCCAACCGGGCACCAGCGCCAGCACGGTCACCGTGCTCGCCAAATGCCAGCCGGTCAAGGCAGACACCTCGCCTATGTCGGTTTGGACGGCGTTGGTGATCATGCCCGGGTCGATGACCACACCATAGGCCAGCATGAAGTGGCTCCCTATTGCAGTCGCGACCAGCAGGAGCGCGGCGACGGGCTTCAACGTTGCGCGCCACGCGAACAGGCCGAGAAGCACCGTGAGCGCCCCCCAGATGATGATCGCCATTGCCAGCGCGAACCGCGCGCCCTGCGCGCTCTCCAGGAGACCGAGCGATTCCAGCCGCTGCCACAGCGCCGCGTTGCCGGCGGTGGCGATCCAGAATGCCGACGTCAGGACGACCCAGGACGCGGACATGGGCTGCCAGCTCACGACGAAACCCTGCTGGCCAGCAAACTCTCAGCGCGCCCGAACAGCGGATCGACCAGCCAGCCCACCATCCAGCAGAGCCATGCCGTCCATAGCGTGTGGCTCATGAAGTGCGCGCCGCGTAGTTGCTGCGCCCAACCGAGAATGAATCCCACTGCCAGCGCGCCCACCAGCCACGCTTTGGCCAGGCGGGGCAGTTCGTGGCGCAAGGCGAAAAAGCCGCCCAGGAAGGCGAAGCCGGTGGTGGCGTGTCCTGCGGGAAAACAACGGCCAGCCCCCCCGTCCGGCGTTCGCCAGCTGGCCCAATGCGATACATGCCGCGTCGCGCCGCCGAATTCATGCAGGTCCCAGGGGCAACTGGTCTGGCTGGACGCTTTCAGCAGCGAAATAAGTGCGCAGCCGAGCAGGACCGAGACGGCGAGCTGCACGCGGCGTGGTACCGCCAACTGCCGCAACGGCCCGACAGGCCACGTCGCGAAGATGCACAGGCATACCAGGAAGAGCCAGGCCAAATACTTGGCGGCGTCGTGCAGCACGTAAGTCAGAAACCAGTGGTGACGCAGCGCGAAGCCGTCCTGGCCGCCGGCTTGCATGGCCAACGGCAGGTCCAGACCCGACCAATCCCAGAGAAGAATGGCGATGAGGGCGCCGGCCGACCATCCGGCGAACCGCACCGAGGAAATTTGCATGCGGCGCAGCTTCGGCATCGCAGCTTAAGGATTTCTTAAGCGGCGCGCGCACAATCGAGATATGCGAGTACTGGTGGTGGAAGATGACGAGGGAATTGCCCACGGCCTCGGGCTGGCGCTGCGCCAGGAGGGGTGGGCCGTGGACGTGGCGGCCAGCGTAGCCGCTGCATCGGCCGCCCTACGCACCGAGCCTTTCGAGGTGATCCTGCTGGACCTCGGATTGGCCGATGGCGACGGTTCCGAGGTGCTTCGCAGAGTGCGCCAGGCGCCAGCCGGGGGACTGCCCGATCCGGCGACACCTGTCCTTATCATGACCGCGCGCGACCAGGTCGCGTCGCGCATTGCCGGCCTGGACATGGGGGCCGACGACTACGTCACGAAGCCTTTCGATCCGGGCGAACTCGCGGCTCGAATGCGGGCGCTCAGACGACGTGTCGTCGGGCGTGCGCAATCGATCTTGCGTTGGGGCGAGCTGGAGATCGACTCCGCCGCCCGCCGCGTCAGGCGGGGCGGCCGGGAAGTGGAGCTTTCTGCAAGGGAATTCGGGCTGCTACTGACCTTGATGGAGGCGAGCCCTCGTGTGTTGACCCGGGGCCAGATCGAGACGAGCTTGTACAACTGGGAAGCGGCATTGGATAGCAATGCCATCGAAGTCCATATCCACCACCTGCGCAAGAAGCTTGGCGAGGGTGTGATCAGGACCATGCGCGGAGTCGGCTACTTCGTCCCGTCGAGTCCCAAGTCATGAAGCTTCCGAGTTCGCTGTTTCGCCATTTGCTGGCCTGGACGCTAGGTGCGCTGTGCGTGGTCTGGGCCACGTTCATCTTCTTCGGGTATCGGACCGGTGTTCACGAAGCAGACGAGCTGACCGATGGGCACCTGGCCAGCGTGGCATCGCTGCTGTTCTCGCTGCCGGTTTCTGAGTTCCAGCCGGCGACGGGGGCGGCCGAACTGAGCGGGCTGGCGGAGCTGAAAGCCCACGACTACCAGCAGTCGATGAGCATCGTGGTCTGGGATGCATCGGGCCAGGTGCTGTCACGCAGCGGGCGTGCTCCGACTCCAGCGTTCAACCTGAACGAAGGCTTCGAAACGGTGGCCCTCGGTCAGCCGCCGGCCCTCTGGCGTGCGTTCTCGCGCTGGAACGGCGCAGACCACACGCACAAGATGACAGTCATGCTTAGCCTGTCGGAGCGGGATGCACTGGCCGAGGACATTGCCGGGCAGGTGGCAGTGCCCGGCATGTGGCTGCTGCCGGTGGTGGCGCTGGTGCTGGGGCTGGCCATCAGGAGGGGACTCAAGCCCCTGCATGACCTCAGCAGCCAGGTTTACCTGCTCGATGTTCACCGGGCTGCAGCGCTGCAGGCGCCGCCTCACGAGGAGTTCAGGGCCATCGTTCATTCGATCAATACCTTGATCCAGCGATACAACGCGGCATTGGCCCGCGAGCGTGAACTCGCCAGCGAAGTTGCGCACGAACTTCGCACTCCGTTGGCGTCGCTGCGGCTGCATGCGGCAGCGTTGCAGAGCGGCGGCTTGCCGGCTGCCGAACGTGAGGAGGCTACCCGGCGCATAGCGTTGGACGCCGCACGGGCCGGGTTGGTTCTGGCGGATCTGCTGGCCCTTGCCCGGGCCAGTCGCGCCGAACTGGCCGAGGCGGAGCAACCGTTGGATCTGGTCGAACTGGCGCGGCGCGTGGCGGCAGAGTTTGGCGATGCGGCGTTGGCCGGCGACCACGACCTATCGGTCGAAGCACCGGCCGTATGCGCCGTCAAGGGGCATCCGGTGCTGTTGCAGCTGGCGCTGCGCAACCTCATCGAAAACGCGTTGGCCCATACACCGCGAGGGACCGCGGTTCAGGTTCGAGTTGCGACCGGGCCGCCTGCCCTTGAAGTGCGCGACAACGGCGCAGCCGTTGGGCGTTCCCAAGCTTGTGCGACGTCGCATCACCTGGGCTTGGGACTCGGCCACCAGGTAGTTCGGCGAGTGGCTTCCGTCCACGACGCGAAGTTCGAGATCGATGACAGCTCACCGGGCGAGCGCACCTATCGAATCGTCTTTGGTGAGCCGGCCGCGCCTTAGGCGCGGCTCGCCCAGCGGGCCATTGCGCATGACGCGACGGCACGGCTCAGGCCGCGCCTGCTGCATCAACCCATACGATGCCGCCGTCACCGCCAGAATCACCGGCACACGTTGCAGGATCGAATCGGTTCTTTGCGAGTTCATGTTCTTGTCTCCCTTGTGTTCTTCACTACAGCGCGGGAGTATGGGCCGCAAATGTGCCAGTAGCGTGACAGCGGATCTCACCGGCTGAGGTGGGACCCGTCCGACAATGGTTGAGTCACCTTCATAATGCGCGGATGCGGCTGCGGCACATTGAAGTCTTCAACGCGGTGATGCTCACCGGCAGCGTGAGCGCGGCGGCGCGGGTCATCAACGTCACCCAGCCGGCCGTCAGCCGCACTTTGCAGCACGCCGAGATCCAGCTAGGCTTTCCACTGTTCCAGCGGGTGCGCGGCCGGATGGTGCCGACGGCGGAGGCGCAGACGCTTTATCCGCACATCGAGCGGCTGTTCGCCCAGCTCGACGAGGTGCAACGGCTGGCGGCCAACCTCAAGAGCGGCCAGGCCAGCCAGGGCCAGCTGCGCATCCTCACGGTGCTGGCCCTGAGCTACGAGGTGTTCCCCCGCGCCATGCACCTGTTTCGCCAGAAATACCCCAAGGTATCCGTGGTGCACGAGGCCTTGCATTCGCCGCAGATCGTCTCATCGCTCGTGCTGCAGGAAGCTGATATTGGATTCGTCTTCAGCGCGCTCAGCCATCCCGCGCTGGCGCAAGAGCAGATCGGCGAGCGGCAGGTCATGTGCATCGTCCCCAAGGGGCTGCTCGGTGCGCGCCAGGTGCGCAGCGGCAAGGTCACGCTGGCGCAGCTGGCAGACCTGCCTGTAGTGGCGCTGGACAGCAACGATCCCCTGGGCGTGACGCTGTCGCATGCGCTGCGCGAGCAGGTGCCCGGCCTGCAGCCGGTCATGACCGTGCAGACCTACCACGTCGCCCTGGCGCTGGCGCATCACGGCGTGGGCGTGGCCATGGTCGAGGGGTGCACGGCGGCTTCGGCCGACCGCACCAAGGTGGACGTGCTGGCGCTGGAACCGGCGATTCCGGTAACCGTGAAGTCGCTGCGGCCGACGGCGCGGCCTTACTCGCTGGCCACCCGGGCGTTCACGCGTTGCATGGCGCAGGCGCTGCAGCAGCTCGATTGAACCGCGGTAGAACAGGCAGCATGCCGGCAATGCGCTGCGCGCTGCCGAAAGCCAGCGTGAAACCCAACGCCCCATGACCCGTGTTGAACAGCAGGTTGGAGGGACCGCGCGGATGCGGCCCGATCACGGGCAGGCCGGTGGGCGTGGCCGGCCGCAGGCCGGCCCAGGCATCGCAGCTTGAGAAGTCCGCACCGTCGGGAAAGACATCGCGGGTCGCCGCCAGCAGGCTGTCGATCCGCGCCGCGGGGATCGACAGATCGTTGCCCACCAGCTCGGCCATGCCGGCCACGCGCAGCCGGTCACCCAGCCGCGCGAACACCACCTTGCGCGCGGCGTCGGTGACGCTCACCACCGGCGCCCCGGCATGGCCTTGGGTCGGCAGCGTGACGCTGTAGCCCTTGAGGGGATACACCGGCAGGTACAGGCCCATCCCGCGGGCCAGCCGACTGGACGCCGAGCCGAGCGCCACCACGAAGGCGTCGGCCTCGATGACGGCGTCGGCTGTTCGCGCCCCAACGACGGCATCGCCTCGGCGCACCAGGCCGGTCACCTCCGTGCCCAGATGCAGGCGCGTCCCGCCTTGCGCCAGGATTCGCAGCAGGTGCTGGCAGACTTTGTAGCAATCCGCCGCGCATTCCCCGGGCGTGTAGATGCCGCCGGCGATGCGGCTGCGGTAATGATGCAGCGCCGGCTCGATCTGCGCGCATTCGTCGGGGTCGACTTCCTGTTGCTCGACGCCCAGGCTGCGCTGCAACGCCAGTTGCCGGCGGGCCGCGGCGAAGCTGCCCGCGTTCGAATGGATCACCAGCTTGCCGCTGGCAGAGAAGTCGCAGTCGAGCCGTTGCTCGGCCAGCAGTCTTTCGAACGCCGCGCGGCTCTGCGCGGCCAGTGCCAGCAGCTGCACCGTGGTGCGGCGCGACACGCCGGCGCGGCAGGCTGCCAGAAAGCGAAGGCCCCAGCGCCACTGGTCGAGGTCCCATTGGGGCCGCAGTTTCAAGGGGGAGTCGCCCGCCAGCAGCAGCTGGGGCAACTGGGCCCAGATGGCCGGGTCGGCCAGCGGCTGCACGTAGGCATAGCTTAGTTGGGCGCCGTTGGCGCCGCTGGCCCCGGCGCCCGCTTCGGCGCGGTCGACCACCGTCACCTCATGCCCGTCGCGCTGAAGCTGGTAGGCGGCGGCCAGGCCGGCAATGCCGGCGCCCAGAACACACACTCGCATGATTTCCCTTCTTTCCCCTGCCAATTTACAGCCGCGCGGCCCGCAGGAAAAATGCCGATCGCTGCAGTGCCCATGACGCAAACTCATGGGGCCTGCGCGCCTCACCCACCCATGAGTTCCGGTTATGGCTGTGTCAGAAAAGGGCATCGCGCAAATGGCGGCCTGTGCTTACACTCCGCCCATCCACAGAGGCTTCCATGAGCAGCACCCGCGTCTTTCATCGCCATCTGCACCGCACGCCGCCCGTCGCCACCGGCGGCAGCGGGATGTACCTGACGGACAGCAGCGGCAAGCAGTACCTCGATGCCTCCGGCGGGGCGGCGGTGTCTTGCCTGGGACACGGCCATCCGGATGTGCTGGCGGCCATGCACGCGCAGATCGACCGGCTGGCCTACGCCCACACCAGTTTTTTCACCACCGAGGTGGCCGAGCAGTTGGCGCAGCACCTGATCGCCCGCGCTCCCCAAGGCATGAGCCGTGCCTATTTCGTCAGTGGCGGCTCCGAAGGGGTCGAGGCGGCGATGAAGATGGCGCGGCAGTACTTCGTGGAGCGCGGCCAGCCGCAGCGCAGCCACTTCATCGCCCGCCGCCAGAGCTACCACGGCAACACCCTGGGCGCGCTTTCCGTCGGGGGCAATCAATGGCGGCGCGAACCCTTCGCGCCGATCCTGATTCCCGCCACCCATGTGTCGCCCTGCTATCCCTACCGCGAGCAGTTGGACCATGAAACGCCGGAGCAGTACGGGCTGCGGCTGGCGAGGGAGCTCGACGAGGCCATCGTGCGCCTGGGCAGCGACAAGGTGATCGCGTTCGTCGCCGAAACCATCGGCGGCGCGACGGCGGGCGTGCTGACGCCGGTGCCCGGCTATTTCAAGGCGGTGCGGGAGGTTTGCGACCGGCACGGCGTGCTGCTGATCCTCGACGAGGTGATGTGCGGAATGGGCCGCACCGGCAGCCTGCATGCCTGCGAGCAGGAGGGCGTGGTGCCCGACCTGATGATCATTGCCAAGGGACTGGGCGGTGGGTACCAGCCCATCGGCGCAGTGCTGGCGCAGGAGGAAGTGGTCGCCGCCATGTCCGCAGGCTCGGGCTTTTTCCAGCACGGCCATACGTACATTGGGCATGCGGTGGCTTGCGCCGCGGCGCTGGCCGTTCAGCGGGTCATCGAACGCGACGGGCTGCTGGCCAAGGTGCGCGAGAGCGGCGCCCGCCTGGAAAAGCTCCTGCAGGAAGCCTTGGGCGAGCACCCGAACATCGGCGACATCCGCGGCCGCGGGCTGTTCTGGGGCGTCGAGCTGGTGCGCGAACGCGGCAGCAAGCAGCCGTTCGACCCAGGCCTGCAGCTGCACGCACGCATCAAGAAAGAGGCCTTCGCCCAGGGCTTGATGGTTTACCCGATGGGCGGCACCGTCGATGGCCGCTATGGTGACCACGTGTTGCTGGCGCCGCCGTTCATCGCCGGCGATGCCGACCTGGCCCTGATCGCCGGGCGCCTGCAGGGCGCGGTTGAGGCCGCCCTCCAATCCGTCTGAATTTTTCAACCAGGAGTCGTTCAATGTCCCGCAAATTCGTGTTCCAAACGCTGGCCGCCGCGGCCGCACTGTCGGCCACGCTGGTCAGCGCGCCCGTGGCCGCGCAACAGAAATTCGTCACGATCGGAACCGGCGGCGTCACGGGCGTCTACTACGCTGCGGGCGGAGCCATCTGCCGCCTGGTGAACAAAGACCGCGCCAAGCACGGCATCCGCTGCTCGGTCGAATCGACCGGCGGCTCGGTCTTCAACGTCAACACCATCAAGGCCGGCGAACTCGACCTGGGCTTCACCCAGTCGGACGTGCAGTACAACGCCACCAAGGGGATGGCCCAGTTCAAGGACGCCGGCGCCTGGGGTGACCAGCGCGCCGTGTTCTCGGTGCACCCGGAGCCGTTCACCGTCGTGGCGCGCAAAGAGGCCAACATCAAGGCCTTTACCGATTTCAAGGGCAAGCGTTTCAACGTCGGCAATCCCGGCTCGGGCACGCGGGCTTCGATGGAAGAACTGCTGGCGGCGATGGGCTGGAAGCTGGGCGACTTCGCGCTGGCCTCCGAGCTGAAGGCCGACGAGCACGGCCCGGCGCTGTGCGACGGCAAGATCGACGGCTTCTTCTACGGCGTGGGTCACCCCAGCGCCAACATTCAAGACCCCACCACCACCTGCGGCGCCAAACTGGTGTCGGTCACCGGCCCGGCCGTGGACAAGCTGATCGCCGACAAGCCCTACTACGCCAAGGCCACCATTCCTGGTGGCCTGTACCCGAACAACCCCGACCCGACCAACACCTACGGCGTGCTGGCCACGGTGGTGTCGTCGGCCAAGACCCCGCCCGAAACGGTGTACCAGGTGGTCAAGGCCGTGTTCGACAATTTCGACGAGTTCAAGAAACTGCACCCGGCGCTTGGCCATCTGAAGCCGGAAAACATGGTCAAGGACGGCCTGTCGGCTCCCTTGCATGAAGGCGCTGCGCGCTACTACAAGGAAAAAGGCTGGATCAAGTAAGGGCAGGGCGCGAGTGACGCACAAAGGGCGAAGGCGACTTCGCCCTTTTTTTTGAAGCAAAAATCAGCCAGAGGAGCAGCATGGCGTCTGACATCGAGAAAGCACCGGCGCAGTTGCAGGAACTGGTGGCCAAGGCCGACACCGGTGCCCGCAAGGCCGTCGGTCCCACGGCAACCCTGATTTTCGCCACGGCGCTGGCCTGGGCGCTGTTCCAGTTCTGGTATGCCTCGCCGCTGCCCTTCCTGCTGCGCTTCGGCGTGCTGAACGACACCGAGGCCCGGGCGATCCACCTGGCCTTCGCGATGTTCCTGGCGTTCCTGGCATGGCCGGCCGGCAGCAACTCGCCGCGCGACCGCGTGCCGCTGCTCGACTGGGTGCTGGCTTTGGTGGGGGCCTTTGCCGGCGCGTACCTGTTGCTGTTCTACGCCCAACTTGCCACCCGGCCCGGGCAGCCGACCCTGATGGACGTGGTGACTGCCACCGTGGGCCTGGTGCTGCTGCTGGAAGCAACCCGCCGGGCCGTGGGCTGGCCGATGGCAGTGTTGGCGATGGTGTTCATCGTCTACGCCATGGCCGGCCAGTACATGCCCGAAGTGCTGCAGCACAAGGGCGCCTCGCTCAATCGCCTGATCTCTCACCTGTGGCTGACCACGGAGGGCGTGTACGGCATCGCGTTGGGCGTCTCGACCGGTGCGATCTTCGTCTATGTGCTGTTCGGCGCCTTGCTCGACAAGGCGGGTGGCGGCAACTACATGATGCAGGTCAGCTTTGCCGCGCTGGGGCATCTGCGCGGCGGCCCGGCCAAGGTGGCCGTGGTGTCGTCGGCCCTCAACGGCATGATTTCCGGCTCGTCGGTCTCCAACGTGGTGTCGGGCGGCATCTTCACCATCCCGCTCATGAAGAAGTCGGGCTATGGCGGCGTCAAGGCCGGCGCCATCGAAACCATGTCGTCGGTCAACGGCCAGATCATGCCGCCGGTGATGGGCGCCGCCGCCTTCCTGATGGTGGAGTACGTCGGCATCCCTTACTCAGAGATCGTCAAGCACGCGCTGCTCCCGGCCGTGCTGTCGTACATCGGCCTGTTCTACATCGTTCACCTCGAGGCGGTGAAAATGGGCATGAATCCCATTGTGGCGCGCGCGCCGCGCACCTGGCGCGCGGGCGGCCTGGCCTGGGGACTGGGGCTGTCGGGCAGCATCGTGGTGGTGGCGACGCTTTACTACCTGTTCGCCGCGGCCAAGTCGATGCTGGGCGACGGCGCCCCGTATGCCATCGGCCTGACGGTGGCGCTGCTCTATCTCTATTCGGTGCGGCAGGCAGCACTCAGCCCCGACCTGCCTGAAGACATCGACATCGACAATCCGAAGCCATTGCTGACCTGGCCCACCGTCAAGGCCGGCCTGCATTTCCTGCTGCCGATCGGCACGCTCATCTGGTGCCTGATGGTGGAGGAGTTCTCGCCGTCGCTGTCGGCCTTCTGGGCCATCACGGT
>JAKFEZ010000187.1:0-4722 GCA_036675435.1 Ramlibacter sp. | reverse complement strand
CTTGAGCGCACCGGAGAGGTTGGCGCACTGCGCGGTGAGGCTGAGCACGGCGTAGGTGCCGTCGCTGTGCCTGTCGAGCGCAAGCGGGCCGCTGGTGACCCAGGCGCAGGCTTTGTCAGCCGCGGTGAGCTCCAGCCGGCTGGTGGCCAGCCGCGTGATCTCGTCGCTGCGCTGCCTCACTTCGCCCCAGGTCAGTTCGCCATTGCCGTCGCGGTCGAGTTGCAGCACGTAGTCGAGGTCGCGCAGGGCGATGTCCCAGCGCACGGCAATGTCGCTGCTGCCGGAGGCGGCGCGCAAGGTCAGGTAGCTGTCGCTCGGTTTATGGGCCCAGGCCGTGCCTTGCAAGACTTGCAGGAGCACGGCGGCCAGCAGCACAAGAAAGCGCTTCACAAGGCCGCGCTTCATCGTGTGGCTCCCTGCGCGGCCAGCTGTGTGGCGAGTTTGTCAAATGCCGGATCTTCGTAGCGGCTGGCGCGCAACCAGTCGAGGGCAGGCTGCGCGGCCTTGGCCTGGCCGGCGGCTAGCGCGCTACGCATGAGGATTTCGGCATCGCGCGGCTCTTTCTGGACCTGGTAGTTGCGGGCTGCCAGTTCCAGCGCCTTGGCGGCGTTGTGTTCGATGTCAAGCTCGAAGCGTGCCGCCTCCTGCTCATGCAGCCGGTCGCCGCGCTGTGCAGCCGCCTGGAAGCGATCGCGCAGCTGCCCGGCCCAGTCGCCGGCGCGTGTGTCGCCCGCCGCCGCGCCGGCCAGGGCCAGCCGCAGCAGCAGGACGTCGGAGCGTTCCCACCCGGCGAGCAGCTTCAGCACCTCTGCCGGTCGCTGGTGTGCCAGCAGGAAGTCTGCATAGGCTCCCAGCAGAAACTGGTCGGTGATGCCTTGCTTGAGCGCATCCCGGAAGTAGCCCTCCGCGGCGTCGTGACGCTGCAGCCGCCACGCCATTTCTGCCAGCCGGGTGTCCAGCCACAGCAGCAACTCAGGTGAGGTTTTCGGCGCGGCCTTGCCGGCGTCGACCAGTTGCCGGAAGGCGGTCTCAAGCTGGCCCGTGGTGGCCCGGACATACGCGATGCAGCCGGCACCCAGCAGCGGCTCGGCCAACGGCGCCAACCGCTCGCAGTCGGCCAGGGCTTCGGCGTAGCGCGCCTGCACCATGAAGACGGCGGCCCGCCAGGACAGGGGCTCGGGCGAGGCGGGGTCCAGCTGGCTGGCTTTGGCCAGGCTGGCCAGAGCGCCTTCGAAGTCGTGGCTGTATTGCTGGATCAGCCCATGCAGCAGCCAGTAGCCGGACCCGGCCGCCGCCGGCGGGGCCAGCGGAGCGATCGTCGCGGAGGCGTAGCCCACGTAGCGCGGGTCGCCCTGGGCCATGGCCAGGTCGAAATAGCGCCGCGCGATTTCTACCCGCAGGGTGGCGTCATCTGGCCGGGCGGCGAGTTGCCGGCGCAGCGACTCGACACGTCGGATGGCCGGGTCACTGGCCCGGCCGGGCAGGCGCTCGACGACTTCTGAATCATTGGCGGGGGTGTAGGGTGCGGCCCATACGGCGGGGCCAGACAGGCTGGCAAGGCCCAGCAGCGCGGCGCCGGCGGCGCGCCGTGCAAACGTGGGTAAAAACATGCGGGGAGTGTAGCGGTTGCCTGACGCTTGCCCGGCGATGGCTGGCGATTGGCTGGAGGCTATTTGGTGCCGAAGATCCTGTCGCCCGCATCACCCAGACCGGGCAGGATGTAGCCGTGGTCGTTGAGCTGGCGGTCGATGGCCGCGGTGTAGATGGCCACGTCGGGGTGGGCTTTTTGCAGGGCGGCAATGCCTTCCGGGCAGGTCAGCAGGCAGACGAATTTGATGGACTTGGGGTTGAGTTCCTTGAGCCGGTCGACGGCGGCAATGGCGGAGTTGCCCGTGGCCAGCATCGGGTCGACGATGACGACGTCACGTTCCTGCATGTCGTGCGGCATCTTGAAGTAGTACTCGACCGCGGTCAGCGTCTTGGGGTCGCGGTACAGGCCCACGTGGCCGACGCGCGCGCCGGGCACCACGCTGAGCATGCCCTCCAGGATGCCGTTGCCGGCACGCAGGATGGAGACGAAGACCAGTTTTTTGCCATCGATCATCCTGGACGTTGTGGTTTCCAGCGGCGTTTCGATCTCGATCTCCTGCATGGGCATGTCGCGCGTGACCTCGTAGGCCATCAGCATGCTCAGCTCGTTCAGCAGGGTGCGGAAGGTGTTGGTGGAGGCGTCCTTGCGCCGCATCAGCGTGAGCTTGTGCTGCACGAGCGGGTGGTCAATGACGTGGACTTTGTCGCTGCGAATGGTCATGGTGTGATGCGCTTTATTCAAAGACGATATTCAAGAACGGTATTCAAAACACGGTGCCGTCGCTCTCGATGTTCAGGGGCGGCTGGCCGCCATGCAGTTGCTGTGCCAGTGCCCGCCCGGCGGCCCAGGTTCCGCCTTCAAGCACGCAGGCCAGCGGCATCTGCTCGGCAGTCAATCCTAACTGCTCGCGGACCAGCGGCGCCAGTTCGTCCAGCAGGGCCACCGTCAGTGCGCGCCATTCCACAATCAGCTCGTCGCCGGCGCCATGCAGTTGCCCGGCCTGCGAGTCATCCTTCAGGCGCAGCACGCCGGCGTCCAGGAACAGGCCGCCGTTGCGGTATTCGGGCAGCCCGGTCAGCGCGTCCAGCCCTTGCACGCGGACGCCGGCCCATTCAAACGGCTCCAGCAGCGAGTAGGCGAGCCATTGCGACAGTTTGTGAAACGGCATCCAGCCGTCGGTGAGGTTGGCCGCCGCACCCTTGGCTGCACTGCCGCTGCACGCGGCAACGTGGTGCCAGCAGTCTCCCAGTGCGATATTTTCAATGGCGTTCTGCGCGGGCCAGATGGGCGCCAGCGCCGTCAACAGCACGGACAGCAGTTCATGCGCGTGGATGGTGGGCTGCGCCTCCTGAGCGCTTTGTTCCGCAGGCGCAGGCTGAGGCGACTTGTTGACCAGCATGTCGAACAGATGGCCGGGGCGAGCGGGCCGGCCAAACACGGCGGGTTGGTCCTGCAGCGCCTGCCCGAGGCGGCGCAGCAGGGCCGCACGCCCCTCCAGGCCCACCAGCGGATTGCTGGCCGTGACCTGAAAGGCCTGGCCCAGCCGTTCGGCCGTCACGGCTTGCAGACCCTGGGCATCCGCCTGCAAGGGTCGCGATGGGTCACAGGAAAACAGGCCGGTCATGAAGGCGTGGAAGCTGGCCACGCCCAGACCCTCCGACCGGCTGTATTCGTGCCCGGGGTGTTCCGCCTGCGCGGGCTCCCGGTAGGTCCAGTCGGGGCCGGCGCCGGCATCGAGCAGCACGCTGACCAGGGCTAGGTCGATCTGGGCGCGTGCCCGTTCAGCCGCCGAAACCTGTCCCAGCGCAGCGTTTAACTGGGCTGTCCGGTCCACGCCGCCCGCTTCAAAATGCCGCCACCGGCTGTGGTACGGAATCTTGAGATCGGGGTAGCGGGCGCGGGTCAGCTCGGCGACCAGCATGGCGGCGGTGTCCAGCGCCCCGTCGTTGATCGTGAACCAGGTCGACTCGCCGCGGCGTGCCCGTTCGAGCAGGGCCCGGGCCCGCACACGTATCGTTTCTGTCGAACGTAATTCAGCGGCAGCCGACATCAATTGGGCGTCATCAGCTATTTTTTTCATGGCTGATGCGTCCTTGACGTCGGGTGTGTCAGGTGTTCAGGCATCAAGTTCCCGTCCCTTGGCCTTTTTGAGCTCTTCGGCGTCGGGCACCGGCCCCGGCGTGAAATAGCCGGCGGCCATCTTGGCGTCCATTTCCACGCGCGCATCTTCGGGGATGAGTGCATCCGGAATGTTCACGCGCTCGCCGATCTCGATGCCGGCCTTGGTGATGGCATCGAACTTCATGTTGCTCATGGACACCAGGCGGTGAATCTTGCGCACGCCCAACCAGCTCAGCACGTCGGGCATGAGCTCCTGAAAACGCATGTCCTGCACGCCCGCCACGCATTCAGTGCGGGCAAAGTACTGGTCGGCGGTGTCGCCGCCCACCTGGCGCTTGCGTGCGTTGTAGACCAGGAACTTGGTGACTTCGCCGAGCGCCCGGCCTTCCTTGCGCGAATAGGCCACCAGGCCCACGCCGCCGCGTTGCGCACCCTGGATGCACTCCTCGATGGCGTGGGTGAGGTAAGGGCGGCAGGTGCAGATGTCCGAGCCGAACACGTCCGAGCCGTTGCATTCGTCATGGACCCGGGCGGTCAGTTCGATCGCAGGGTTGGCCAGGTCTTGCGGGTTGCCGAAGATGTAGACCGTCTGCCCACCGATGGGCGGTAAAAACACGTCCAGGTCGCTGCGGGTGACGAGTTCGGGGTACATGCCGCCGGTTTCCTCGAACAGCACACGGCGCAAATCGGTTTCGCTGCAGCCAAAGCGCCGGGCTACCTCGGGCAAATACCAGACGGGCTCGATGGCGGCCTTGGTGACCATGGCGGCGCCGCCGTCAGTCAGGTACTTGCCGTCGGCCTTCAGGCGCCCCGACTGCAGCGCCTCGATGACCTCCGGCAGGATGACATGGGCCTTGGTGATGGCAATCGTCGGGCGGATGTCGTAGCCGGCGGCCAGCTCCGCGGAAAACACGTCGGCCACCGCAGCGCCCCATGGGTCCAGGGACACGATGCGGCCGGGTTCGCTCCACTGCGGATACGGGCCGATCAGGTCGGTGGGCGAGGTGTTG
>JAKFEZ010000052.1:0-4727 GCA_036675435.1 Ramlibacter sp. | reverse complement strand
GTTCGTGACCTTGCTGCCTTCGGGCAGCTTGCCCACCATCACGCCGGTGCGGAAGGTGACGCCCTCGGCTTTCATCTGCTCGACGCGGCGGTCGATATGGACCTTCTCCATCTTGAAATCCGGAATGCCATAGCGCAGCAGGCCGCCGATGCGGTCGTTCTTCTCGAACAGCGTCACGTCATGGCCGACGCGGGCCAGTTGCTGGGCCGCTGCCATGCCGGCCGGCCCGGAACCGACCACGGCCACCTTCTTGCCGGTCTTGATCTTGGCCGGCCGAGCGGCGACCCAACCGTTGTCCCAGGCCCGGTCGATGATGGCGTGCTCGATCGACTTGATGCCGACCGGGTCGTCGTTGACGTTCAGCACGCAGGCTTCCTCGCAGGGCGCCGGACAGATGCGGCCGGTGAACTCGGGAAAGTTGTTGGTGGAATCCAGCACCGTGAAGGCGTTGCGCCAGTCCTGCCGATACACCAGGTCGTTGAAATCCGGAATGATGTTGTTGACCGGGCAGCCGCTATTGCAGAACGGCGTGCCGCAGTCCATGCAGCGCGCGCCCTGCACCTTGGCCTGCTCGTCGTCCAGGCCGATGACGAATTCCTTGTAGTGCTTCACGCGCTCGGGAATGGGCTTGTAGCCTTCCTCGACGCGCTCGAATTCCATGAAGCCGGTGATTTTTCCCATGATCTCTTATCCCCTCTTTTTTTCTTCAGACGGCGGCGACCGAGTCGTGCTTCATGGCGACGTGGGCGTTGTTGCCGGTGCTGGCTGCCTCCACCTCGCGCTCGTACATCTCGAGCAACGCACGCTTGTATTCGTTGGGGAACACCTTCACGAACCTGGTGCGCGACACCGCCCAGCTGTCCAGCAGTTCGCGCGCGCGCTTGCTGCCGGTCCAGCGGTTGTGCTCCTCCAGCAGCTTCTTGAGCAAGGTCTCGTCGGCCTGGTCCTTGTGCAGCCGGGTCTTGCCGCCGGCCTTCTGTTCGGCCGCCGTTCCCACCGCCTCCAACGACACCATGGCGGTGTTGCAGCGGCTGGCGAACTGGCCGTCTTCGTCGTACACATAGGCGATGCCGCCCGACATCCCGGCCGCGAAGTTGCGCCCCGTCTTGCCGAGCACCAGCACGGTGCCGCCGGTCATGTACTCGCAGCCGTGGTCGCCGGTGCCTTCCACTACTGCGGTGGCGCCCGACAGCCGCACGGCGAAACGCTCCCCGGCCACGCCGCTGAAGAAGGCCTCGCCGGTGGTGGCGCCATACAGCGCGGTGTTGCCGATGATGATGTTGCCGGCAGCGACGCCCCGGAAGTCGATGCTGGGGCGCACGATGATGCGCCCGCCCGACAGGCCCTTGCCGGTGTAGTCGTTAGCGTCGCCGATCAGGTACAGCGTGATGCCCTTGGCCAGGAAGGCGCCGAACGACTGCCCGCCCGTGCCTTCGAGCTGGATGCGGATGCTGTCGTCGGGCAGGCCTTCGGGGTGCACCTTGGTCAGGGCGCCGGACAGCATCGCGCCGACCGAGCGGTTGACGTTGCGCGCGACCTCGATGAACTGGACCTTTTCGCCCTTGTCGATGGCCGGGCGAGATTTTTCGATCAGTATCCGGTCGAGGCTGCGGTCGAGGCCATGGTCCTGCGCCTCGACGTGGAAGCGCGCCACCTCGGCGGGCACGTTGGGCTGGGCGAACAGCCGGCTGAAGTCCAGTCCGCGGGCCTTCCAATGCTCGATGCCCTTCCTGGCGTCGAGCAGGTCGGCGCGGCCGATCAGGTCGTCGAACTTGCGCACGCCCAGTTGCGCCATGATCTGGCGCACTTCCTCGGCGACGAAGAAGAAGAAGTTGACCACGTGCTCGGGCTTGCCGGCGAATTTCTTGCGCAGAACCGGGTCTTGCGTGGCGACCCCCACCGGGCAGGTGTTGAGGTGGCACTTGCGCATCATGATGCAGCCTTCGACCACCAGCGGCGCGGTAGCGAAGCCGAACTCGTCCGCGCCCAGCAAGGCGCCGATGGCGACGTCGCGGCCGGTCTTCATCTGGCCGTCGGCCTGCACCCGGATGCGGCCGCGCAGGCGGTTCAACACCAGGGTCTGCTGGGTTTCGGCCAGGCCGATTTCCCAGGGGCTGCCGGCGTGCTTGATCGATGACCAGGGCGAGGCACCGGTGCCGCCGTCGTGGCCGGCGATCACCACGTGGTCGCTCTTGCACTTGGCCACACCCGCCGCGATGGTGCCGACACCGACTTCGGAGACCAGCTTGACGCTGACCGACGCGTGCGGGGCCACGTTCTTCAGGTCGTGGATCAACTGCGCCAGGTCTTCGATCGAATAGATGTCGTGGTGCGGCGGCGGCGAGATCAGACCGACGCCCGGCACCGAGTAGCGCAGCTTGCCGATGTATTTGGAGACCTTGCCGCCTGGCAGCTGGCCGCCCTCGCCCGGCTTGGCGCCCTGGGCCATCTTGATCTGGATCTGGTCGGCCGACGACAGGTACTCCGCGGTGACGCCGAAGCGCCCGGAGGCCACCTGCTTGATGCGCGAACGCAGCGAATCGCCCTCGTTGAGCGGGTAGTCCACTTCGACCACGTCCTTGCCCATGATGTCACCCATGGTCTGGCCCTGCCGGATCGGGATGCCCTTGAGTTCCTGCCGGTAGCGGGCCGGGTCTTCCCCGCCCTCGCCGGTGTTGCTCTTGCCGCCGATGCGGTTCATCGCCACGGCAAGGGTCGCATGGGCTTCGGTGGAGATCGAGCCCAGCGACATCGCGCCGGTGGCGAAACGCTTGAC
This sequence comes from Ramlibacter sp., assembly GCA_036675435.1. Classification (GTDB taxonomy): domain Bacteria; phylum Pseudomonadota; class Gammaproteobacteria; order Burkholderiales; family Burkholderiaceae_C; genus Ramlibacter. The sequence continues at coordinate 1,951 of JAKFEZ010000052.1, read as the reverse complement.
GATGTCCTTGGCCGGCTCGACCTCGTCGATCGAGATGGCCCGGGACGGATCGATCCTGAACTCGAACAGGCCGCGCAACGTCATGTGGCGGCGGTTCTGGTCATTGATCAGCTGGGCATATTCCTTGTAGGTATTCCAGTTGTTGGCGCGCGAGGCGTGCTGCAGCTTGGCGATGGCGTCGGGCGTCCACATGTGCTCCTCGCCGCGGGTGCGCCAGGCGTATTCGCCGCCGGCGTCCAGCATGCTTTCCAGCACCGGGTCGTCGCCGAAGGCCGCCTTGTGCATCCGGATCGCCTCCTGCGCGATCTCGAACACGCCGATGCCCTCGACGCGGCTGGCGGTGCCGGTGAAGTACTTCTCCACGGTGTTGCTGTTCAGCCCGATGGCTTCGAACAGCTGGGCGCCGCAGTAGCTCATGTAGGTGGACACGCCCATCTTCGACATGATCTTGGACAGGCCCTTGCCCACGGCCTTGACGTAGTTGTAGATGGCCTTGTCGGCGTTCAGGTCACCCGGCAGGTCCTTGTGGATGGAGACCAGCGTCTCCATCGCCAGATAGGGATGCACGGCTTCAGCGCCATAGCCGGCCAGCACGCCGAAGTGGTGCACTTCGCGCGCGGTGCCGGTCTCGACCACCAGGCCAGCCGTCGTGCGCAGGCCTTCCCGCACCAGGTGCTGGTGAATGGACGACAACGCCAGCAACGCGGGGATGGCGACTTGCGCAGGCCCGACGGCACGGTCGCTGATGATCAGGATGTTCTTGCCGCTCTTGATCGCATCCACCGCTTCCGCATTCAACGAGGCCAGCTTGGCTTCCACGCCCTCGTGGCCCCAGGCCAGCGGATAGGTGATGTCCAGCGTGTAGCTGCGGAACTTGCCGTGGGTGTGGCTTTCGATGTCGCGCAGCTTGGCCATGTCGGCGAAGTCGAGAATCGGCTGGCTCACCTCGAGGCGCATCGGCGGGTTGACCTGGTTGATGTCCAGCAGGTTGGGCTTGGGGCCGATGAACGACACCAGCGACATGACGATGGCTTCGCGGATCGGGTCGATCGGCGGGTTGGTCACCTGGGCGAACAGCTGCTTGAAGTAGCTGTAGAGCGGCTTGTCCTTGGAGGAGAGCACGGCCAGCGGGCTGTCGTTGCCCATGGAGCCGATGCCCTCTTCGCCGGCCTGGGCCATGGGCGACATCAGGAACTTGATGTCCTCCTGTGTGTAGCCGAAGGCTTGCTGGCGATCGAGCAATTCGACATCGCTGGTCGGCGCGTGGCCCGAAGTGTCGGACAGGTCGTCGAGCTTGATGCGCAGGTTTTCGATCCACTGCTTGTAGGGCTTGCTGTTGGCGAGGTTGGCCTTGAGCTCCTCGTCGTCGATCATGCGGCCCTGCTCCAGGTCGATCAGGAACATCTTGCCGGGCTGCAGGCGCCACTTGCGCACGATCTTGTTCTCGGGCACCGGCAGCACGCCGGTCTCCGATGCCATGATGACCAGGTCATCATCGGTCACGCAGTAGCGCGAGGGCCGCAGCCCGTTGCGGTCCAGGGTGGCGCCGATCTGGCGACCGTCGGTGAACACGATGGAGGCCGGACCGTCCCAGGGCTCCAACATCGCGGCGTGATACTCGTAGAACGCCTTGCGCCGTTCGTCCATGGTGGTGTGCTGTTCCCACGGCTCGGGGATCATCATCATCACGGCCTGGCTGATCGGGTAGCCGGCCATCGTCAGCAGCTCGAGGCAGTTGTCGAAGGTGGCGGTGTCGGACTGGTTGGCGAAGCTGATCGGGTAGAGCTTCTTCAGGTCGGCGCCCAGCACCGGCGACGACATCACGCCTTCGCGCGCCTTCATCCAGTTGTAGTTGCCCTTCACGGTGTTGATCTCGCCGTTGTGGGCGACATAACGGTACGGGTGGGCCAGCGGCCATTCCGGGAAGGTGTTGGTCGAGAAACGCTGGTGA
>JAKFEZ010000201.1:0-4739 GCA_036675435.1 Ramlibacter sp. | reverse complement strand
ACCTGCTCCACATAGCGGCGCAAGATGGGCGACAGGTACGCGTCGACCACAGTGGTGTCGCCGCGGCTGACGAACTTCATCATCGGGCTGGTTTCGTGCGAAGTGCTGATCTGCGTAAAGCCCGCCCTGGCCGCGAGGCGAGCGGCCGCCTTCTCATGCTCGCTGTAGCGATAGCCGTGCATGAAGACGATGGCCACGCTGCGCAGCCCGCGCGCATAAGCGGCCTGCAAGTCTTTCGCCAGCAGCGCTTCATCCAGCGGCTGCACCATCTCGCCGCGTGCGCCGACCCGCTCCTGCGCCTCGATCACCGAGCCATAGAGCAATTCCGGCAGCACGATGCGCCGGTCGAACAGGCGTGGCCGGTTCTGGTAGGCGATGCGCAGCGCATCTCGAAAGCCCCGGGTGGTGACCAGCAGCGTCGGCTCGCCCTTGCGCTCGAGCAGCGCATTGGTGGCCACGGTGGTGCCCATCTTCACGCAGTCCACCACGTCGGGCGTGACGGGCTCGCCAGCCTTCAGGCCCAGCAGGTGGCGAATGCCCGCCACAGCGGCGTCGCGGTAGTGCTCGGGATTCTCGGACAACAGCTTGTGCGTCACCAGGGCGCCGTCCGGGCGCCGGGCGACGATGTCGGTGAACGTGCCTCCGCGGTCGATCCAGAACTGCCAGCGCTTTCCGGGGGAGAGGATGGGTTTTTCCTGCATAGGTCGTGTTTCAGGTCAATGTAGCGTTGGAAACCGGGTTGCGCGTCACTGCGTGTAGTAAGGAATGAAGATGTGATTGGCCTCGTTGCCCACCAATCGTACCCATTCGCGCGAAAACTTCTCGCCCAGCCGCTTGATCTCGCCGTCGAATTCGCTGGAGACGCGTTCGACCTTGATGCCGTTGGCGCGCAGTTCATTGGTGGAATCCACCATCACGGCCTGGCTCGTCGCCCAGCCACGAGCCTCCGCGGCAGCGGCTGCCTGCAGCACCAGTTTCTGCGTGCCCGGCTTCAGCGCGTTGAATGCCCGCGCGTTGACGAAGACGATGTTCTTCGGGAACCAGGCATTGATCTCGTAGTAGTGCTTGATCGGCCCCCAGACCTTGTTCTCGACGCCGGTCACCGCCGAGGTGATCATGTTGTCCATGCGGCCTTCGGCCAGCGCCTTGTTCACCTCCACCATTGGCACGTCCACGGGAACGGCCTTCATCAGCTCGGCAATGCGGATAGTGGTCTGGTTGTAGGTGCGCATCTTCGTGCCCGCGAAGTCGGCGGAGCCACGGATGGGCTTGTTGGCGAACAGGCCCTGCGGCGGCCAGGGCACGGCGTACAGCACCTTGAGGCCGCGCGCGGTGAGGTGCTTGTCGATCAGCGGGCGCTGCAGCTGCCACATGCGCCGTGCGTCGGCGTAACTGCCGACGACGAAGGGGATCGAGTCGGCGCCGGCGATCGGGATCTCCTTGACCAGGCTGGCCATGATGGTCTCGCCCGCCTCGGCCTTGCCCTCCTGCACCGCCTGGTGTATGTCGTTCAGTTTGGCCAGCGTGTTGTTGGGATGGACCTGGATTTTCAGCTGCCCGGCCGTGGCCTGCTCCACGTCGCGCGCGAACTCGAAAAGGTTCTGGGTGTGGAAGGACTCGGCGCGATAGCCGGTTGCCAACTTCCACTCGATCGGGGAATTCTGGGCGTGCGCTGCCCCGGCCGCGGCCAGCGCGGCAATCAAGAAGGCTTTCATGGGAGCTCCTGGTGGTGAGGTGGCGGGCGGCTAACCCTGCATCCGGCGCGGCAGCCACAAGACCACGTCGGGAACGAACCAGGTGATGAGCACCGCGGCGATCATCAGGAAGAACAACGGCAGCGCGGTGCGCGCGATCCAGGTCACCTCGCGCCGCGTCAGCCCCTGCAGCACGAAAAGGTTGAACCCTACCGGCGGCGTGATCTGCGCCATTTCCACCACCAGCACGACGAAGATGCCGAACCAGATCAGGTCGAACCCGGCGGCCTCGACCGTGGGCAGCAGGACGGCGATCGTCAGGACGACCATCGAGATGCCGTCCAGGAAGCAGCCCAGCACGATGAAGAACACCACCAGCAGCGCCATCAGCGCGAAAGGCGCGAGCTGCAGCGAGCCGATGAACGCGGCCAGGTGGCGTGGCAAGCCGATGAAGCCCATGGCCAGCGTGAGGAAGGCAGCGCCGGCCAGGATGAGGCCGATCATGCAGTACACCCGGCATGCGGCGACCAATCCTTCGCTGAACCTGTTCCAGTTCAGCGACCCCTCGGTCCACGCCAGCACCAGCGCGCCGGCCACACCGAGCGCCGCCGCTTCGGTGGCCGTGGCGACACCGCTGTAGATGCCACCGAGCACCAGCGCGATCAGCGCCACCACCGGGATCAGATGGCGCGAGGAGTGCAGCTTCTGCACGAAGGTCATCGCGGCGTCCGCTGCCGGCACTTTCTCCGGGTTCATCAGCGCCCACACGACGATGTAGCCCATGAAGAGCCCCGCCAGCAGCAGCCCGGGAATCACGCCGGCCAGGAACAGCTTGGCAATCGACACGTTGGCGGCCACGCCGTAGACGATCATGATGATCGAGGGCGGTATCAGCAGGCCCAGCGTGCCGGCGCCCGCCAGCGTGCCCACCGAGATGTCATCCGGATAGCCACGCTTCTTCAACTCAGGCAGCGTGATCTTGCCGATGGTGGCGCAGGTGGCGGCACTCGAGCCGGAAATCGCCGCGAAGATGGTGCAGCCGACCACGTTGGTGTGCAGCAGCCGGCCCGGCAGACGGTCGAGCCAGGGGGCGAGCCCCTTGAACATGTCGTCCGACAGCTTGCTGCGAAACAGGATCTCGCCCATCCACAGAAACAGCGGCAGCGCCGTGAGCGTCCAGCTGGAGGTCGAGCCCCAGATGGTGAGCATCATGCTGTCGCCGACGGGCCGCTGCGTGAACAGCTCCATGCCGACCAGCGCGACCGCCAGCAGTGACAAACCGATCCACAGGCCGGAGCCCAGGATCATGAACAGGGCCACGATCAAGGCCAGGGCAATCAAGGCTTCCATGGTGACTTTTCCTTCACTCGGTATGCGCGGCCTGGCCGGCGGCAATCAGTTCTCGGCCCTGCCAACGGCCCAGCAGCGCGTGGCCGAAGGCGATGGCAAAACCGACACAGCCCAGCGCCATGGCGATCTGGGGAATCCACAGCGGCGACGCGTCGGCGCCGGGCGACATGTCGTGGGTGGCGTAGGAAACCCAGACCAGCCGCAGCGCGAACCACGCCATGTAGGCCGACAGGGCCATGGCCGCCCCCAGGCTCCACCACTCCAGCCCCTGGCGCAGCCGGTGCGGCGCGCGCTCCAGCAGCAGCGTCACGCGAATATGCTCACCCTTGATCAGCGTCGAGGGCAGCGCCAGGAACAGCGCGGCGGCGATGGCATAACCCGCATAGGCATCGAGCCCGGGGATGTCCCAGCCGGCCAGCCTGGCGGCAATGCCCAGGCTGACGGTGGCGAAGGCGGACACCATGCCGGCGCACGACAGTAGCAACAGCAGGCGGTAGAAATTGAGGACGAGTCGGGCCATCGCGCGCTCCTGGCACGTTGAGGAAAAAGGACTGGGAGAAAGAATGCGGCCGCCAGCGGCCGCGGCGCCGTCAGTGCTTGCGGTAGGCGTCGATGACGGTCTGCCCTTCGGCGCCGGCCGTCTTGAGCCACTCCGCGGTCATGGTCTCGCCGATCGCAGACAGCGCCTTCTTCACCGCGTCGGTGGGCGGCGCGATCGTCATGCCCTTGGCGGCAAGCTCCTTGATGTACTCGCCATCCAGCTTCTCGCTGGTGGCCCAGCCGCGCGCTTCGGCGGCGGCCGCGGCCTTGAGCAATGCGTCCTGGGTCGGCTTGTCCAGCCCGTCGAAGGCTTTCTGGCTGACCACCGTGGCATTGCGCGGCAGCCAGGCACTGACCGGGTAGAAGTACTTCACCTGCTCGTGCAGCTTGCTTTCGATGCCGCTCGCGCTCGAGGTGAGGAAATTGTCCACGGCGCCTGTCGCCAGCGCCTGGCCGAGCTCGGCCAGCTGGATGGTGACAGGTTGCGCCTTGAGCAACTGCGCGATCCGCGTGGTGGCCGGGTTGTAGGCTCGCATCTTGGTACCGGAGAAATCGGCGGGCGAGCCGATCGGCTTGAGCGAATACAGCGACTGGCCCGGCCACGGCACGCTGAACAGCACCTTGATGCCTTGCGCTGCCAGCAGCTTGTCCTGCACAGGCTTGGCGGCCTGGTAGAGCCGCCGCGCGTCGGCGTAGCTGGTGGCCAGGAAGGGGATCGAATCCACGCCGAACAGGGGGTTCTCGTTGGCCGCTCCCGACACGATGAACTCCGCTGCCTGCACCTGGCCGGTCTGCACGGCGCGCTTGATCTCGTTGGCCTTGTACAGCGACGCGCCGGGATGCAGCGTGATCTTCAGCTTGCCGCCGGTGAGCTGGTCCACCTCGCCGACGAACTGCTGCACGTTCTGCGTCTGGAAGCTGTTGGCACTGTAGCCGGTGGGCAGGTCCCACTTGACCTGGGCCTGGGCCATGCCGGCGCAGGCGAGCGTGGACAGGGCGAAGATGACTTTGTTCATGAATGTCTCCTTAGAAGCTGGCAAGTTGCTGGTTGAGCAGATCGGTGATCAGCATCGCGCCGGGGGCGTGCGTGATGCAGAACTCGGGTTTGGCGCGCTCGATCGCGGCCTGGGGGGTGACGCCGCAGGCCCAGAACAC
>JAKFEZ010000297.1:0-4870 GCA_036675435.1 Ramlibacter sp. | reverse complement strand
CACCGACTTGAAGCGCTGGCCGTCACCCTGGGCCTGGGCCACGATGCGCGCCTTGTAGGCGTCTGCTTCTTCCTTCAGCCGCGCCGCCGAGCCGACCGCGCGCGGAATCACGTCGTTGGCGTACGCCTGCGCCTCGTTCTTGGCGCGCTCGCGCTCCTGGCCGGCCTTGAGCACATCGTCGAACGCGGCCTGCACCTGCTCGGGCGGCCGCACGCCGCCTTGCTGCAGGTTGATGCCCACTACCTCGATGCCGACCTTGTAGCGGTCGAGGATGTTCTGCATGATGGTGCGCACGCGCGGCGCGATCTGGTCGCGCTCCTCGGCCAGGGCCGAATCCATGCGCATCTTGCCCACCACCTCGCGCACGGCCGTTTCGGCGGCCTGCACCACGGCTTCGGCCGGGCTCTTGCTCTCGAACAGGTAGGCGCGTGCGTCGTTCAGGCGGTATTGCACCGCGAACTTGATCTCGACGATGTTCTCGTCTTCGGTCAACATGGCCGAGTCTCGCAGGCCTGTAGTCTTGATGACGTTGTCGCGGCCGACGTCCACCGAGCGGATCTGCGTGACGAACACCAGCTCATGGCGCTGGATCGGGTACGGCAGGCGCCAGTTGAAGCCGGCGCCCACGGTGACCTTGTAGCGGCCGAACTGGGTGATCACTGCCTGCTGGCCTTCCTGGACGATGAAAAAGCCGGTTCCCAGCCAGATCAGCACCACGACCGCGGCCACCAGGCCGGCGCCGATGCCGGCGCTTTTCATGTCGGGCTGGAAATTGCCGCCACCGCCGCCGAAGCCGCCGTTGTCGCCGCCGCCGCGACGGCCCTTGCCGCCGAACAGGCCGCCCAGCTTGCGATTGAAATCGCGCCAGAGCTCATCCAGGTCGGGCGGCCCCTGGTTGGGACCCTGGCCGCGGCCATTTTCAGGTTTTTGCGGATCGGGCCGGTTGTTTTCGGACTGCTTATCGTCACCGCCACGACCCCAGCGCGGATCGTTCAGGTTGAACATGCCCCTGATCCGTCGATTCAGCCCTGCCAACCGCAGGCTGCGTAAGTGGAGGTTCATGCGCTTGGTTTCTTTCTTATGGGGTGCCCGCCCAGCCGCCCACGGCATACCGGGCGCCCCCTCGGGGACGGCGAACAAATTGAGCGTACAAGTTTCATTTCTTCAGCCGCATTGTGCCCAATCAGGCCGGCGTATCGTGAATCTCAGGGTTATCACGCACCGGCGCGGCAACCGCACCGCGCTGGGACACCTGATGCGCCAGCTGGCGGCGCAGCTCGGGCACGCCTTGCGCGGTGCGCCCGCTGACGAACAGCCGGGGCACGGCAATGCCTTCCAGCTCGAACAAGTCGCTGCCGGGGCGCGGCTGCTGCGCGGACTCCAGGGCGTCGATCTTGTTGAACACCAGCACCTGCGGCACTTCGGCGGCGCCGATTTCGTGCAGCACCCGCTGGACTTCGACGATCTGCTCCGGATGGTTCGGGTTGGCGGCGTCCACCACATGCAGCAGCAAGTCGGCATCGGCGGCTTCCTGCAACGTGGCCTGGAAAGCGTCGATCAGCCCGTGCGGCAAGTCGCGGATGAACCCCACCGTGTCCGACAGCGACACCGAGCGCCCCTGCACCTCGCCGCTGCCTTCGACCGGCCCCAGGTAGAGCTGGCGCGTGGTCGTGTCGAGCGTGGCGAACAGCTGGTCGGCGGCATAGGCACGGGCCTTCACCAGCGCGTTGAACAGCGTGGACTTGCCGGCGTTGGTATAGCCCACCAGCGAGATGTTGTAGGTGTCGCGGCGCTCGCGCTGGCGGCGCTGGGTGTTGCGCTGCTTCTTGACCTTCTCCAGCCGCTCGCGGGTGCGCTTGATGGCGTCGCCGATCATCCGCCGGTCGAGTTCGATCTGCTTTTCGCCCGGGCCGCCGCGCACGCCGGCCCCGCCGGTCTGGCGCTCCAGGTGCGACCAGCGTCGCACCAGCCGCGTGCTCACGTATTGCAGGCGCGCCAGCTCGACTTGCAGCTTGCCCTCGTGGCTGCGAGCCCGCTGGCCGAAGATTTCAAGGATGAGCAAGGTGCGGTCATTGACCGGCCGGTCGAGGTGGCGCTCGAGGTTGCGCTGCTGGGCCGGGCTCAGGGCCTGGTCGAACAGCACCTCGGTGGCGCCCAGCTCGTCGGCAAGCGACTTGATCTCGTCGGCCTTGCCCTTGCCGATGAATAGCGCGGCATCCGGCGCCTTGCGCTTGCAGCTGACGCGCGCCACCGGCTGCAGGCCGGCCGTCTGGGCCAGCAGGCCAAGCTCTTCGAGGGTGCCGTCGTAGTGCGGCAAACCCAGATCGACCCCCACGAGGATGGTGGGGGCGGCCGGGCGTTGGGGAGATTCGGACAAATTCGAAACCAGGGAATCAGGTAAACAGATAGTTGAAGGCGGCCGCGCCACCTTCAAGCCCTGGCGCGGCAAAAATCAGCTGGTGCCGGGTTCGGTGCTTTCGGCGGTGGAAAAGTTCACCGCCCTTCCCGGAACAATGGTCGAGATGGCGTGCTTGTAGACCATCTGGGTCACGGTATTGCGCAGCAACACCACGTACTGATCGAAGGATTCGATCTGGCCTTGCAGCTTGATGCCGTTGACGAGGTAGATCGACACCGGCACGTGCTCGCGACGCAAGGTGTTGAGAAATGGGTCTTGTAGAAGCTGCCCTTTGTTGCTCACGATATTCTCCGTGTTCCGCATTCGGAAGTGTTGTTGGAAACTGCACCTTACCACAGCAACTAGGCTGTGCAAGTAGGCCCCGGCCCATTTCCACGCAGTTTGTCAGGGCCGGCTGCGGCCCGCCACGCTCAGGCGTTCTCTTTGTCGGAGTACGGATTTTTCGAGGTTTTCATCTCGATGCGCAACGGGGTGCCGACGAGGTTGAATTCCTTGCGGAAGCGCCCTTCGAGGAAGCGCTTGTAAGCATCGGTCACGTGTTCCAGCGAATTGCCGTGGACCACGATGACGGGCGGGTTCATGCCGCCCTGGTGGGCATAACGCAGCTTGGGGCGGAACATCCCGGCGCGCTTGGGCGACTGGAACTGCACCGCCTCGAGCAGCAGCCGGGTCAGGATCGGCGTGGGCATCTTCACCATGGCCGAGCGATGCGCCTGGGCGATGGCGGTCCATACCGGACCCAGGCCCTGGCGTTTCATGGCAGAGATGAAATGCAGCGGCGCGAATTTCAGGAAGGCCAGCCGCGTTTCGATCTGGCGCTGCAGCTGTTCGCGCTGGTACTCATCCACCGCGTCCCACTTGTTCAGGGCCAGCACCACGGCGCGGCCGCTTTCCAGGATGTAGCCGGCGATATGGGCGTCCTGGTCGGTGACACCCTGCGTGGCATCGAGCAGCAGCAGCACGACATTGGCCGACTCGATGGCCTGCAAGGTCTTGACCACCGAGAACTTCTCGATGGCCTCGAACACCCTTCCCTTGCGGCGCAGCCCAGCGGTATCGATGAGTTCGAACTTCTGGCCGCCGCGCTCGAAGGGCACCGAGATGGCATCGCGTGTGGTGCCGGGCAGATCGAACGCCACCAGGCGCTCCTCGCCCAGCCAGGTGTTGATCAGCGTCGATTTGCCGACATTGGGGCGGCCGGCCACGGCCAGCTTGATGACCCCCAGGTCCTGGGCTTCGCCCTCCTCGTCTTCTTCCGGCAAGGCCAGCGGCTCGAAGGCGACTTCGACCAGGCTGCGGATGCCCTGGCCGTGGGCGGCTGAGACGGGGTGGACCTCGCCCAGGCCCAGCTCATAGAACTCGGTGAGTTGGACGCCTTCGGTCATGCCTTCGGCCTTGTTGGCCGCCAGCACGGTAGGCTTGCCCAGCCTGCGCAAGTACTTGGCAATGTCGTAGTCCTGGGCCGAGAGGCCGCCCCGGGCATCGACCACGAACACCACCACATCGGCCTCGGCCACGGCCTGCCGCGTCTGCTTGGCCATCTCCATGTAGATGCCGCTCTCGGCCGTCGGCTCGAAGCCGCCGGTGTCGATGACGATGAATTCGAGCTTGCCGTGCTTGGCGTTGCCGTAGTGCCGGTCGCGCGTCAGCCCGGCATAGTCCGCCACGATGGCATCGCGGGACTTCGTCAACCGGTTGAACAGCGTCGACTTGCCGACGTTCGGTCGGCCGACGAGGGCCAGAACGGGTTTCACAGCGCGCACGGCCCGTTGTTCGTCACTTGGGTACGAAGCCGTGGACGGCGCCGTTGCGGGTGACCACCACCAGCGTGTTGCCGGCCACCACAGGCGCGGCTGCGATGGCCGAGCCGTCGGTGCTCAGGCGATTGAGCAAAGAGCCGTCTTCGCGCGACAACATGTGCACCAGGCCGGTGCTGTCGCCCACGATCACAGAGCGGCCCAGAGCCAGTGGCGCCGAAAGTCCACGGTATAGCAGCCGGTCGGTGACCCACGCGCGCTCGCCGTTGTCGCGCCGCCAGGCGATGACCTTGCCGTCGCTCTCGGTGCCGAACACGAATTGCGCATCGCCATGCACACCCTGGGAGCCGGCAGCGGGCTTGGTCCACAAGACGGTGCCACGGCTCGCATCGACGCAGCCGACGCTGGCCTGGAACGCGCGGGCGCAAACCACATCGCCGACACGGCTGACGGTGCCGACCAGGTCGACCAGGCGCTCCACATCGTTGATGCCGCGCGGGGTCGCCAGCGGCGCTTCCCAGCGCACGGTGCCGTTGAGCGGATCAAGGCCCGCCATGCGGCCCGAAAGACCCACCACCAGCGTGTCGCCCACCGCCAGCATCACGCCGGTATGGCGCAGCACCAGCGGCTCGCCGGCGCGCTGCTGCGTCCACAGCCTGCGTCCGGTCTGCCCGTCGTAGGCGCTCACGGCACG
>JAKFEZ010000049.1:0-23576 GCA_036675435.1 Ramlibacter sp. | reverse complement strand
GTTCTCCTTGGCATAGATACGCTCCGCGTCGTCATTTGCCAGTACTCCATCGAAGTCAAATGCCACTCGAAGTTCGTGGTCCATATCGTCGTCAACGGCATTCGTAGGGAGCACCAGACCGGCGGGAAATCCACGTATGGTTGCGTCGACTACGTCGCCCCGGTTGGCACTAAGAAATAGTGAGGCACTGAAGGCGCCAATGTAGAGGTGGGGAGACTCGCCCGAAAGAAATGCTCCTCTAGATATTTCTAATCCGTACTTCCTGCACGAACTGAAGAAGCGCTGACCGGTGTCGGGGCTGTTTCGGGACAGCACAACGATCTCAACCGGCTGCTGGTCTGGGTAGAGTTCATTGAGCCGCAGTAGGCGCCGAACGAAAGGGAAGGCGACGCCTTTCTCAAACGGGGAATCGAGACGCGCCAGTTGGTATTTTCGGTAAGCTTCGACACCGTACTCGTCGAAGACAGCGTTAGCTTCGGCCATGTCAAAGACAGCGCGGCTAGAAACAGCGATGACTAGCTTCTTGTCGATTGGATAGGCCATGGCCATATCGTACTGCCTCTGTTTGAAAGGAGGCAGGCACATGTGGGCGAAATCGACGGGCATTCGTCCACTGTCCCTGCCTGCCGCACCGGGTACTTCCGACAACGCGCAGCTGACGTATCGGCGCATTCTTCTGCACTCGCAGGTTTCGCACTCCGAGTCCAACCCTCCGCAAGCCTGTTCGGCAGGCCCCAGCCCCGATCCCTTTCCGGCTCCCCATCGTCGGCATTCGAGCGCACATTGGTACCGGCGCGCTACGCCGCGAAAGATGGATCGGATGCACAAGACCACGAAGATGGCCATCGCCGGCGGGATTGCTCTGTGCTTTTGTCACTGGCTGCCTATTTGGCCTGGTGGCCGACGCCCATAGAACCCGTGAGCTGGAAGGCGCCGGCCGACCGGGCTACACCGGCGCGCACGCGGTCAAGAACAAGCTGGCCAGCCTTCAGGTGGTCTCGCTCGGCGCTGACACCGGCCCGGAACACATGGTGCTCGCCGACGATGAGAAACTGTACGTGGCGGTGGACGGTGGAAGCATTTTGCGCATGAACCCGGATGGCACGTGCCGCGAGGTCTACGCCAACACCTAAGGCCGGATGCTGGGCTTTGCCTTTGATACCGCGGGCAACCTGATTGCCGCGAACGCCATAAAGGGCTGCTCTCCATTGCCCCCTATCGCAAGGTGACGGTGCTGACTGACAGCGTGGAAGGCCGGCCGATCCGGTTTGCCGATCCGGTGGTGATCGCCCGCGGTGGAAAGACGTATTTCAGCGACGCGTCCACGCGCTTTGCCGCCCCGTCGGACGGGAGCATCGAACACGCCCGCCTCCTAGACATCTTGGAGCAATCGGCCACCCGGCCGGGTGCTGGAGTTAGGCCCGCCACCCGAGGAATCCAACGAGACCAGCTTCTACCTGTGCCTCTTCATCGCGCTGTAAAAAACCGAACAACGCTCGGCCAATTCGTCCGTTCAGCCGTCCAAAGCCCTGTGCGGCACCACACTCGCAGGCATCGCCGACCTATGTTGAATCGGATACGGCGCGGCGTTCATCAGAAACATATCCTCGTCGTTCTCGATCCAGAGCTTCTGCGCCAGCATCACGTCGGCAACCGGAATTCGGCCCAGTGGCTGGGCGCAGAAGCGGGTGATCACGCGCCCGCCCTGATCCAGCTGGTCCACATTGCCTGAGCAGCCCTGGCGAATGCGATAGGTGAACCTCTTGCCCCTCACGTAGAAGTAGCACCAGGCGAGCAGGTCGCGCCGCTGCTCGGGCGTGAGGGATCTCTCCAGCAACGCCCTGGCTTTGGCTTCCGCTGCTGGATTGGGCAGGTCCAGGTCGCGGCGCGACGGACGCAGGAATTCCGTTGCTGCCGCGATTGAGGCCGCTTGCGCTGACGCGCGCGCGGTGGCCCCAAGATAATCACGAAGGGCCCGGATCCACCGCATCGCCATGGCTACCCTGCGACGATGGGCGGGACGGCGACCATGGATTCGACGTTGGCGTCGAATTGCCCCAAAGCAATGCCCTTTGCCCCCTCTGGTTGCCAATACACCAGATACCCACGCCTCCTTACCGCGTCAAAAATTGCCTTGGCCGCCGCAACCTCGCCAGGGCTATCGGGGTGCCAGGTCACTTCTTTGTCGCCACTCGAGTCCATCATTGACAGCTTGCACTTCATGTCGCGCTCCAGCTACACGGCCATGAACGTCATGGTCACCGCCAGAACTATTCTGCTCACTGAGCGGCTAACGTGAGTAACGCCGCGCAAGCGTAGTGCCGGGGGGCTTCACCGGACGTAAGGCACCTTGGCCCCACTCCCTCGGAAACGCGTGCCGGCGTGGCCTTCTCATCCACGGCATTCGGGCGCACACTGGCGGCGGCGCGCTACGCCCCGAAAGGTGACCCGCATGCACAGGATCACGAAGACTGCTATCGGTGGGATTGCTTTGTTGCTTTTGTCAGCGGCCGCTTATCTGGCCTGGTGGCCGACCCCCATAGAACCCATGAGCTGGATTGCGCCGGCCGACCCGGGCTACACGGGCGCGCACGCGGTCAACAACAAGCTGGCCAGCCTTCAGGTGGTCTCGCTCGGCGCCGATGCCGGCCCGGAACACATCGTGCTCGCCGGCGATGGGAAGCTGTACCTGGCGGTGGCCGGCGGAAACATCCTGCGCATGAATCCGGACGGCACGGGCCGCGAGGTCTACGCCAACACCCAAGGCCGGGTGCTCGGCTTTGCCTTCGACGCCGCGGGCAACCTGGTTGCCGCGGACGCCCACAAAGGGCTGCTCTCCGTTGCCCCTGATCGCACGGTGACGGTGCTGACTGACAGCGTGGAAGGCCGGCCAATCCGGTTTGCCGATGCGGTGGTGATCGCTCGCAGTGGAAAGATGTATTTCAGCGACGCGTCCACGCGCTTTGCCGCCCCGGCGGACGGAAGCATCGAACACGCCAGCCTGCTCGACATTGTGGAGCAATCGGCCACCGGCCGGGTGCTGGAGTACGACCCGGCCACCCGCGCGACACGCGTGGTTGCCAAGGGCCTGAGCTTCGCGAACGGCGTGGCCTTGAGCCAGGACGAAACAGCGTTGTTCGTCGCCGAGACCGGCAGATACCGGGTGTGGAAGATCGCGGTGTCGTCCGACAACCTCGATGTGTCGCAAGGCTCCTCGCAGGCCTCCGTCTTTCTAGACAACCTGCCGGGCTTTCCAGACAACCTGATGCGCGGCATGGACGGCAAGACCTGGCTGGGCCTGTTCGGGCCACGGGCCGCGGTGCTGGACGATTTCTCGGGCAATCCCTTCATCCGCAAGGTTCTTTCCCGCCTGCCGAGCGCGATGGTGCCGCCACCCAAGCCGTACGGCCACGTCATCGCGTTCACCGAAGACGGCAAGGTGGTGGCAGACCTGCAAGATCCATCCGGCGCCTACCCCAAGACGACGGGTGTCACTGAAACGCCCAGCCGGCTCTACGTGCAAACGCTCAACAGCAAAGGGCTGGGCTGGCTGCCTCGCTGAACGTCAGCGCATGCCGCTGCCGACCAGCATCTCGCACGGCCCGACGAATCCGCCTTCGTTCGTCTCGAAGCGTGCCAGCGTGCGCTCGATTTCATCCCAGGTGTCGGCCCGCTCGCCTTCGTCCATGCCGGCCATCATCTGGAGCAGTGCGCCGAAGGATTCGCGCTCGAAGCGCACGCATTCCGCCGCCGTGGGCAAGCGCACAGGCGAGTCGATCTTCTCCACCTTCACGTCGCGAAAGCCTGCCTGCTCGAGCGTGCGGGCGAGGACGCCCTCGCCGCCCAGTGAGAAAGGCCCGGGTTGACCTGGCAGTGGCGTCGGCAGCTGTGCGCGCCGGCGGATGATGCCGACCGGCAGGGCGAAGAAGGGGTTCTTCTCCGGCGTGGAGTACACCACCGCGGCAAAGCGGCCGCCCGGCCGCAGCGCGTGGCGAATGCCGGCCAGTGCGCGTTGCTGGTCCGGGAAATAGATGAGCCCGACGCGCGAAATGGCGGCATCGAAGGATTCCGCAGGCAGCATGTCGTGACGCTCGCCGTCGAGCTCGCGGGTTTCGACGTTGTCCAAACCGGCCTTTTGCGCGGCGGACTTTGCATAGCGCAGGATGGTCGGCGAGATGTCGGTGGCCAGCACGTGGCCCGTGGGCCCGGCGCGGCGTGCCGCCGCCAGCGTCTGTTCGCCGGCGCCGGCGGCAATGTCGAGCACGCGTGAACCGGGGCCTACACGCGCAGCGTCCAGCATCGCTTCGGTTGCCGGGCCCAGCCAGCGGTTCAGCAACCCAGACCAGCGGTCCCACGCTTCGGCCGCGCTCTCCCATTGGGCACGTGTGGTCTGGCGGAACTTGTCCGCATCGAATGTGGCGGGAACTGTCGGGGAGGAAAGGGTTTCAGCCATGGTAGTGCTCCTTGCATTTGCGGCCGGCGCAACATGCGTCGGTCGGCGCAAAGGTAAGCTTGGTGCCCCGGCCCCACAAGTCCAGAATCTGGACTCTTCACGCCGGCTGCGGCGGCATAAACTTCATCCCATGATCGACTACATGCAGTTCTGCACGGTGGCCCGCGGCGCCGAGGTGCTGGGCGAGCTGTGGACGCCGCTGGTAGTGCGCGAGCTGCTCTGCGGCAGTTGCCGGTTCAACGACATCCACCGCGGCGTGCCGCGCATGTCGGCCACTCTGCTGAGCCAGCGGCTGCGCAAGCTCGAGGCGATCGGCGTGGTGGAACGGCGCCGGGCCGACAAAGCCTGGGAATACCACCTCACGCCCGCCGGCGAGGAACTGCGCCCCATCGTGGTGGCCCTCGGTCACTGGGGCGCCCGCTGGATCGGCAGCCGCCTGCGGCGCGAGCAGCTCGATGCCGGGTTCCTGATGTGGGACATCCGCCGTTTCGCGCGGATCGACGAATTCCCCACCAGCGGGCGCACGGTGGTGCATTTCCGTTTCCGCGATGGACCCGCGGCAGAGCGCCTGTGGTGGCTGGTGGTGCAGGACCATACCGCCGATCTGTGCCGGGATGACCCTGGCCACGATTTGACGGTGATCGTCGATTCAACCGTGCGTGCCTTGACCGAGGTCTGGACAGGCGACAGCGATCCAGACAACGAGATCCGAGCCGGCGAGCTGGCCGTGCAGGGAGCGGGCAGGGCGGGGCAACAGCTGTGGCGCTGGCTGGGACGGAGTATGTTTGCCCCGACGCGGATGGCCGTGCGGGGGTGACGTGCCGGTTATGTGGCGGCTTCCATCGACCGCGAATACTTTCCCTCACGCGCCAGCCCGTTGAGGTGGCAACGCTTCAGCAGAGCCTGCTGCGCGGCCGCGACGTTGCCTTCCTGCCCCTGCCATGCGGCCAGCACCGGTGCCTGCAGCGCCCGCCCATATGAAAAGCTGACCTGCCACGGCTGCGCGCCCATCGCGTTCATGGCATTCAGGTGGTCGGTCGCGTCCTCCGCGCTTTGCCCGCCAGACAGGAACACGATCCCCGGGACCGCCGCCGGCACGTAGCGCCTGAGGCAGCGCAGCGTGGCCTCGGCCACCTCCTGCACGCCGGCCTGGCGCGCGCATTTCTTGCCGGCAATCACCATGTTCGGCTTCAGCAGCATGCCCTCTAGCAGCACGTTGTGGGCATCCAGTTCATCGAACACCGCCTGCAGTACCTGCGCCGTCACCGCCTCGCAGCGCTCGATGCCGTGGGCGCCATCCATCAGCACCTCCGCCTCCACGATCGGCACCACCCCGGCCTCCTGGCATAGCGCGGCGTAGCGCGCCAGCGCGTGGGCATTGGCGCGGATGCCGAAGCGCGACGGAACATCCCGCTCGTCGATCTCGATCACCGCCCGCCACTTGGCGAACCGCGCGCCCAGCTGCCGGTACTCGGCCAGCCGTTCGTCCAAGCCGTCCAGCCCCTCGGTCACCTTGTTGCCGGGGTGCAGCGCCAGCGCCTTGGTGCCTTTGTCGACCTTGATGCCGGGAATGACGCCCCGGTCCGCCAGCAGCTTGGGGAAGGGGATGCCATCGCGTGTGATCTGGCGCAGGGTTTCGTCGAACAGGATGACGCCGCCGATCGTGCTTTCGATGCCCCGAGCGGTAAACAGGATTTCGCGGTAGCGCCGGCGGTTTTCTTCGGTGGACTCGAGCTGGATCGAATCGAAGCGCTTCTTGATGGTGGGGCTGCTTTCGTCTGCCGCCAGCACGCCTTTGTGTTTCGCGACGATGGCGTGGGCCACGGACTTGAGTTCGTCGGTGTTCATGGTCAGGACCCTTTCGGTAGAGGTGAAAAAGTCAGGCTTCCCTACACTGTAGACCCTGATTTCCGGGACGTGGGCGCGGCAGCGCGGCCGTGGTGCAGTCCAGCCCGAACGCTCCGTTACACATCGATGTCGACAACGGCCGGCTTCGTTCGTCGTATGGTTGTGGCCGCACTTTTCGGTCATTTTTCCTCAAGGAGATCTCGAATGAACTACGTAGATGGATTCGTCGCTGCCGTTCCGACGGCCAATCGGGAGAAGTTCCTGAAGCACGCGCAAGATGCAGCCGTCGTGTTCAAGGAATACGGGGCGCTGCAAGTTGTCGAATGCTGGGGAAACGACGTGCCGGAGGGCAAGATCACTTCGTTTCCGATGGCCGTGCAGCGCAAGGACGATGAAACGGTGATCTTTTCCTGGATCACCTGGCCCTCCAAGGCGGTCCGCGACGAAGGGATGAAGAAAATGATGGCCGATCCGCGGATGCAGCCCGAGAACAACCCGATGCCGTTCGACGGCAAGCGGGTCATCTTCGGCGGCTTCGAGGTGATCGTCAACGTCAGCTGATGGGAGAAGGCCATGTTGCAAGACGCTCCCATGTACGCGTACATCCCGGCCAAGGACCTGGCCCGGGCCCGGCGGTTCTACGAAGAGAAAGTGGGCCTCAAGCCCGGCCAGGAGATCAACGGCGGCGTGGTCTACGAATTCGGCAAGGGCACCGCCTGCTTTCTCTACACGACGCCGAACGCCGGAACGTCGCAGGCCAGCCAGGCATTCTGGTCGGTTGCCGACGTTGATCGTGAGATCGAGGCGCTCAAGGCCAGGGGCGTCGTGTTCGAGAACTATGACATCCCGGGCGAGAAGAGCGCGGCCGGCGCCATCACCGAGGGTGGCGCCAAGGCAGCCTGGTTCAAGGACAGCGAAGGCAATATCATGGCGCTGATCCAGGACGTGTCATGACCCAGCTCAAGGTAAAGGCTTTCGCGGTGTCGATCGACGGCTACGGCGCCGGCCCCCGGCAAAGCCGGGAGCATCCGCTCGGCGTGGGCGGCGAGTCGTTGCACGAATGGTTCTTCCCCACCCGTACGTTCAAGGAAATGCTGGGAGGCGGCGAGGGCGGCAGCAGCGGGGTGGATGATGACTTTGCCCGTCGCAGCTTCGACAACATGGGTGCCTGGATCATGGGCCGCAACATGTTCGGCCCGGTGCGCGGCGCCTGGCCCGACGACGAGTGGAAGGGCTGGTGGGGCAATAACCCGCCGTACCACGTGCCCGTCTTCGTGCTCACGCACCACCCCCGCGCGTCCATCACCATGGAGGGCGGCACCGTCTTCCACTTCGTCACCGGCGGCATCCACGAGGCGCTGAAGCAGGCGCGCGAAGCGGCGCAAGGCCGTGACGTGCGCGTGGGCGGCGGCGTCGCCACGGTGCGGCAGTATCTGCAGGCCGGATTGCTCGACGAAATGCACCTGGCGATTTCGCCCACGCTGCTGGGCAGCGGTGAAGCGTTGCTGACGGGGATCGATCTGCTCCAGCACGGATTTCGCGTCACGGAACACGTCGCGTCGCCCCATGCCTCGCATGTGGTGCTGACCAAGGGGTGAGCGGCCTAGTTGCCCTGGCGCTTCTCGGGCGCCGGCAACAACCTGAACGCCAGCGTCCCCAACCCCAGCGACACCGTGATCGCTCCGAGCACAGCCGCGTAAGTCTCGATACCGAACGCCGCGGCGCCGCTTGCCACGGCGCCCGTGAACCACTGCATCACGGCCACCCCCAGGAACATCGCCATCGTGAAAACGGCCATTGCGCGCCCGGTCATGTGCGGCGGGTACGACGTGCGCACGTCGGCGTACTGCAGCGTGCCGAAGCCGGCCAGCAGGCTGATCACCAGCGCCAACGCGACGTCGCCGCCCGCACCGGGGTTGATCGCCATCACCAGGAACAACGCGGCGGTGGTGAGGGCGCAGGCCATGATCCAGCGCCGGCGGCTCTGGTCGCCGGGGTCGATGCGGCCGAAGAGCGGCGGGCTGATCATGCCGACGATGGAGATCGCGATGGCGACGTTGCCGGCCTGCACCAGGCTGAAGCCGTGGCGCTCGATCAGCATCGGGCCCAGCCACAGCCCGCGCAGCGCCATGAACGACGAATAGGTGGTGAGCGCCAGGGCGAAGATGCCGATGGTGTGCGGCAGGCGGAACAGCTCGCCATAGCCGCGCAACGCGGCGATCACGTTCAACTTCTGGCGCGGCCCATCGCTAGCGGTGTCGTCGCGCACGAGGACGAAGATGGCCACCCACGCCATGGCCGCAATGGCGGCCAGCGCCAGGAAACCCGCGCGCCATGACGCCGCCTCGATGGTCCAGGCAAGCGGCGTGCCCGTGAGCAGCAGGCCGACCGAGCCGATGCCCAGCGCCGCGCCGTTCACGGCGGCGAACTGCCCGGCCGGAAAGCTGCGCGCGATGAACACGGTGCACACCAGGAAAGCCGGCCCGCATCCGATGCCGGTGAGGATCTGCCCCGCGATCAATACGCTGAAGTTGGGCGCCACGGCCATCACCAGCGCCCCCAGTATCGCCAGTGGAAACACCGCCACGATCGTGCGGCGCGGCCCGTACACGTCTATGGCCATGCCCATGAACAGCTGCAAGCCGGCAAACGAGAAGTGGAACGCCGCCGCGAAAAGCCCTAGCTGCTGCGGCGACAGGCTGAAAGTTTGCGCCAGCGATGGCGCCATGATCGCCGCCGCCGTGCGGAAAGCCTGGCTGAGCGCAAAGCCGCCGATCAATACCAGCAGCATCAGCCAGGCGGTGCGGCTGTCGTAGGATTTTTCTTGGATGGGCACCCCTGCGACTTTACAGGGGCGCTGTCAATGCCGCGCTTCAGCCTGGCCTTTGCAGCCGCTCAGGCCATTGCGTGGGAGCTGAACGCCCGCTCCAGCTGGGCCGTATTGCCGTATTGCTCGTAGCGGGTGACCTGCCCGTTCTCGACCGTGAGCACGTCGACCCATTTGTCGTCGATCTCGTCCCTCTGATTCTTCACCCGGTACCGGCTTTCGCCGAGCACGACGACCTTGTTGCCTTGTGCGATGAACTCACGGGGCTCGTACTTGAGAATGTCCATGGCGCCCGCCAAGGCCGTGAAGAATCGCCCGACTCCATCCACGCCCTGGAACTTGCCCGTGAAAGGAACATTCTCCAGCTTCGGCAGTTCCCAGGTCACGTTGGGGCTCATGAGCTTCAGCAAACCGGGGATGTCGCCCTGGGTGAAAAGCTTGTAGCCTTGCTGCACCAACGCAGTGTTTTCCTTCTCGTTCATGTGATCTTCCTTTCAAGTGCGGTTGGAAGAATGAGCGGCCGAGTGCGGGCCGCCGTCGAAACGCCCGCCGCCTGCAGGTAGGCGCCACGGCAGTATGGGAGGCGCCGAAACCGGATTCAACCTGTGCGGGCTCGACCGCGGTGTAAATCACGGTGCGGCCCCGTCGAGCCACGCCGGCGCCGCCGGGTATCCGCCGCTATCATCTCCTCCATGGTCGAAACCTGGCACATCGACTCCGCCTCCCGCTCCCAACCCGTGGCGGCGAGTTCGATCGCGCTGCTGCTGGATGCCTCCAGCGAGGCGGAGCCTGCCGGCCGCATGCTGGCCTTCCTCAACGAGGTGGCGCCGGTGGACTACTTCTCGCTGGTGGAGTACGTGCCCGACAGCCGCTGCGGGCTGGCTACTCCTGAGCTGCTGGAGGGGCATTCGGGCGCCAACAGTCCCAACGTCACCGCCGAGTGCTTCGCCCACTACCGCCGGCATTTCTGGCGCGAGGACCGCGCCACCCACATTGCGCAGCACCTGGGGCAGGGCAGCGGCGCATCACCGGTGACGGGGCTGCACTTCAAGGCCGGCGACATCCATGTGCCTTCGTGGCGCACCGAGATCTACGACAAGGCGCGGCTGGCGGACCGGCTCACTTTTCTGTACTCGCCGGTTCCCCACTCGGCTTATTCGATCAACCTGTACCGTGACCTGGCCCATGGCGCCTTCCAGGACGCCGAGATCCAGCGGTTGCTGGCGGTGGCGCCGCTGCTGAGGCAGGTGCACCGCGGCGCCTTGCGCGCCGGGTGCTCGCCAGACCAGTCGCTCGCGCTGCGCGTCCAGCGCGCCGACAGCAGCCTGCGGCGCCGTGTTCCGGAGCTTTCGCAGCGGGAGCGGGCGGTCTGCGCGCGCATTGCCTGCGGCATCAGTGCCGATGGCATCGCGGCCGACCTGGATGTCGCGCCTTCCACGGTCATCACCTTGCGCAAACGCGCCTACGCCAAGCTCGCCGCCCGCGGCCTGCCCGCCGGGCGCCTGCAGCTGGCCGAAGCGATCCGGCAGCCCGCCTAAAGACCCTGCTTGTCCCCTTCGAGGGGTACGCCGGCCTGCACCGGCAGGCGCAGCATGGGCGCACACCCCTTCGAACCAACGCGTAGGAGACAGGCCCATGTGGCTGCGCAACTGCTGGTATGTCATTGCCTGGGATCATGAGATTCCGCTGGCCAATTCGGCCGAGCTGTTCACCCGCACGGTGCTGGGCGAGCCCGTGCTGGTCTATCGCACCGAAAGCGGCCGGCTGGCTGCCCTCGAAGACCGCTGCTGCCACCGCCTGGCGCCGCTCTCCAAAGGCCGGCGCGAGGCCGACTGCGTGCGCTGCGGCTACCACGGGCTCAAGTTCGATGCAGCGGGCCAGTGCGTTGACGCGCCCGGCATCCGCATCGTTCCGGCCAAGGCCCGGGTGCGCACCTATCCCGTGGTGTCGCACAACCAATGGGTGTTCGTGTGGATGGGCGATGCGGACAAGGCCGATCCGGCCCTGTTGCCCGACAACTTCTCCTGCGGCGACCCGGCGTGGCGGCACAAGCCCGGCTACATGCACTACGACACGCCGTACCTGCTGATCTGCGACAACCTGCTGGATTTTTCGCACCTCAGCTACGTGCACGAAAAGACGCTGGGCGGCTCCACCGCCATCGCCCAGGCCGTGCCGCAGATCGAGCGGATCGACGGTCCGGGGCAGCAGGGCATCAAGGTCACCCGCCACGTGCCCAACGTGCCGGCACCGCCGTACTACCGCAAGATGCGCAGCTTCGATGCGGCGGTGGACCGCTGGTTCATCTACGAATTCCAGCTGCCGGGCACGCTGCTGATGCATTCGGGCGGCCGACCCGTGACCGACGCGCCCGACGACATGCGCAATGCCGTTCGCCTGCACAGCTGCCAGACGCTGACGCCGGAAACCGAGACCAGCACGCACTACTTCTTCCAGCAGTCCCATCCCGCGGACCAGGGCGACGCGTCCGTGACCGAGGGCATCTACGAGAGCCTGATCGCGGCCTTCAACGAAGACAAGGACATGATCACCGCGCAGCACCTCAACATCCTGCGCAACCCCCAAGCGCCCATGTTGCCGCTGGCCATGGATGCCGCACTCACGCAGTTTCGCCGGCTGCTCGCGCAGCGCGTGCAAGCCGAGCAAGCCGAGCACCCGGCCTGACCCTACATCCACAACGATCGGAGACACACATGCACCGCTTCCTCATCTCGTCGCTGAAAGCCATGGCCGGCATCGCCCTGGTGGCTGCGGCCGCCGCCGTTGGCGCGCAGGGCGCTTATCCCAGCAAGCCGATCCGCTTCATCGTGCCGTATCCGGCGGGCGGCGGCACCGACTATCTGGCCCGCCTGATCGGCGAGCGCCTCTCTAAATCGGTGGGGCAGACGGTGCTGGTGGAAAACCGCTCCGGCGCCGCCGGCGCCATCGGGGTGTCGGAAGTGGCCAGGGCCGAGCCCGATGGCTACACGGTGCTGATCACCATCAACGACCCGCTGATGAACAACGTGGCGCTGTTCAAGACCTTGCCTTACGACCCGCAGAAAGACCTGGCCTTCGTGGCGCAGATCGTGCGCAGCCCGGCGCTGATTTCCGCGAGCACGGGAACGGGCATCAAGAGCTTCGCCGATTTCCGCAAACTCGCCGTGCCCGGCTCGAAGTACAGCTATGCCTCGTGGGGCATCGGCGGGCTGGGTCACCTTGCGGGCGAAACGCTGAATCGCGAGATCAAGGCGCAGATGGTGCACGTGCCGCAGCGCGGCGAGGGCCCGGTGGTGCAGGACCTGCTGTCCAACACCGTCAGCGTGGGCCTGTCCAGCGTGGGCACGGCGATGCAGCACGTGGCGGCAGGCAAGATCGTCCCGCTGGCCATGATGGGCACGCAGCGCTCCACGGCGCTGCCCAGCGTGCCGACCATGCGCGAGCTGGGCTTCAAGGATCCGCTGTACGACGCCAGCGTCTGGATGGCGGCGCTCGTGCCGGTCCGCACGCCCGCGCCGGTGGTGCAGAAGCTGTCGGCCGAGATCCGCGCCATCGCCAACAGCCCGGATGTGCGCAAGCTGCTGGTGGACCGTGGCTTCGAGATGATGGTGACCACGCCCGAAGAAGCCCAGGCCAGCTACCGCAGCGAGTTCGACGTGATCACCAAACGCATCCGCGATCTGGGGATCGAGCCGCAGTAGGCACTTGGCACGCGCCCACGAAGCGGGCGCCCGGGCAGCTACGCCCTCACGATAGGATCAACCTGCCCACGCAAACGGCGCAAAGTGCCCGTTCTTCGTGCCGGTCGTGTCGTCCCAGTTGATTCCGAACACGTTGAAGCGGCTGCGCGTGGCTTTGGCCAGCGACAGGCGGCTGTTGACCGGGTGCGCGGTGTTGTCCACGCCGATCGCTTCGCCTGGATTGGAGACACTGGGCAGGCCCTCGCAAGCCTGGTCGACCAGATCGCCGGCGCGCACGACGCGATTCAGTCCATCGATCTGGAACTCGATCGGCCGACGCTCGATGCCCGCGACCTTGCCGACCAGTGGACCAAGGGCGGCCATCGGTCCGCCCACTGCCCCGGTCGCGATCGCGCTGATCGCATCGGCCTGCTGCTCGGAGGCGCCTTCGTCGATGATGAGGCCCACAGTGATGTTGCCGTCGCCCATGGCGCCCGGGGAATGCAGCATCACGATGAAAGCCAGGCCATCGAGCGCGACGCCGTCTTTCGAGCCCTTGTCGATGCGCATCGCCACCGCGGCCTTGCAGTCGCCCTCGGTAGGTCGCGCGGCGAGGTTGGTGGTGATGCAGGGGCAGAGCATTGCGCAGTTGCATGTCTCCATGTACTGACCCGAAATTTGCCAACTCGACATTGCGAACCTCCATAAAGAAGCAGGCAACTGGCAGCATATTCTTGCGCCGCGCGGCGCCAACCCGACCGTCGGAAATTCTTGTAAGCGACGTGAGAGGTGCTGGCGGGCGAGACGTAGACTCAGGCAAAGGCATTCTCATGCGACAGCAGCGTTTTGACCCGTCGGGCGATGCACTTCCGAGCGTGCGTACGCTGGTTGCCCGGCAGCCGCTGCGAACGGCAGGCGTTCTTTTCCTCAGCCTTCTCGGCTGGGGTTTTCTGGCCTGGCTGTTCATCGACATGGGACATCCGCTCGCCCAGCTCACGATGCCACACTCGGCCGGCTGGAACGCGGCCAACCTCCTGGCCATCTGGATCATGTGGGCGGTGATGATGGGCGCGATGATGCTTCCAGCGGCGCTGCCCATGATCCTGACCTTCAGCGACCTCGCCATGCGCAACGGAGAGCGGGCGCGAGGGCCCAGCTTCGTGGCCGGCTACCTGTTGATCTGGCTGGCTTTCAGCGCCGCGGCGACTGCACTGCAATGGGCGCTCCAGGCCATGGGTTGGGTGGATCCGATGATCGTCAGCACCTCTGCCACATTGACCGGCCTGTTGCTCGTCATTGCGGGGGTGTACCAGTTTTCCCCCCTCAAGAAGGCCTGCCTGTCGCGATGCCGCACGCCGCTCGGATTCCTGCTGGGCGAATGGCGCGCCGGCACCGGAGGCGCATTCGTGATGGGTCTGCGCCACGGGCTGTTGTGCGTAGGCTGTTGCTGGGCACTGATGGCCCTGCTGTTCGCCGGCGGGGTCATGAACCTCGCCTGGGTCGCCGCCTTATCGCTGGCCGTCGCGGTGGAGAAAATCGCGCCGTACGGCGACCGTCTTGGCGCCGCTTTGGGCCTCGGTTTGCTGGTCGCCGGCTCGGCCAGGCTGCTGTCCCTGGTGTGAGCCAGCCGCTCAGCCGGCGTGGCGGCTCTGCTTCTCTAGTTTCAACTCGGCATTGCGGGCATGCGCCCTGAACTCGCGCTCGGTCATGACGTACAGGGCGACCCGAGGGTAGCTGCCCTTCATCTCGGCTTCGATCACGAACTGCTGGTCGGAGCCGGGGCGCGGCCCTTTCACCCACCAGCGCTGGCCGTCGCGGTCACGGAAAGTCTGGCCCGACGAGATGGGAGCAACACCAGGAGCGTCAGAAAGATTTTTCATGGCTGAGATGCTGCCGATCTGCGCCTACAGAGTCTGTCGGCGGTCGCCCGCCCGGCGCGTAGGCATAGTCCTACATTCCCGGGGGCGCGCAATCCACTTGAACCTACACGTCCACCACCACCCGCAAAAACGTCGCGGCAATCAACGTGGTCCCCGGATACTGACATTGGTTCTGGCTTTCGAACAACGCCACCAGCTCGCCGCGAAGGGCGTCCGAGCGCCCATCCCTGCCGGCGGCATCGAAGGCATTCATCGTCGGGCCGTAGTACTGCCTGAACGTGTCGACGAACTCGGCCGGGGAGCCCTTGAATTCGAAAACGTAACTGTCGCGCTCGCAGGTGATCGCTTCCCAGGCCACGCCCGCCGCGCCGAAGCGTTCGATCACGTGGTTCGGCACGCCCCAGGTCATCGGACTCACGAAGCCTTCGGGCGGCGGGGGCGAGTAGGCGGCGCTGATTTTCAGGATCTGCGCGACCAGCGTCGGGTCGTTGGGAATCCAGTTGCCCATCACGATGCGCCCGCCCGGCCGGGTCACCCGCACCATCTCCCGGGCCACGTCGAAGGGCTTCGGCGCGAACATGGCGCCGAAGACGCTGATGACGCGGTCGAAGGTCTTGTTCTCGATGCTGCCCAGGTCGCAGGCATCGCCTTCCAGGAACTGGCAGGTGGCGGACAAGCCGGCCTGGGCGGCGCGCCGGTTGCCGGCCGCCACCAGGTTGCCCGCGATGTCGATGCCGAGCACCTGCGCGCCCAGCTTCGCGGCGGGGATGGCCGTGGTGCCATCGCCGCAGCCCAGGTCCAGCACCTTCATGCCGGGGCTGATGCCGGCTTGGCGGACGACGTCTTCACCGCTCTCGCGCATGCTCTCGGCGATGCGCGTGAAGTCGCCTTTTTCCCAGAGTGCCTTGTTCGGGTTCATGATGAGTTCCTTGGTTGTGAGGGGGACTGCTCAAGCGCTCACTTTGTGGATCATGTGGTTGATCACATGGGTGTGCTCGTGCTGGGGGCTGAACATCACGATCTCCGCGTCCGCGTCGACCTTGACGTTGTGGCCGGGCGGCCAGTAGAAGAGGTCGTTCGCCTTGACCGTTTCCTGACCGCCGTGCTCATCGGTGGTGGTGATCTGCCCTTGCAGGACATAGCCCCAGTGCGGGCACTGGCATGAGTTGCCTTGCAGCCCCTGGAACAGCGGCGTTGTGTCGACGCCCGCCGAGAGGGTGAAGTACTCGCCGCTGATCTTGCCCAGACCGGTGGCATCGCCGAAATCCAGCCGTTGGCGGATCACGGCGCCGGGAATCTGCATCTTCACGTCCACGTCATTCTTGGCCATGCGCATGTCTGTTTCTCCTGATGAGGTCAACGGGTGCTGCGGTTGCTGCGCCTATCGTTGCACCCGCGAAGCGATAGACGGCATACTCATGTTCCACACCGGACGTTCCTGAAACGTTCCCGCCCCGCCGGTAGGAAAAGGAATCGCGATGTCGCCAGCAACGGTTCACCCGCGCGCACCCGTGTCCATCCGGCTGCTGGGGCAGTTCCGCGTCGGCATCGGTCCCAGCGAGCAGGGCGATGAATCGGCGCCGCCGCAGGCGCAGCTCCCCCGCCGAGCAGCCGAGCTGCTGCAACTGCTCTGCTTGCAACCCGAGCGCAGCTTGATGAACGAACAGGTGGTGGAGGCGCTGTGGCCACATCTGAGTCCCGAAGCCGGCAGCGCCAACTTGCGCAAGGCCGCGTACCATGCGCGTCAATTCATCGGCCAGCCCGATGCGCTGGTGCTGCGCGGCGGGCAGGTGCTGCTGCTGCCCGATCGTTCCGTGGATTGCGATGCGGTGAGCTTCGACAAAGCCGCGGACGACGCGTTGGCCACCGGCAACGCGCAGGCGTGCAAGTCGGCGGCGCAGCTCTATGGCGGCGAGCTGCTTCCGCAGGCCCGCTACGAGGCCTGGACCGAGGCGCCGCGGCAGCGCCTGCGGGGCAAGTACCTGCAGCTGCTGCGCCAGGCCGGTGAGCTGGAGCGCCTGGTCCGCGAAGACCCCACCGACGAGACGGCCCACCTGCAGCTCATGCGAGAAGAGCTGGCCGCGGGCCGCCGCACCTCGGCATTGCGCTGGTACGGCCATTTGCGCGACCACCTGCAGGCGACAGGGCTGCGGCCCGGCCAGCAATTGGAAGCGCTCTATCGCGAATGCGTCGCGGGAATGGAGGGCGCCGCGCCGCGCTTCGTCGGGCGCGCACTGGAGCTGGTGCGCGTGCTGGTGCTGCTTCGCGCCGCGGGGCGTGCCCGTGGCGCGGTGGTGCGCGCCCCGGCCGGCATGGGCAAGACGGCCTTTTGCCGCCGCGTCTCCGAGGAAGCGCGCGGCCTGGGCTGGCAGGTGCGTGCCATGCAGGCCAGCGACTGGACGCGGCCTTACGGGCTCACGGCCGACCTGGTGGAGCCGCTGCTGCGCGAAAGCCCGGGCGTGCTGGAGTCCATCGGACCGCACGCCCGGGCGGTGCTGGCGGCGATGAGTCCCGCCGCGGATGCGCAGCCGCTGGCGTTGCCGCTGGGCCGGCATCAGGTGGTCGGTGCGGTGCGGCGCTTGCTGCTGGC
Organism: Ramlibacter sp.; assembly: GCA_036675435.1. Classification (GTDB taxonomy): domain Bacteria; phylum Pseudomonadota; class Gammaproteobacteria; order Burkholderiales; family Burkholderiaceae_C; genus Ramlibacter. The sequence continues at coordinate 6,298 of JAKFEZ010000049.1, read as the reverse complement.
CACTGCGGCTGACAAGCCCGTGCTGGTGATCGTCGACGACGCGCACTCGGCCGATGACGCCAGCGCCGATCTGCTGATGCAGCTGGCGGCCAGCGGTCCGCCCGTGTTCGTGCTGCTGGCCTGCCGGCCGACGCTGCCGGTGCTGCTGGATCGCCACGTTTCCCGCATGCTGCGCGCGGGTCAACTGGAAGCCATCGAGCTGGGGCCGCTGGCCGAGGACGAAGCCGCGCTGTTGGCGGCGCGCGCGGCGGTTGCGCCGCTGCCGCCGGACGCGGCAGCGGACATCGCGCGGCGCGCCGAAGGCCTTCCGTTCGCCGTGGTCGAATTGGCGCGCGCATTGCCACTGTCAGGCGAAGCCGCAACACAGGGGCTGTCGCGCAGCGTGTCAACGGCCCTGGCCGAGCGATTGTGCGACGTGGACCCGGATGCGATGGAGGCGCTGCGCCGGCTGGCATTGTCGGCCGAGGAATTCGATGTCGCCACCGCCGTGGCGCTGGCAGCCGACGAGGGCCACGACGCCCTTGCTCGGCTGGACCGCGCGTTGACCGCCGGCGTGCTGGTGGTGGCGGGCGGCCGCTACCGCTTCCGCCATGCGCTGGTGCGCCAGGCGCTGATCGACGGCATACCGCCGCATCGGCGCCTGGCCCTCCACGGAGAGGTGGCCGCGAGGCTCGGCAGTGCGGGCGGATCGCCGGGGCTGGTCGCCCAGCACTGGCTGGCCGCGGGCGACCCTGACCGGGCGCTGCCGTTCTCGTTGGCCGCAACGCGCGAAGCATTTCGGCTGGGAGCGTTCGAGGACGTGCTGCGCCACGTTGAGCCCTTGCTTGCGCTTCGTCCGGCGCAAGCGGAAGCGCTGGCGCTGCGCGCCGAGGCCATGGATGCGCTGGGGCGACCGGGCACGCTCGCCGCCTACGATGCCGCCGCCGACGCGGCGCCCGAGGCTCAGAGCCACGAGTTGCGGGCCAAGCGCGCGCTCGCCCAGGTCAAGATGAGCGACCCGGCCGGGGCGTTGAAGTACCTGGCGAACGTGCATCCGACCACGGTCGCGGGCCGGTTGGCCGAAGCGCTGGCCTACAGTGGCGCCGCCGCGCTGGGTTTTGGTGATCCGGCCGAAGGCACGCGCCGCTCGGCCGAGGTGCGCCGCCTCGCGCTGGAGACCGGCGACGAGGGCACGCTGGTGATCGCTTCCTGGTCGCAGGCGGCGGCCGCGCACGCGCGCGGCGACCTGCACGGAAGCGTGTGGGCCGACCTGAAGGAAACCAGTCATCTGCCGCACCTCGCGGTGCGGGTGTTCGACGGCCACCTTTGCATCACCCAGCGGTTTCTGTACGGGTCGCGGCCTTACGCCGACGTGATCGCTTTTGCCGATTCGCTGGCGGCCGAGGCGCAGCGGCTGGGCGCCGCGCGCGGTCATGCTTTTGCCGTCACCTTGCGCGGCGAGGCCAGGCTGCTGAACGGCCAGCTCGACGCAGCCGAGCAAGACCTGATTGCCGGCGGGCGCATGCACCGGGCCATCGGCGGCGCGACGGGTGAAGCGCTGTCGCTGCAGCGGCGCTGCGAGCTCGCGCTGCATCGTGGCCGCACCGACCTGGCGCGCGGCCTGCTGGACGAAGCGCTGGATGTGGCGCGCCAGTCGGATGTCGGCTTCCACCTGCTGGACCGCATCTACGGCACCCGTATCGCCATGGCCACCGACCCCGATGCCGCCCTGGGCGCGCTGGAAGAGGCGGAGTCCGCGGTGCGCGGCCCGCTGGAAACCTGCCCCGGTTGCCGCATCACCTTCACCATTCCCGCCACCATCGCGGCCGCGAGGGCGCGCGAGCTGGACCTGGCCGCCAGCCACGAGCGAACGTCCGACTACCTGGCCAACGTGGTGATGAAACTGCCCGCCTGGTACGCCTCGCTGCACGAGGCGCAGGCGCATGTTGCACTGGCCATGGGCAAGCAGGCAGCCGCACGCGAAGGCTTCGCCGCCGCGGCGCAAGGCTTCCACGCCTGCGGCCAGCCGCTGGATGCGGCCCGGTGCGACGGGCTTGCCAAGCAACGATTGCGTGCCTGAGGGGCTGGCTGCACCCGGTTCATCCCTTGCCCAATGCCGGCCTGCCGAACAAGGTGGAGGCATTACTGATCGGGCCCAGCTCCGCTGCCGCAGCCAGCAGCGCCGGTGCCAGCTCGTGCATCCGCGCATTGCTCAATCGCGCCCTAGGCCCGGCGATGCTGATTACGCCGATCGCCTCCTTGCGCCGGAACACCGGGGCCGCCATTGCCGTCATGCCCGGTGCGAAAACCTCGTCGATCATGGCGTAGCCGCGCACCCGCGCCGCATGCAGAAAGCCGAGCAGCGCCTTGATGGTGGTGGGGGCCTTGGGCCCGTATTCCGCCGGCTTGCCGAAGCCCTGGCGCGAAACCAGTTCCAGCGCGCGCTCGTCGCTCAGGGTCATCAGCCAGGCGTGGCCGGACGAAGTGCAGGACAGGCGCGCATCCATGCCCATGTCCGGGTCGTAGCGCAGCCCGGCTTGCCGCGTGCCCTGCGACTTGGCCACCCAGGTCAGGCGATCCTCGTCCACGATCGACAGGCGCACCAGCTCGCCCGACGTCTGCGCCAGCCGTTCCAGCAGCGGCTCGGCGATGTTCACGATGCCGGCGCTGCTCAGGAATCCAAGCCCCAGCGACACCACCTTGGTCGTCAGCACGTAGTCGCCTTGCTTGCGAGCCTGCCGCACATAGCCGCGGCGCTGCAGGTCGGCCAGCAGGCGATGGCACGCGCTGATCGGAATGTCGCCTTCGGACGCGATCAGGGTGAGAGGCAGCCCTTGCGGATGCTGCGCCAGGTGTTCCAGGACGGACAGGCCTCGGTCGAGTGCGGTGCTCATATCCTGTATTGTGAAACAAGTTTCCAGTTCAGAAAGCCGGCGCTCCGGCGGCCAAAGAATCGGTTGCATGCCCACGACCGTTTACATCCTCAATGGCCCCAACCTGAACCTGCTGGGCGTGCGCGAGCCGCACCTGTACGGCAGCACCACGCTGGCGCAGGTGGAGCAGCTGTGCCGCCGCGTGGCGGGCGAGCTGGGGCTGGAGTGCGAGTTCCGCCAGACCAACCACGAGGGCGTGATGGTGGACTGGGTGCAGGAAGCCCGCGAGCGGGCGGCCGCCATCGTCATCAACCCGGCGGGGCTGTCGTTCCGGTCGATCCCGCTACTGGACGCGCTCAAGACGGTGGAGCAGCCCATCGCCGAAGTCCACGTGACCAACATTCACCGGCGCGACACCCTCTACCAGAAGTCGCTCGTCTCGCTCGCCGCCACCGGCGTGATCTGCGGCTTCGGGCCCTTCGGCTACGAGCTGGCGATTCGCGCGCTGGCGCAGCGCCTGGCCACGGCGCCCGCCAACTGATTTCCCGCGTTCCTACAATCACGATCCCACAGGAGACCACCATGAACCGTTCCATCGATCGCCGCACCTTGCTGGGCGCAGGGGCCACGCTGGCTGCCGGCGCCATTCTGCCGGCCTGGGCCCAGACGCCGCCCACGCTGCGGTTCGCGGCGGTGTTCTCCGACAAGGACATCCGCGCCGACATGATGAAGATGTTCGCCAAGGACATCGAATCCGATTTCAAGGTGGAAATGCACCTGAATTCGACGCTGTTTCGCCAGGGAACCGAACTGGTCGCCCTGCAGCGCGACAACCTGGAGATGGGCAACATCGCCCCGCAGGACATCTCCAAGCAGGTGCCCGCCTGGTCGCTGCTGGCTTCGGCCTACCTGTTCCGCGACGCCAACCACCTCAACAGCTTCTTTGCCGGCGACCTGGGTGCGCAGATGAAGAAGATGGTCGAGGACCAGCTGAAGGTGAAGATTCTGGGGCCGACGTTCTTCGGTACGCGCCACGTGGGGCTGAAGACGAAAAAGAAGATCAACGTGCCGGCCGACCTGGCCGGCGTGAAGCTGCGCATGCCGCCCGGCGAAACCTGGCAGATGCTGGGCCGCTCGATCGGCGCCAACCCGACGCCCATGGCCTACGCCGAAACGTACACCGGCCTGCAGACCGGGGCGATCGACGGCCAGGACAATCCGCTGCCCAACGTGCAGAACATGAAGTTCTACGAGGTGATGTCGCAGATCGTGCTGACCTCGCACCTGGTGGCTTTCGACCTGCTCACCGTGAACATGAAGACCTGGCAGGGCATGACGCCGGCCAGGCAGAAGACTTTCCAGGCCGCCGCCGACAAGGCGATCGCCTGGAGCACGGCCGAACACCAGAAGCGCGAGGCGGAGCTGGCCGACGCGTTCCGCAAGCAGGGGCTGGAGGTGTACGTCCCCGACATCAAGGCCTTCCGCGAGCATGCGCAGAAAGCCTATCTCGCCTCCGACGACGCCAAGAGCTGGCCGGCCGGCATGATCGACAAGATCAACGCCATGAAGTGACGCGGGGATGATGCTGCGCCGGATATCGGCTTCACTGCACCGTTTTGCCGAAGGTGTCGCCGCGCTGCTGCTCGCGGTGATCTTCGTCGCTTTCATCGTGCAGATCGCATTGCGCTACCTGTTCAACTGGCCGGTCGGCTGGACCAGCGAGCTGTCGCTGGCGGCCTGGCTGTGGCTGGTGCTCTGGGGTGCGGCTTTCGTACTGAGGGACGAGGAAGAGATCCGGATCGACCTGATCTCCGAGCGTGCCGGCCGCCGCACGCGCCGGGTGATCGGTGGCACCGGCGCCGTGTGCGTGATCGTGCTGTTCGGCATGTCGCTGCCCGCTTCTTACGCCTACGTGGCGTTCATGAAGGTCGAGAAGAGCTCCTATCTCGGGGTCCGCATGGATCTCATGTATTCGATCTACGTGGTGTTCGTCCTGGGGGTCATCGCCCGCAGCCTGCGCCAACTGGTGCAGGGTCCTGCGCCAGCGGCCGCGACCGGCCAATCGCCCGTTCCCCCCTCCGCATTGTGAATTTCACCAGTCCTTTTTCGCTGGCGCTTTACGCCATCGTGGCGCTCAGTCTGCTGGGCGTGCCGGTCGGCCACGCCATGATCGGCGGCTCCGTCCTGTACCTTTATCTCAAGGGGATGGACATGGGGGCGGCCGCCGAGCAACTGCTGAACGGCACCTATTCCAGCTTCCTGATGCTGGCTATCCCGCTGTTCATCCTGGCCGCCACCATCATGAGTTCCGGCAGCATCATGGACAGGCTGCTGCGTTTTTGCAATGCCATCGTGGGGCGCTTTCCCGGCGGGCTGGCGCAGGTCAACGTGCTGCAAAGCATCGTCTTCGCCAGCATGTCGGGCTCGGCCCTGGCCGATGCGGCCGGCTCGGGCAAGGTGATGCAGGCGATGATGACGAAGAATGGCAAGTACACGCCAGGGTTCGCCGCAGCGCTGAGCGCCGTGTCTTCCGTGATCGGTCCGATCCTGCCGCCCTCCATACCGATGGTGCTGTATGCGCTGGTGTCGGGCACGTCCATCGGCTACCTGTTCATTGCTGGTGTGCTGCCGGGGCTGCTGCTGGGCGCAGTGCAGATGGGTTTGATCTACTTCCTGGCAAAGCGTCGCGGCTTTCCGCTGGAGCCCAGGGTGCCGCTGCGTGAGATGCCCCGCATCACGCGCGAGGCGTTCCCGGCGCTCATGCTGCCGGTGATCTTGCTGGGCTGCCTGTACAGCGGCGTCACCACGCCCACCGAGGCGGCAGGCGTCGCCGCCGCCTACGCGCTGCTGATCTCGGCCGGCCTGTACCGCAGCATGCGCTGGGCCGACCTCTACGACTCGCTGCTGTCCAGCGCTCGCATGAGCATCTCGATCGGGATGCTCATCGCCGGCGCTTTGGTGTTCAACTACGTCATCACCTCCGAGAACATCCCCGCCACCCTCAGCGTGGCGATGAAGGGGCTGGACTTGTCGCCGCTGGGGTTCCTGCTGCTGGTCAACGCCATTCTGCTGGTGCTCGGCGCCTTCCTGGAGGGATCCACCATCATTCTGGTCATCCTGCCCGTGCTGCTGCCCACCGCGGTCGCACTGGGCATCGATCCGGTCCATTTCGGCGTGATGGCGGTGCTGAACATCATGATCGGCCTGGTGACGCCGCCATACGGCCTGCTGCTGTTCATGATGATGAAGATCGCCAATGTGTCGCTCACCGTTCTGATGCGCGATGTCCTGCCCTTTTTGCTGGTCATGCTGGGAGCCCTCGTGCTGGTGACGGTGTGGCCGGGCCTGGTGCTGTGGCTGCCGCGGCTCGCGGGCTATACGGGGTGAATGCATGGCGAGCGGCAAATTGCTGGTCGGCCTGATCGGCTCGGGCATCCAGCTCTCGC
>JAKFEZ010000026.1:0-4894 GCA_036675435.1 Ramlibacter sp. | reverse complement strand
TATGGTGGAACTTCGTGTCCAGTCGCAAGGATCGCATCATCCAGGCCAGTGCCGACTGGGAGGCCCAGCGCATGGGGCAGGTGCCCGGCGAACACGAGTTCATACCGCTGCCGCCGACCCGCTTCACGCCGCCCGAGCCGCTCTCCTGAAAGGCCGGCGTTGTCCGGGGCCGGGGCTATGATCCGGCGATGAAAGTGCTCTCGCTGCTGCCCTGGTACGACTGGCTGGCCGTGCTCTGGTTTTTCGGGGCATGGATCGGCTATGCCTGGTTCGCGCGGCACTGGGGCGTGCGCAAGCCGTCGCTGCTGGCCACCACCAACCGCTACCGCAGCTACTGGATGCTGCAGGCCACGGCCCGCGACCCGCGCGTGCTGGACGGCATCATCGCGCAAAGCCTGTCCAGCAGCCCTTCGTTTTTTGCCTCGGCCACCATCATCATCATCGGCGGCTTGCTGGCGCTTCTGGGCACCACCGACAAGGCCGCCGAGTTCGTGCGCGAAATTCCCTTTGCGGCCCGCACCAGCATGCTGGTGTTCGAGCTCAAGGTGCTGGTGCTGCTGGGAATTTTCGTGAACGCGTTCTTCCGCTTCACCTGGTCGATGCGCCAATACACCTTCGGCGCGCTGGTGCTCGGCTCGATGCCGCCGCCGGAAGACTTTGCGCAGGGCAAGTTCGAGCGCGAGCTGTTCGCCAACCGGGCCGGCAAGCTGCTGGGAATGGCGGCGGAAACCTTCAACGACGGCATCCGCGCCTACTACTTTTCGTTCGCCGCGATGGCCTGGTTCTTCTCGCCGCTGGTCTTCGCCGTGGCCAGCGCACTGGTGGTGGGCGTGCTGTACACCCGCGAATTCCATTCGGAAGTGCTGCACGTGCTGCGGGACTGAATCAAGTCTGGACAGAAGGCCGCGGCATAGTACAGTCGCGCATCGACTCATCGGAACACAGCGCCACTGCATGATCTTCGCGCTCGTGAAAAAGCTATTCGCCGTGTTGCTGGCCTGGACGGCTTGGGGCGCGTGGGCCGCAGTCACCGTGCTGCCGCTGTCCCCGACCCAGGCGCGCGTCAACCTGGGCGAGTCCATGAGCCTGCAACGGTTGCCCCTGGCCGCCGCGCTCGACCCCGGCGACTTGTGGGTGGGAGCCTCGGGCATTGAAGCATCGCCCGAGAGGATCTGGCAGCTGAAGGCAGGCCAGACATGGGTAGGTCGCGTCACATTGCAAGGCGGGAGCGATCGCCAGGTCTATGTGGTCGATGTGCCCGCGCCCTCTGTTGACGAGGTCTGGCTCTGGTACCGAGAGGCCGGCGGCCCGTGGCATGGCATGGTCGCAGGTGACCGCATCGCGCTGTCGAAATGGCCGTTTGCCGCGCAGTTCCCGGCCTTCCCCGTGACGGTGGGCGAATCCCCCGTCGACCTGATCGTGGCCGTTGCCAACTCGGGACGGTTGGGCGTCTCGGTGGGTCTCCAGCCCGACGCCGCTTTCCGTGAATCTCAAACGCTCAGTGCCAACCTGTCCGGCATCATCATGGGCTTGGGCGCCATGGTGGCGGTCGTCTGCCTGTTGGCTGCGCTGAATCAGCGGCGACGCGCCAACTGGTTGCTGGTCGGGGTATGCGGCGTCACCTTGCTGATGGTTGCCTGCGCCAACGGCTACATGGCGATGTGGTTCACGCCCGAGGCGCCGGGCTTCAATGACCTGGCCAAGAACTTCGTAGGCCTGGTGCTGGGCGGGCTGATGGTGGCGCTCACCGCCGAATCGCTGGATGCCCGTTACCTGCGCATTGCCGAGCGTCGGACCAGCGTGGCCATGCCGGTGTTGTGCCTGGCTCTGGCATTGGTCCAGGCGCTGTGGATGCCGCCCTCTTTTCGCGGGCCGGTGCTGGCCGCCTGTGCCGTGCTGACGGTGGCCTGCTGCATCGCGCTGTGCGTCGGCTGCGCAACAAGGGGAGGCCGGCAGGTCGCTCCGGTGGCCGGCGGCGTTGCCTGCCTGACGCTCGTCTGGATCATTGTCCTCGCGTTCCGTGATTTCTCCGGCGGCCTCGATTGGCGTTCCGCCTTCGTGGGCGCTCTCCTGTATGCCAGCCTGCTGCTGTTCCGGCAGGCCTTGATCCTGCGCGATCGCTACGGACGCGATGTCCTGGGCCGCGCGGCCGTCAGCGCCAACCGTGACCCCTTGACGGCACTGCTGTCCTATTCAGGCTTCGAGCTGGCTTACGACGAGGCTCTGCTTCTCCAGGCTGCCGGCGCACGCCCGACATCGATCATGCTGTTCGTGCTGCCGGGTCTGGAGCAAGGCAGTTTCCAGCACGGATTCGTGATTACCCAGCGCGCGCTGGTGCGTCTTGCCGCCGCATTGCAATCGGCCCTGGGCAATAACTGGTCGATTGCACGTCTCTCGGAAACGCGCTTCGCCTGCATCGGCACCCAGCCCGATGACGAGCAGCAACTCATCGAGCGGGCAACCCAGGTGTTGGCGAGTTGCGCTCGCATCTCCCGTCCGCTGGACCCGCTCTCCGATCTCGACCTGCGCATCGCATGCCTTCACCGCCTCATCGAGAGCAGAGGCTTGGGCAGCACCTTGAAAGAACTGGAGAGAGCGGCATTGGCCATGCCGCGTGGCAAGCGCATCACCTTTAGCCGGGCAGCGGTCAAACCGGGCAATTTGCCCTTGAAGCTGGCGCCATCCAGCACAGATGGATAGTCGCTGCGCGCGGGCCCGCCCGTAAAATGCAGCGATGTTCGTTCACCTGCGCCTTCACACCGAATTTTCCGTCGTCGACGGCACCAACCGCATCGACGAGATCGTCAAGGCCGCTGCCGCCAACCACCAGCCGGCCCTGGCCATCACCGACCTCAACAACCTGTTCGGAGCCATCAAGTTCTACAAGGCGGCCCGCTCCAGCGGGCTCAAGCCGATCATCGGCGCCGAGATACTGCTGCAGGGCCTGTCCAAGGATCCGTCCACCACCTCGCGCATGGTGCTGCTGGTGCAGAGCCACCAGGGCTACCTCAATCTGTGCGAGCTGCTGGCCCGCGCCTGGACCCGCAATGTGGTCAAGGCGCAGGCGGTCTGCAAGCTGGAGTGGCTGCGCGAGCTGGGCCAGGGCCTGATCGCGCTGTCGGGGGCGCAGGCCGGGCCGGTGGGCCAGGCGCTGGTGCAGGGCGACGAGCAGCGCGCCGGCGACACGGCGCTGGAGCTGGCTTCGATTTTCCCGCATCGCTTCTATGTGGAGCTGCAACGCGCAGGCCGCATCGACGATGAGGCGCATGTGGCCGCGGCGGTGCAATTGGCCGCCCGGCTCAAGCTGCCGGTGGTGGCGACCCATCCGGTGCAGTTCACGCAGCCGGACGACTACGAGGCCCATGAGGCCCGCGTCTGCATCTCCGACGGTGAAATCCTCGGCAACCCGCGGCGCGTGCGCAAGTTCACTCGCGAGCAATTCTTCAAGGACCAGGCTGCGATGGAGCAGCTGTTCCACGACGTGCCTTCGGCGGTGGCCAACACGCTGCAGATCGCCAAGCGCTGCAACCTGGTGCTGGAGCTGGGCAAGCCGCGCCTGCCCGACTACCCGACGCCGAACGGCATGCCGATCGAGGAGTACTTCCGCTTTGCCTCGCACGAGGGCCTGAAGGAGCGGATGCTGCACCTGTACCCCAACGCGGCGCAGCGCGAAAAAGAGATGCCGCGCTACCTGGAACGGCTGGAGTTCGAGATCGGGACCATCCTGAAGATGGGCTTTCCGGGGTACTTTTTGATCGTCGGCGACTTCATCAACTGGGCCAAGAACAACGCCTGCCCGGTTGGACCGGGCCGGGGCTCGGGCGCCGGCTCGCTGGTGGCCTACTCGCTGAAGATCACTGACCTGGATCCGTTGCAATACAACCTGCTGTTCGAGCGGTTCCTGAACCCGGAGCGGGTGTCGATGCCCGACTTCGACATCGACTTCTGCCAGTCCAACCGCGACCGCGTCATCGACTACGTCAAGGACAAATACGGCAAGGATGCGGTGAGCCAGATCGCCACCTTCGGCACCATGGCCGCGCGCGCCGCCATCCGCGACGTCGGCCGGGTGCTGGACATGAGCTACACCTTCTGCGACGGCATCAGCAAGCTGATTCCCAACAAGCCCGGGACGCACATCACCATCGACGGCGCCATCAAGGCCGAGCCCGTGCTGGCCGAGCGCCTGGACAAGGAAGACGAGGTCAAGACCCTGCTGGGGCTGGCGCAAAAGCTCGAAGGCCTGACCCGCAACGTCGGCATGCATGCGGGCGGCGTGCTGATCGCGCCGGGCAAGCTGACCGATTTCACGCCCCTGTACCAGCAGCCCGGCAGCGAGTCGGCCGTGAGCCAGTACGACAAGGACGACGTCGAAGCGGCCGGCCTGGTGAAGTTCGACTTTTTGGGGCTGGCCACACTCACCATCCTGGAGATCGCCAAGGACTTCATCCGCGCCCGCCACAAGGGGCAGGAAGCCTTCGCCTTCGAGAACATCGCGCTGGACGACCCGCACACCTACAAGCTCTTCGCCGATGGCAAGACCGAATCGGTGTTCCAGTTCGAAAGCCGCGGCATGCAGGGCATGTTGCGCGATGCCAGGCCGACCCGGCTGGAAGACCTGATCGCGCTCAACGCGCTGTATCGGCCCGGCCCGATGGACCTGATCCCGGACTTCGTCAACCGCAAGAACGGCAAGGAGCAGGTCACCTATCCCCACCCGCTGGTGGCCGAGATGCTGAGCGAAACCTACGGCATCATGGTCTACCAGGAACAGGTGATGCAGACCGCGCAGATCCTGGGCGGCTACTCGCTCGGCGGCGCCGACCTGCTGCGCCGCGCCATGGGCAAGAAGAAGGCCGAGGAGATGGCCGAGCACCGGCAGATCTTCCGCGAC